>NZ_JBHVFU010000117.1:0-11428 GCF_042801455.1 Streptomyces sp. NPDC057565 | reverse complement strand
GAGGTCCTCGCGAAGGTCAGGCTCGTCGCGACCAACGTGAAGAAACTCGTCAATAACAACTCGAACTGACATGGACAGGATCACGAGACACTAGTGCCCCAACCGAGGCAATCCGTGAAAGGGGAACCAAATGCGCATTGAACGAATCCTCGCCGCCGTCATCGCCACGGCAGCCCTCGCCGGACTCGGCCTCACAGGCGCCGTCACCGCCACCGCCGCCACCGCACAGGGTGCCCTATCCTACGTCACCCCTTCTGAGTGCATGCAGGGCGGCGGAATGCCCGATCTGGGGGACAACCTCTGCAAGGGCGGTACGCACAACGGGGAGCAGATCGACTAAACCTCACAAGGCGCCCCGCAGCCACGCGCCGCGGGGCGCTCCCGCGCGAGCGTAGCCGGGAGAGTCGCAGGGACTGTGCCGACCCGTCGGGCATGCTAGGTCCAGGGAGCCGCCGGAAAATAACTCCACGGTTTGGTAGGGGTGTTGGCCGGTAGGGTACTGGCTGTGTCGGAGGGGTTCGAGGCTGCGCTGGCGGATGTGTTCGCTGTGCTGTTGCCGCAGGTGGATGAGCGGCAGCGGCGTCTTGTTCTCGGTGCGGCGGCGCGTGTGCTGGGGCATGGCGGTATCCGGGCGGTGGCCGGTGCGGCGGGAGTTGCGGAGTCCACGGTGTCCCGTGGCGTTCGCGAGCTGGCGGTTGGCGGGGAGCCGACCGGTCGGGTGCGGGTGGAGGGTGGAGGGCGCAAGCGCCTGCGGGATGCGGATCCGGGCCTCATCCCGGCTTTGCTGACACTGGTCGAGCCGGACCAGCGGGGTGATCCGGAGTCGCCGTTGCGGTGGACAGTGAAGTCCACCCGCAAGCTGGCCGCCGAGCTGACGAGACAGGGACACCCGGTGGGCGCCGACACCGTCGCGGCCCTCCTGAAGGCCGAGGGGTTCAGCCTGCAGGGCACCTCACGCACGACCGAGGGAGCCCGCCACCCAGACCGGGACGCGCAGTTCCACTGCATCAACGACCAGGTCAAGGCCTACACCGCAGCGGGGCAGCCGGTCATCAGCGTGGACACCAAGAAGAAGGAAGTCCTGGGCGACTACGCGGTCGCCGGGCGTGAGTGGCACCGCGCCGGTGAACCGGTCCAGGTGCGTGCGCACGACTTCCCGGAGAAGGGAGCGGCCAAGGCGGTGCCCTACGGGATCTACGACATCACCGCGGACGCCGGCTGGGTGTCGGTCGGCTGTGACGGGGACACTGCCGCGTTCGCGGTGGCCACCCTGCGACGCTGGTGGGAAGGCGAGGGACGGCACCGCTACCCGCACGCCTCCCGGCTGCTGATCACCGCCGACGCCGGCGGCTCCAACGGCTATCGGGTCCGTGCATGGAAGAAAGAACTCGCCGACTTCGCCCACGTCAGCGGCCTGGAGGTGACGGTGTGTCACTTTCCTCCAGGCACTCAATGCCGTTGCTTGAGTGTGCCAAGCAGTTCACGGTGACGTTGTAGGAGCGCGGTCGTTGGACTCGGCATGCATCCGTGGGTGGGGTTGTCCGATCGTGTGCGGCTGGGAGTGGTGACCCGATGGGTGACCCAGGAGCTCGTCGCCGATGTGCTGGAGAAGTGCGGAGTTCGCGACAAGAAGCCCGGCGCCCTGCCGGCCGGGTTCATGGTCTACTTCACGCTCGCCCTGGCCCTGTTTCAGCAGGACTCCTACGACGACGTGGCGGAGCAACTGGTAGGCGAGATTGCCGAGTTGAGCGGGAGCATCCCCAACAAGTCCTCGTTTACGCGGGCGCGGAGGCGCCTGGGTTCACTGGTCCTGGAAACCACGTTCCGCGAGCTGGCTGGCCCGCTGGCTCCTGTCGGCCTGGGGAGAGCCTTCTACCGTGGGATGCGTCTGGCTGCGGTGGACGGGTTCGTGCTGGATGCGCCGGATACGACGGCCAACCGGGCCACCTTCGGAGGGCCAGTCAAGAACGGCCAGCCCGCGGGGTTCCCGCAGACGCGGGTGGTGACCCTGACCGAGTGCGGCACGCACGCGCAGATTGACGCGGCGGTGGGCGGGTTCAACGGCGGCGAGCCGGAGTTGGCGATCAAGATGGCCGAATCGGCCGCCGGGATGCTGGTGATCATGGACCGGGGCCTTCCCGGGGTGGCGTTGTGGAAGGCGTACACCGGGGCCGGGGCACATCTGCTGATCCGGGCCCGTTCGAGCGTCGCGGCGCGTCCGGTCCAGCGTCTGCCCGACGGTACGTACCTGGCGAGGATGAACCTGGCCGGGCAGAAAGGCGCGCATCCCGGCGGGGTGCTGGTCCGGGTGATCGAGTACCGCGTCGACGGCGGCGAGGTAGTCAGACTGTTGACCGATCTGTTGGACCTGGCTGCCTATCCGGCGGCGGAGCTGGCAGAGCTCTATCACTCGAGGTGGGAGGCGGAGTCGGCGTTCCGGCAGATCAAGACGTTTCAACGCGGGCCGGCCGAAGTCCTGCGCTCGGGAGACCCGGATCTGGTGCGGCAGGAGGTCTGGGCGCACCTGGTCGTGCACCACTGCCTCACGCAGATCATCGTGGGTCTGGCCGACGACAACGGGATCGATCCGGACCGGGTCTCGTTCGTCAAGGTCCTCAAGCACGCGCGGCGCAGTGTGGTCCGCCAGTGCGCGAACACACCCACGAAGATCAAAAAGTTCCTGGCCGTGCTGGCCGCGAAGACGCAGCGCAAGCTCGACAACGGCGCCAGGCGCCTGCGTGAGGCTGACCGGCACCTCAAACGGCCGGACTCGAAGTACTCCTCGAAACTGTCCTACCGGATCAACACCCGGGACCGGCGGCCAACACGGAAGGTCACAGCCAAGGTCATCACGTTGCAACCGACGATGATTCAGTAGTCAAACAACGGCATTGCGTGCCAGGCGGAAAGTGCATCACGGTGATGTCCAGCCCGGAGTCGTCGGACAGGGCGGCCAGGTCCATCTTGAACAAGGTGGAGTCCGCCGAGTTCGCCCCGCCGGCATCGGCGGTGATCAGTAGCCGAGTGGCTCCGGGGTAGTCCAGACGGCCTCGCTCGTTCCACCAGCGGCGGATGGACTCCGCCGCGAACGCGGCGGTGTTGCGGTCGGTGCCCACGTTCACCCAGCCGGTGTCCCTCCCGAGGTCGTAGACGCCGTACGGAATGGCCAGCGGGGTGTCGGGGCGGGTGAAGTCGTGGTCCGGGGCGGTGATTGGCTTGCCCTTGGGCCGGTAGGTGCGCCCGGGGCGGGCGAAGTCACCGATCGGCTCCTTCTTCTTCGCGTCCACGCTCACCACCGGCAGGCCCTCGGCCAGGAATCGTTCGACGGCGGCGTTGATGTGCCGGAACTGCTCATCACGGTCGGGAACTTGGTGGCCGGACCGGGTCTTGGCCATGCCCTGCAGGCTGAAGCCCATCTCATGCAACAGGTCACCCACCACCGGGGCGCTGACCGAGTGTCCGGCCTCGGTCAGCTCCCGGGCCAGGTCCCGCAGCGAGGCGGTGGTCCAGCGCAATGGTGAGACCGGGTCACCCAACTCGTGCGGCTCGATCAACGACTCGAGCGCCGCCACCAGGCCCGGATCACGCTCGGCGGCACTCTTGCGTCCACCGCCCGGTCGTCGCACCCGCCCCAGCACCTCCGCCCCACCCGCGAGCTCCTCCTGTCCCCGCGAGATGGTCGACTCCGAGACCTCCGTGAGTCCGGCCACGGCCTTGATCCCGCCGTGCCCCAACGCCCTGGCCTCGGAGGCCAGATACAAGCGCCGCTGCCGCTCGTCCAGATGTGGCAGTACCGCGGCGAACTTCACATCCAGTACCGCCAGGACCTCATCCGATATCCCCATGCCAGCCCGTATACCACCGCACGCACCGGATCCGTGCAAAAACCGTCAGTAATTCCCTTACGGCTCCTGGGCGCTGAACTTCGTCGCCGGAACGGTCTCCGAGAGCGCCGTCTCCTTCGGCGGACCGGTCACCGAACAGCAGGGCCGAAAACCATTCAAGGGGCTGGTGTTCCGAGGACGGCTGCTTGGAGGGGAGGACGCTTGCAGTGCCGCTACCGCGTCACCTTGATCTCCGTCAGGTCGACCAAGCACCACCACGGCAACCGGCCGTATCACGTGATCGCCGGACAGGACCCAGCTGCCTGTCCCCCGGGGGACAGGTGGGGGACACAACCTGATCAGCGGCGGGATACCTGCGGCCCCGAGTGAGACAAGCCGCCACTTTGGCGGCCTCCGTCGGGCGTGTCCCGAGCATGCAGAAATCCCCGCTGATCTGCTGTGTTAGCAGGTCAGCGGGGGGTTTCCCGTTCTGTGGCGGCGCCAGGGTTCGAACCTGGGGAGGCTGAGCCGGCAGATTTACAGAGGGCTCCCCCTGGCACGTCTGAGCTGCGGTTTCTCCGCAGGTGGGTGCTCTCGGGACACACCTGGGGGAAGGCATGGCCCGAGAGGCCGCACGCGCGGCCGGCCAGGAGCCAGAAATTTCGTCGCCCGCCTCATGCCGACGGAGAACAATTCCGGGTATGGGGACAGACATACACGGGTTCATCGAGTGCCGCTGGGATCGCTGGCTGGACAAGGACGACCGCAGCTGGTTCGGGGCCATCGACCTTTCGCATCTCTACAACGGGCGCGACTATGTCGCCTTCGGGTCCCTGTTCGGTGTCCGCGACGCCGCCTCATTCCGCGCACTCGCCGATCACCGAGGCCTCCCTCATGACGTGTCGAATGAGGTCCTCGCTGAGTTCGAGCCCTGGAGTGATGAACTGCACGGCGAGTCCTGGATCTCGTGGGCGGAGCTAGCAGCCGCCGACTGGGACGAGGTCGCAAACGAGGTCGATGGCTGTGTTCACGAGTACCGCCGGAGCTCTGACGGCAGCTGGAAGATGCACGGACGGAACTCCGGCCTCACCCGTTTTGCCGAACTGTCCGGCCTCACTGATGCCCCGCAACTCTACTGCGCGGGCAGCGTCTATCCAGAGAACACCGAGTGGCCGGACGGCGACCGACTCTTCCGCGTCGGCCGCCTACAGCGAAAGGACGCCGTGCCCGACAGCGAATGGGGTGCCGTCTGGTCGGTCATGCGCACGCTGGCGAACCTGCATGGGGACGAGGGAGTCCGCCTGGTCGTCTGGTTCGACGGCTGACTCCATCCAGCATCGGCCCTCGACCAGTGCACGCCAACGTCATGTCAACCGCCGACGTCAGCGAGGGCTGCATCTTCCACCTCTCACCTGCAGTTTCTCCTATGCCAGGCCCCCTGGGGATGGGCTGATGCCAGGAGGCGTCCTTCAGATGAGCCTCACACTGGTCTGGGATCAGGGGCTGAGCAGTCGGGAGGCATGCCGAGTAGTCGGCATCAACCTGCGGACCGGTAAGCGGTGGCGGAACGGACGTGCGGCGACAACTGGGGAGAAGGCCAGGCCCAGCGTGCGGCGGCCGATCTCGCCGGACGGTCCGTCGCGGTACTTGCGCGAGGCTGACCGCCTTCACATCGCCGACCGGCTGGTAGAGAAGGCATCCATACGGCAGATCGCCGCCGAGCTCGGTCGCAGCCCCTCCACGATCAGCCGGGAGATACGCCGCAACGGCATGCCGGTGCGCGCGGGATCCTCCCAGTGGGTCTACCGCCCTCACGCCGCACAGAGCCGCGCAGAGGCTCGTCGGCCCCGCCCGAAGACCGGGAAGACAGGACAGAACCCCGAACTGCGAGACTTCATCCAGCACCACCTCGAACAGCGGTGGAGCCCTGAGCAGATCTGTCAGGTTCTGCGGGCACGCTTCCCCGACCGGCCGGAGATGCACGTGACCCACGAGACGATCTACCAGGCCCTCTACGTCCAGGGCCGCGGAGAACTCCGCCGCGAACTCACCAGTGCCCTGCGGACCGGACGGGCCCGCCGACGCCCCCACCGCCAGGCACACAAGCGGCAGCCCCGGTTCACCGCCCCCATGGTGATGATCAGCGACCGGCCTGCCGAAGCCACCGATCGTGCCGTTCCCGGCCACTGGGAAGGCGACTGCATCGTCGGCGCCGGCCACCGCTCCGCGATCGGCACACTCGTCGAGCGCACGACTCGCTTCACCATGCTGGTGCACCTGCCCAACGGACACCGGGCAGAACACTTCCACCATGCCCTCACCGCCACCATCAGCCAGCTGCCGCCCCACCTGCGACGGTCACTGACCTGGGATCAGGGCAACGAGATGGCGGGGCACCAGCTCTTCTCCACCGCGGTGAACATGCCGGTCTACTTCTGCAACCCCGCCAGCCCCTGGCAACGCGGCTCGAACGAGAACACAAACGGCCTGCTCCGGCAGTACTTTCCCAAGGGCACCGATCTGTCCCTGCACAGCCGCGAGCACCTCGACACCGTGGCCGCCGAACTCAACAGCCGACCACGCAAAACGCTCGGCTGGAAAACCCCAGCCGAGCGTCTGTCTAAACTGCTCGCCACCACACGTAAGTGATCACGTGTTGCGACGACCGATTGAATCCGCCATCGGCTGGGGGCCTTTGCACTGGTGGGCGCGGACGGTTTCGAACCGCCGACATCTGCTTTGTAAGCCTGGCACCGGCCCCAGGGCGGTCTTGGCTGGTCAACAGCCGTACAACGGCACCAAGCCTGCCAGCGCATGCCTGCACCGCCTCACACCCCAATTGACCGTGGCTGACTGTTCGATCTGGCACGGATCTGGCACGCGCGACGCCCAGGGTGCGTTTCCCCTTGAGTGACCGGTTGGTGCCTACAGCTACAGCACGGCGCAGCTCACTGGCGTGCGGCTGTCCACGGCCCCGAACGGGCTTGCGAGCGTTCAGAAGCTGTTGGTGCATGCCGTCGGGGTGGTCACTCAGAAAGAAACGCACCCGATCCCGGGCAACCGAATCCGCCGAAACGGTGGTCTGGAGGGCGAGGGAGGGTGCTTGATGCAGGCCAAACAAGAGGCCGAGTTCCAGGAATTCGTCAGAGCGCGGTGGTCCCATCTCGTACGGACCGCGTATCTGCTCACGGGCGACGTGCACTATGCCGAGGACCTGACACAGACGGCGCTGGCCAAGGCGTACCGGTCATGGCGGCGTGTCTCACGCAGTGACAGCCCGGAGGCGTACGTCCGGCGGATCCTGGTCAGCTGCAACAGTGACCGGTTCCGCAAGCGGCGGGTGGCGGAGGCGCTGACCGCGGCGCCGCCGGAGGTGGCGGCGCGCGACGAGGCCGTCTCGTGGGCTGACGAGCGCAGCGCCCTGCTCGTGGCGCTGGCCGAACTGCCGCCGAAGCAGCGGGCGGTGGTCGTCATGCGCTACTGGGAGGACCTTTCTGAGGCGGAGGTCGCCGAGGTGCTCGGCTGCTCGCCCGGCACGGTCAAGAGCCAGGCGTCCAAGGGACTGGCGAAGTTGCGTACGTATCTGGGGCTCGCGCAGGTCATGGACGGACCTGTCCGCAGCCGAGCGTCGTCCGGGCAGGGAGGCAGCAAATGAACGAGGAGCAGGAGCAGCAAGAGAGGGGAACCGGAGGGGATTTCGAGGAGCAGTTGCGCGAGTTGCTTGCCGAGGACGCATACACGATCCGGCCCTCGCCGGTGCCGTATCCGGCGATCCGCCGCCGGGGCACGGTCGAGAGGCGGCGCCGTGTGGCGGCGGCCGGGGCGGCCCTGGTGACGCTGACGGTGCTGCCTGTCGGGGCGTACGCGCTGACCGGCGGGGGCAAAGGCGAGGACACGGCGGCGGCAACACCGTCGCTCAGCGCCACGCACCGGACACGGGCGACACCGACGCCCTCCGCGTCGCCGACGGTGCCCGCGCGGCCGGCCACGGAGGGCCAGCTCCTCGACGGAATCACCTTCGGGCAGGCCGCCGCCGGGCTGGAGAAGTGCCTCGCCTACGACCAGTCGAACGCACGCGGCCGAGACGACAAGTTCCACACGGACCTGGGCGCGGCACACGACTACCGGATCATGCTGGCGATGAAGAGCACCGGCGACTCCAACACGCCCGGCGACGGCATGTACGTCGTCGCGGTGAAGGAGCAGCCGCAGCGTATCCGGCTGATCTGCAACATCAAGGGCGGCGAGGCCCAGGGCCTCGGCACCAGCGTAGGATCCGACGGTCCGCCGGATGCTGGCCCCGTGATGGCCGACATCAACGGCGGCAAGCTCTACCAGCAGTCGTTCCTCGACCGCGGCAACTGGAAGCTCCCGTTCCGCTGGGGCTTCATCGGCACGGTCAAGCCGCAGGTGGCCCGGGTGACCGTCTCCTACGGCGGCGCCACCAGCCAGGCCGCCCTCGACCACGGCTGGTTCGTCGCCTCCGGCATCCTGAACCAGCAGGTCACCGTGGCCCCCCACATCAAGGGGTACGACACCGACGGCAAGCTGGTCTACGACTCCGACAAGGACAAGACCTACCAAAAGACGCTGCCGTAGCGCCGCCTGGCCGGGGGGTACCGCGCAGGGGACGGCACCCCCCGGCCGCCCATTCCGGACGCGGCGCTGGAAGCCGGACAAGGCCTGGCCACAGTAAGGCCGTTCAGCCCGGGTCCTGCGTGTCGGCAGTTCACCGTACCTGCGTTGCCCAGGTGCCGAAGGCCGCCATGGGGGCAAACGGGCGACACATGCCTCGCCGTCAGCACGACGGCGGGCCAGCCGCCGTCCCCAGGAAAAGTTGGGCGCGTTTCCTTTGGCACCGTTCCCACCGGCGACGATGCAGCGCGTCGCAAGCGTCCTCGCGGGGCGCCAGATCACCCGGGACGCTCAGTTGCCGCGTAGGACCGGCGTCGTGGATTGCGCAGGTACATAGTGCTCACCCAGGAAGAAAAGCACCCCGCCGCCCACACGTGCCTGGTAAGTTCGATCACGGCCCGGAGGCGGCCCCGGCCTACCGCTTGTGTGCTTTGAACCAGCGGATCGCAGCGATGGTGAGTCCGACGACAGCGGTGATCGTGACAGCTGTAGCGATCTTGGCGCCCGGAGGCATTGCTCCGAACACATGCGTCTCCATCGTTGAGCGGCTGCAATCGCCTGCAGATACACGCTCGGGTGCTCGCGTGGGATGACCATGGCATGCCATCCGGCGCTCGTGGCATCCAAGGCGAAAGTCTTGAGGATCGGGACCTCCCCCAAGGCCGGGTAGTTAGCGTTTTCACAGGTCACGCAAGAGAGTTGAAGGATTCCCGACGAAGAGCAACGGAGCTCGTTGGTACAGGCAGTCGTCCAAGACAGCTTGTCCCGAAGGAGCTCCGTTGCCCCGTCATTGTGTCCTGCCGTCTGCCCTGACTGCCATCACCCGTACGGTCACCGTGGCCGCGGGCCGGTTTGCTCCCGGACATCTGGGGGAGCTGACGGCCGTCGTGCCGTTCGAGCTCGTGGATGCGGTCCTTGCGGAGACGAGGGCGGTACAGAGGCGTCTGCGTGATCTTCCGTCGCGGGTTGGGGTCTACTTCCTGCTGGCGATGTGCTTGTTCCCTGAGGTCGGCTATCGCCTCGTCTGGGACAAGCTGACCGCTGGTCTGTCCGGGATGCCCGTGGTCTGTCCGTCGGCGAAGGCGTTGCGTGACCTGCGCCGGCGGATCGGCAGCGCGCCGGTGCGGGCGTTGTTCGAGGTGCTGGCCGGGTTGCTGGCCCGGCCGACGACGCCAGGGGTGCGTTTCGGTCCGTACCGGACGGTGTCGTTCGACGGTTGCAGTTCGCTGAGGGTTCCCGATTCCGAGCGGAACCGGGCCTGGCTGGGCAGGACTTCGCATCATGGCTATCCGACGCTGGAGTTGATGACTTTGATCGAGACCGGCACCCGGGCCTTGGTCGGTGCTGTGTTCGGCCCCACCGCCGAGGGTGAGACGAGCTACGCTGGTCGGCTGCTGCATCTGCTGCGGCCGGACATGCTGGTGCTGTGGGACAAGGGATTCGACAGCAACGCCTTCCTCGCGGCGGTCACCGACACCGGCGCCCAGGTGTTGGGCCGGCTCCGCAGCAACCGGCGCACGCCTGTCCTCACCCGCCTCGCCGACGGGTCCTACTTGTCGGCGATCGGCGTCGTGAAAGTGCGAATCATCGACGCACAGATCGCCGTAACCTGCGCGGACGGCACATCCTTCACCGGGTCCTACCGACTGGTCACCACCCTGACCGACGCCCGCCGTTACCCCGCCACCGCACTGGTGGGCCTCTATCACCAGCGGTGGGAACACGAATCGGCGTACTACGCGCTCCGCCACACGATCATGGACGGGCGCAACCTGCGCTCGGGCGACCCGGCAGGCATCGAGCAGGAGATGTGGTCCCTGCTCACGCTCTACCAGGCCTTACGCACCGTGATGGTCGACGCCGCCGAATCCCTCCCCGGCACCGACCCGGACCGCTGCAGTTTCAGCGTTGCGCTCCACACCGCCCGTGACCAGGTGATCCAGGCCGCCGGCATCGTCACCGCGGACACCGACCGGGGCACGCCCCTCGGGACGATCGGCCGCCGGATCCTAACCGGCCTGCTCCCGTCCCGCCGACAACGGGTCAGTACCCGCAAGGTCAAGTCACCGATGTCCCGCTACAGCGAGCGACGTGACGACGGCCGCCCCGACACCAGCCGCACCGTCACCTGCCTCGACGTCACCGTCCTTGAGCCCGTGGATCATTCACCCGCACTGCCCTCGGCCTCCCGGGACGACCGGCACGCTACCCCTGCCGCGCGGCGCCGACACCGCATCCTGGCCTTGCTCCAGAAAGACCCCACGCGTCTCTGGCAGCCCCGCGAAATCGCCGCCCACTTCGGCGACATCACCCTGGAGACCATGTACAGACAACTGAATCGGTGGGCCGCAAGCGGCCTCATCCACAAGCTCGGCCCCGGCCTCTACGCCGCAACACCATGGTCTCCAGCCCCACTTGCGTGACCTGCGAAAACGCTAACTACCCGGCCTTGGGACCTCCCCCTGAGTGGTGGACACTCTGACGCCGACCCCGGTGGGGGTCGGGAGAGGGTGACCGATTATGGTGATGAAGGTCTATTCGCCCGAGTTCAAGGCCGATGCCGTGGCCCTGTTCCACTCGGACCCCGATCTCACGATCGCGCAGACCGCGCGTGACCTGGGGATCAATGCGGAGACCCTGCGGAACTGGATCCGCGCCGACCGCGTCCGCGGCGGCAGCACCACCGGCATGACCAGGAAGAACGTGACCAGCACCACCCCGGCCTCCGAGGCCACCCGCGAGGAGCTCGAAGCCCGCGTCCAGGCCCTGGAGGCCGAGCTGAAGGCCGCCCGCAAGGAGAACGCCACCCTCGCCACTGAGCGGGACATCCTGCGCAAGGCGACAAAGTTTTTCGCCTCGGAGATGACCTGGTAGGGAGCCGTAAATTAACTACTGGCTGCTTCGATCATGTTGTCGTGCTGCTCGATCACGCTCTTCAGGGCTTCGAGGGTGCGCGGGGGGTGGGTCTG
>NZ_JBHVFU010000116.1:0-11444 GCF_042801455.1 Streptomyces sp. NPDC057565 | reverse complement strand
GCTACGTACGGATCCAACTGGAGGCGGACAACACACCGTTGTCGCTGGCCGAAGTCGAGGTCTACGCCCGCTGAGCCGACGCACCGCGGCCGGCCCGGCCGGCCGCGATGCGCATCAATGGCTCCTCGTCACCGACCGCCACCTGCGGCCCTGGCCGTGGACCAACGTGATCACCGATGCCCTGAACCGGCTCCGTACCCTCCCGAACCCCGGCTGACCAGCACGCCCCTGTCCCTGCGAGCAGCACCAGCCCACCGGAGCAGCGGAACCCGGCGCCCACCCGACGCGAGAACCGGGCCCTCGGCCTGGCCCAGCCCGGAAAAGAGCGCACCACCACTCACCGCAAAGCGCCCGTCAGCAAGCTGACGGGCCCTCATGAACGATCGACGCCGAGGAAGGCACAGTACTGCTGACGCAGCAGCGGCAACGTGCAGGGCTGGTGTCTGGTTTGGGCGCCGTTGCAGTCCCACAGATGCAGCGGCGCGCCGTTTGCGACGCCCCTCTGATTCCACAGCAGTCTGCAGGGAAGTCAGCGGGTGATGGCTCGCATCAAGATCGACTCTCAAGCTCCCGCTTGACCAGAAGAGGTAGTTGCGTAACTGGCCGCCCGAGCTAAATACATCGGACCTATGTATTGCGCTCCAGTGGGAAACGATCCAGAATCGCCGCTCAGAACCCCGAAAACCGTCAGTCAACCCGCATCGGAAATCCGATGACTACGGACCTTTGGAGGCCGCGATGGCACGTGGAAGACCCACGCATCGCCTATTTCTGGCCACGTCTGCTGCGGTCGCCGCTCTGGTGGCCACACTGAGCAGCCCATGGCCAAGCCTGGCCGCCAGCGCGACGACGATCTATGTCGCGCCCACCGGCTCGGACACGGCTTCCGGTACGGCGGAGGCACCGATCAAGACGCTGACCGAAGCGCAGTCTCGTGTCCGCAAAGCCCTGAATACCGAGGGTGCGCCTGTGACCGTCAGGCTGGCCGACGGCACTTACCCGTTGACCGAGACGCTGACCTTGACCGAGGAGGATTCTGGAACCAAGGGGGCGCCCGTGAGGTGGCGGGCCGCCCCTGGGGCCAAGCCGGTCATTGTCGGCGGGCGGAGCCTTTCTCCGTCCTGGTCGACCTACAGCGGTCAGATCCAGGTCGCCACGGTGGGCGAGGGCCTCGACTTCGACCAGGTGTTCATCGACAACAAGCGCCAGATCCTGGCCCGTTACCCTAACTACGACCCAGGCAAGAAGCTTGGCGGCTACGCATCGGACGCAATCGCCCCTTCCCGGGTCGCCCGGTGGGCCAACCCGTCGACTGCTCTCGTGCGCGGTCTGCACCAGTCCGAGTGGGGCGGCAACTCATATCGGGCCACCGGACGCAACAGTAACGGCACCCTGGCGATGACCTGGGTCGGCGACAATCAGCGCGGCAGCGGCTTGCACGGAACCTACCGGATGGTCGAGAACGTCTTCGAGGAGCTGGACTCCCCGGGTGAGTGGTACTACGACAAGGCCGCTGGCAAGCTGTACTACTGGCCCGCCGTAGGAGTTGACCTGTCCAACGCCACCGTCCGCCTGGGCGAGCTCGACGAGCTGATTCGCGTCCAGGGTACGAGCTCCTCCAGCCCGGCGCATGACATCACCTTCAACGGGCTCACCTTCAGCGATACCCATCGGACGCTGTTCAACAGCACCTTCGAGCCGATCTCCCTGTCGGACTGGGCGATCGTCCGGAAGGGAGCCGTCGCGCTCAAGAACAGCTCCCGGATCTCCATCAAGTCCTCCACGTTCGACCATGTCGGCGGCAACGCGGTGTTCATGGACGGCTATGCGGATCACAACGTGGTGAGCGACAACGTGATCACCGGAGCCGGTGCTTCGGGCGTCGCGATTGTCGGATCGGAGCGCTCGGCCCGGCAGGCATCCACATGGGGCCATGAGATCCGGACGATGAGCGACACCACACCCGGACCCGCCACCGAGGACTACCCGCGCCGCATCACCGTGGCGGACAACCTGATCACGAATATCGGTGAGTACGAGAAGCAGAGCGCCGGCGTCCAGATCGCCCGGGCGTTCCGGGTGACCGTCAGCCACAACACGATCCACGACGTGCCCAGAGCCGCCATCAACATCGGCGACGGCACGTTCGGTGGCCACGAGATCACCGGCAACGACATCTGGAACGCGGTGCGGGAGACTGGCGACCACGGCCCGATCAACGCCTGGGGTCGCGATCGCTTCTGGCCGATCCGCGACGCCACCGATGCGCAGCGCAAGGCCTGGTCGAAGCTCGACCATCTGGAGCCGACGATCATCGAGTACAACCGGATCTGGCACGACCACGACTGGGCCGTGGACCTCGACGACGGTTCCAGCAACTACATCGTCCAGAATAATCTGTTGCTCAACGGCGGCACGAAGTTCCGTGAGGGCTTCAACCGGACAGCCACCAACAACATCTACGCCAACGGCAGCGCGCACTTCCACGTCTCCTACGCCGACAACGGCGACGCAGTGACCTCCAACGTCTTCCTGACGGGAACGCCCTACCAGTTCATCAAGGCCGACCCCGCATTCTCGAAGATCCGGCACGACAAGAACGTGTTCTGGAACAACGGGGGCCCGGTCGGTTTCTCGCCGTACGGAAGCAGCCTGTCCGGCTGGCAGGCGAGCAAGGGGCTCGACATCGGCTCGACCGTGGCAGACCCCAAGTTCACCGGCAAGTCCCCGTGGCAAGACCCGGCAAAGCAGGACTGGACACTGGACGCCACATCCCCGGCCCTGTCCCGCGGATTCGTCCAGATCCCGATGGGCTCCTTCGGGCGTCCGGGCTCCTCGGACGGCCCGCCGCCGCTGATCTGGCCGAGCAAGCCCCAGACCGCCACCCGGGAGTCGCTGCCCGAGCCGCTGCTCGGCGCACAGATCACTGGCCTGTACTCCGACACGCTCGCGTCCTCGGTGGGCCTGTCCCAGGGGCAGGGCATCTATCTGGAGTCGGTGCCCGACAGCTCGGCCGCGGCGGCCGCCGGGCTACGCAGCGCCGATGTGATCCGCAAGTTCAACGGCACCGAGTTGACCTGGAAGAACAGCTTCTGGACGCTCTGGAACAAGACCCCAGCAGGCTCGAAGGTCCAACTGGAGGTCTACCGCAACCAGCAGCCCGTCACGATGACGGTGACCAGACCTGGCGGCGGTGAAAAGATCAACAACACCTCGGGCGTCACGTACACCGGCAACGGCTGGGACTGGAAGGAGGCCAAGCGAGGCGGCGCCGGCAGCTACCTCAACGACGTTGACGCCTCCACCACGTCAGGTGACTCGTTCTCCCTGATCTTCCACGGCACCGGACTGAAAATGATCACCCAGACCAACTCCGATGAGACCGCCATAATGATCTCCGTCGACGGTGGTCCGGAACAGCGCGTCGACCTCGCCTCACCCAACCGCGTCTACCAGACCCAGGTCTTCGACACCGGCACGCTCACCGCCGGTGAGCACACGATCAAGGCCCGCAGCACCAGCAACGCGTACTTGATCGTCGACGCCTTCGAGATCACTCGCCCCAGCGGCTCATAGAACGAACCCTTGAGCAACACCGAGGGACTCGTGGTCGCCTGGGCTCTGGACAGGGCGGAGCGTAGTTCCACAGCGCGCTTCCCGTGTCCCCGGTAGGCAATCCAGCAGGGATGCTTGCACAAGGTGGGGCCATCACCCGCAAATGGTGATGGCCCCGTCCTGGACCAACTCCCCAGGGCGCCGAGCGAAGTAGACGACAGCGGGCTCGGTAGACGAAGAAGAGGACATCCGCGAAGGATGCCCGCCGGTATCGGGCCAGGCCAGTAGGTTTCGAAGGCCGCCGCAGCGGGAGGCACCGCGACGAGACCGCGGACATGAGACTGCCCGGCTACAAGCGCTGACCCAACACGCAGAGGTGGCCACCCAGACGGCTCTGTCAGGTTGCCGAGGGGGCGTGGGAGGCTCTTGGTGGTGATCGTTGCGGGAGGGGCCGGTTGTGGAGTCCGAGGTGTCGCCGTCGTACAAGGGGTATCGGTTCCCGGCCGAGGTGATCGGTCACGCGGTGTGGCTGTATCACCGTTTCCCACTCTCGTATCGGGAGGTCGAGGAGTTCCTGTTCGAGCGGGGCATCACGGTCTCGTACGAGACGGTCCGTGCCTGGTGCGCGACGTTCGGCCCCGCCTACGCCCGGAACCTGCGTCGCCGCCGGCTCCGCCCGGGCGACAAGTGGCACATGGACGAGGTGTTCATCAAAGTCAGCGGGAAGTGGCGGTATCTCTGGCGGGCCGTCGATCAGGACGGCAACGTCCTGGACATTCTGGTGCAGAGCAAGCGTGATGGCCGGGCTGCGAAACGCTTCTTCCGTAAGCTGCTGAAGGATCTTGAGTACGTACCCCGTGTACTCGTCACGGACAAGCTCCGCAGCTACGGCGTCGCCCACCGCGAGGTCATGCCCTCGGTGGAGCACCGCAGCTCGAAGTACTTGAACAACCGTGCAGAGAACAGCCATCAGCCCACGAGGCAGCGCGAGAGGGCTATGAAGAACTTCCGCTCAACGGGTGCGGCGCAGAGATTCCTCGCCGCGTTCTCAAGGATCTCGACACTCTTCCGGCCCCGCCGGCATCTGATCACAGCGAGTGACTACCGTGCCGAGATGACCGAACGATTCTGCCTCTGGAAGACCGTCACCGGCGCGGCCGCGCACGCCTGAGCACCGTGCACGGCACGGCACCCGAGCGCCATCAGTACGCCACAACTCACCTGCCACACACACAACTTGACAAGGCCCCCCCCAAGGGGTGGGCAGCGGCCACCGGACCAGGGGTTGATACACCGTCACGGTGTGGGTCCGGGCAGTCTGCCCCTCCCACGACACCCGCAGGATCCGTCACCCGGTGCGTGCCGTCGGTGCGCACGATCCTGTGGGGGTGTTCAGCCGCAGTCGTTTCGGTTGATCTTCAGGGAGCGGTTCTGGTCGTTGAGGTTGTAGCCGCGCAGGTCGTGGATGGAGCCGCCGCTGCGAGTGACGCAGACCCAGCGGCCGCTGTAGTTCCGCTTCTCGTAGACGCGGGCGGTGCGGTCGGAGTTGTTGCGGATCGAGCTGCCGTGGTCACGGATCGCGGACGGCGGGTCCTTCACGCCGCCGTCCACGGCGCGTCGTACCCATGGCTGCCCGCCGAAGTTGATCTCGGGGTAGATGCACACGTAGCCGGACGGGCAGTCGATACCGGCCCGTACCGTGCCGGTGCTGCCGGAGGCGGAGGCGGGAACGGCGAGCGAGGAAAGGGCCAGCTTGCTGGCATGAAGTTGGTCCGGCGCTACGTCTCAGACCGGCGACACCCAGGGTGGAACCCAGGGCCGCCGTCGCATTGGTGGACACCGCCAGGAACGGGCGCACGGCGCCGGACGTTGGGCCTGCATGGTGATGATGTCGAGCCTTTTAGTCATGGCCGTGCTGGTGATGGTGCCGTTCCTGCTTGCTTCGGCCCGCTACGTCGTCGTCCGTACCGGCCGGCCCGATTGGTTGCGACATGCCCTCGCGGCCCGCACACCGCGTCACGGTCTGGGTGTTGGGGCGTCGGTCGCCGATGAGCTGCATGCGTTCCTCAACTCGGCAAAGCGCGTGGAGATCGAGCACCGGGTGGAGGAACAGGTCCTGAAGGACGACGCGCTGGACGGCGCGCCGCCCCGCATGGGGGTGGACCTGGAAGCCGGTACAGCGGTGGTCCGGCGGAAGCCGAAGCCCTGAGCACGGACCGGACACCGGCAGCCGATTCGCCGTCGGCCGACGGTCCGCTCCCAGGAAGATCATTAATGGCTGCACCGATGGTTCCAAGGCCGTCATCCCCTCCCACCACACTGCCCCATGAGCAGTCGGTCGACCTGCCTGGCGAGCCACCGCCGTCACTTCTCGTGAACATCAGGATCAATGACTGCTGTCGAGATTCGAATCTCGTGAACATTGCGCGCCGGTCTCGTGGGGTTGATGCCTCCCGAATCGGTGTCGATGCGCTGTCCAATTTCAGGTTCTGGCTCAGGTTCCGTGCAGCAGTGACTGAGCGTTGCGAGCCGGGAGGCGGCACACAGGTGGCGGCATGGCGTCGCTTGAGCAGGTTGCGGTGCCACCGCAGGATCGTGTCCGGGCGTACCAACAGCAGGAACCGGCGCAGCTTCTCCCTCGGGAGGTGGTGGAGCAGGCCGGCGAGGATGGCGCGATCGGTGTCGGTGAAGGCGGGCTTGCCAACCTGGCGTTGCAGGACCAGCAGTTGGTGCCGGAGCGCAAGGATTTCGATGTCCTTGTCGCGGTCGCTCATCGGCAGCAGGCGCAGGAGTGCCAGGGCGTTGGTCGCGGCGAGGTAGGCCAGGCGCAGCAGCACGACCGATCATCATGCCGTCCGCCCTGCCCAGGCGAAGACAGCGGGGTGGCCGACGTCGCATCAGAGATGGTCGATCAAGGCCGTGACCTGAGCGGATGATTTATCGGCATCCGCAGTGCCGGCGGCCGGTTGCCGCGGCGAGCCTTGATCAGCAAACGTGCAGGCCACAGCCGCGAAATCGTAATTTCGAGCGGGACATGCCCCGTGGTCGCTCCCCAGCCTCAACTGCAGCGCCGGCCAGGGTATGGGCGGAGGCAGCCTCGCAGCCGGGCCGGTACCCGCGGCCGTTGGCCGGCGGCAGTGGTGCGGACGACGGGGCGGAGCGGAACAACGGCTCCGCCCCGTACGCCACCCATCAGTGACAGATGTTTCGCATATAACGGTTGCTGTGCCGGTCATTGAAATCACATCAACTCTTGACGTCAGAGCCTGACGCGCTCAGACTCTTCCCTGGCCAACAGGCCGTTTTTTACCGGGCCAGCGCCGCTGAACGACCTTCTCGAACGGCGCAGCTTGGGGCATCCATGGGAGTGGCCCACCCGCGACATCAGTCCTTCGCGCACATCCGATCTGATATGTGTCAGATCTATCGTCCCCGCCGCACACAGATGGGATGCCCCATGCGCATTCGGAAGAGCACCGGGCCCCGGCGGCTGGACCGGGACGGCGAGCGGTCCGGTCCAGCTCACGTACCGGATCCGGGACACGACCGCCATCAGTGGCAGTGCGCCGGACGTGTTCTGGATGAACGGCCCGAACGCTCGGCTGCCGCGGAAGGGCGCCCACGACATCGATGTCTTCCACTGGCCGGCCGGCGGACCGGTGGTCGGCGTCACCCCCGTGGACCCGGCGGTGGCCGCGTACTTCGCGGACGGCCACAAGGGAGGCCTCCCGTGCTCCTGACCTGATCGCCGGAGGACCCGTCCGATCCCGCTCGAGGACCGGCCGGCTCACCCCCTTGCCGATGACTACAGCCACCCGGCGGAACCCCCGGCAGCGGGGCCCGCCTCCACCCGTCCCCTCAGGTTTGGCGCGTCCCCCTCTCACCCATGGCCGGGTCTCCGGTCAATCCCCAGTTGAGGAATCCCCGATGAAGAAGCAGCGGAACACCGCTCTCAGAGCGGCGACAGCGGTCCTCGCCATGGCCCTCACGGCGAGCTTCGCACCCTCGGCAACGGCGGCCCCCGATGTGCCGTTCACGATCGCGGCCGGATCCCTGCGGATCGGCCTCAGCTCGTCGGGCACGGTCACCAGCCTGCTGGACACCGCCAACGGCCACGACTACTCCAGCAGTGAGCACCCGGAGCCGCTGATCAAGCTGGTGGCCGACGGCGGGGAGCAGCTGCCCACGGCGCTCTCGTACGACACGGACTCGTCGACGTACACCTTCACCTTCGGTGACAAGGGGATCAAGGTCGGCGTCAAGGTCGCCTCCAAGGCCGGGTACGCGACCCTGGAGGTGGCCGGCGTCGATGCCCCCGAGGGCGTGGACGTGCAGACCCTGTTGTGGGGGCCGATCACCACCAACATCACCAAGACCGTGGGTGAGTCGGTCGGTGTGGTGCGCGACAACGACTTCGCGATCGGCATCCACGGGCTGAACGACAAGAGCGTCGGCGGCTGGCCCGACGAGTACAAGAACCTCAGCTACCCCGACGGTCCGCCGAAGACCGACCCTTCCATACGGGGCTGGGCGTTCGGCTGGTTCGGCGCCTCCCAGACCAACTGGGGCAGCATCCTCCAGGCGTACACCTACGACTACACCAAGTCCCGCCACCGGTTCGCGGGGTGGCCCGACACGAAAACGCCCGACGTGCCGGTGGCACCGCTGAGCGGTGACGACGCGCAGATCAAGGGCTCGAAGATCGCCCTGTTCGGCACCGCGCCCGGGAACGTGCTCCCCACCCTGTCCAGGATCGAGACCAAGGAGGGCCTGATCCACACCAAGATCGACGGGGAGTGGGGGAAGACCTCACAGGGGGCCTCGCAGTCCTTCCTGGTGCTCAACGACCTCAGCACCGGCAATATCACCCAGGCAAGCAAGTACGCCAGGGCGGCCGGGATCCGGACCGTCTACGCGATTGAAGGAGGGGGCCCCTGGCGGTCCACCGGGCACTACCAGTTCAATACGGACTTCGGCGGCTCGGACGAAGGCGCGGCCGGTGTGGTCCGCACGGCCGCGGCCGACGGGGTGTCGGTCGGCGTGCACACGCTGTCCAACACCATCCACACCAACGACTCGTACGTGACGCCGGTGCCCGCCAAGGGTCTGGCGACGCAGGGCTCGGTCAAGCTGACCCGGCCGCTGGACGACTCGTCCAAGACGGTCTACGTCGAGGGCAACACCATCTTCAAGGGTGGGAGGGGGAACGCCATCCGGATCGGCGACGAGCTGCTGAGCTACGGCGCGGTGACGAAGGTGGACGGCTCCGCGAACGAGTACCAGGTGACGCTCAAGGGCCGTGGCGGGTGGGGCACCACCGCGGCCGCCCACCCCGCGGGCGCCGACGCTGCCCGGATGATGTGGTACGCCTACAGCCAGTTCGACGCCGGAATCACGATGTTTCCCGAGATCTCCAGCCGGCTGGCAGACATCTTCAACACCACCGGGATCAAGTCGATGTCCTTCGACGCCCTGGAGGCCGCCACGCTGGCCGGCTACGGCACCTTCGGGACCAACAAGCTGGTCAACGGCATGTACCGGGAGATCAAGGACACCGACGACTTCATCTCGGAGGCCAGCAACGTCCTGCCGGGCACCTGGGACGCCGCCGGCCGGATCAGCTGGGGAGAGGCCAACCACGGGACGAAGTACTCAGAAGTGGTCGCCCACCAGGGGTTCTACGAGCGCAACTACCTGCCCAACATGATGGGCTGGCTCCAATATAAGAATTCCGACACGGTGCTCGACCAGGAATGGCTGCTGTCCAAGATGGCGGGCTGGAACGCGGGCGCCGGACTCCAGACCACCATGAAGGCCCTCAGCAGCAGCGGCAACACGGCCGGCGTGCTGGAGGCCTGGAAGCAGTGGGAGGCCGCCCGCAACGCCCACGCCTTCACCGAAAAGCAGAAGACGGCGATGACGGCCGAGGACTCCTACTGGCACCTGGAGAACACCGTGCCGGGCAAGGAGTGGAACCTCTACAACGTCGACTACCCGAAGACCGCGCTCAGCGCGCCGAACGACGGCACGACGAGCACCTGGACGTACACCAACACCCACCAGGAACAGCCCCTGCAGTTCAAGCTGCAGGCCTCGGGCGGAAACATCACCAACCCCTCGGTCACCGTGGGCGACAAGACCGTGACGTACCACACCACTGTGCCCAAGGACGGCAGCCTGGTCGCCGACGGCACCGGCACCGCGAAGGTCTACGACCAGACCCAGCACGTGCTCGACACCGTCACCCCGAAGGGCTCGGCGACCCTCGCCGCCGGCGCCCAGAGCGTCAGCTACCAAGCGACCGGGGACACCGGCTCGAAGGCCCAGCTCCGCTTCATCACCGTCGGAGCTCCCGAGAAGGTCTCCGCCGACGTCACGATCGACGCGCCCGCCACCGTCGCCCCCGGCGCCACCAATGAGGTGACGACCAGCTACACCAACCGCGGCACCGACACGCTCAAGGGTGTCGAGCTCAACGTGCCGGCGCCCAAGGGCTGGAAGGCCGTGGGCCCGCACAGCAAGTTCGCCACCGTCGAGCCCGGCCAGACCGTCACCGTCACCTGGAAGGTCACCCCGCCGGCGGACGCCACGACCGGCAGCTACTTCCTGCCCGTCCAGGCCACCTACGACGGTGCGAGGTTCTCCTCCGAGGCGGTCGCCCAGACCACCATCCAGAAGACGTCGTGAGCAGCGTCTTTCACAACGCCGGCATCAGCGACGACGCCGACCCCGGCGCGGCCAACCTGGACGGCGGCGGCCGCAGCCTGTCCGCGCCGACCCCGGCGGACGCGGGCCTGACCGCCGGAGCCACGGTGGAACACGACCGCCTCACCTTCACCTGGCCCGACACCGCACCCGGCAGCCACGACAACGTGAGGGCCGACGGCCAGCAGATCACGGTCGACGGCTCCGGCAGCAAGCTCGGCTTCCTGGCCACCAGCACCAACGGCCCGAGCTCGGGAACCGGGACGATCACCTACACCGACGGCACCACCCAGAACTACACCCTCGCCGTCGCCGACTGGACGACCAACACCCCCGCCACCGGCACCGACACCCTCGCCACCCTGCCCCGCCGCAACACCAGCACCGGAGGCATCACCGACCACCCGGTCAGCATCTACGCCTCCACCATCCCCCTGCAGGACGGCAAGACCGTCGCCCACCTGACCCTGCCCGACGCCCGATCGCGGATGCACATCTTCGCCTCCACCATCGGCTGACCCGACACGACGATGCCGGCGCACCCCTGGTGCGCCGGCACCATCGCGCCAGGGCATGTCCAACGGGGGAGCCGCCCACTATCTGTTGCGATGTACCGCGTTCGTGTCAGTGCGGGGTGGCAGTGACGTTGTGTCAGATGTTGCTTGTCTCTGCTGGTGAAGAAGGTGTGCGCGTCTCGGTGCACTGGCATGGAGTGGTATTTCGAGGCAGTGGCACTGCCACCGGGCGGTATGTGTACAGGTCGCGCACTGACATGGAAGCGGTGCATCGCAGCCAGGGCGCGGTGGAACGCAGATACAGCGACTTCAAGGGCCCCCTGTCCGTCACCCCCGTCTTCGTGCAGGACAATAAACGCGTCGCCGCACTGATCACGGTGATCTGCCTGGCTCTGCTGCTGTTCTGCCTGATCGAACGCCAGGTCCGCCGGGCCCTGGGAGGCGACCAGAAAATGCGGGGCCTCTACCCCGGCAACCAGAGAGTGCGACCCACCGGCCGGATGATCCTCTACCACCTCTCCGACCTCCGGCTACGAGTCGGCAGCGCCACCGACCCACCCGTCATCGCCATCATCCGGGGTATCCAGCTCCACCTACTCGACCTCCTCGGCCTCGAACCCACACACCCCCGCTGGCCAGAGACCTGAACGGCCCTAGCAGGGAGTAAAT
>NZ_JBHVFU010000115.1:0-11477 GCF_042801455.1 Streptomyces sp. NPDC057565 | reverse complement strand
AATCTGAGGTATGGGACCGTGTGACGCCGACACGGATCATTATGGCAGCAATTCAGATTATTCTCCGGTCTCGCTGGGAGGACGGGGTTTCGTCACGCACTGTTTGGAGGGTGAGCCTCAGCCGTCCTGGTCACAAGGCGGGCGCGACGGCTTATTAGCCTCGTGCTTTCGCGCGGACAGCCGTCCGAGGCTTGACAAAAAAGCGAGACCTGCTCCTGACCTGCGACTATAGGCATTGTCGAAGGTTCTGCCGGTCGCGAGACAAGAAGCACTTCCCAGGTGAAGAAGCGTATCGGGTCAGGTAATGCCTGGCGTGGCTTCGGCGTTGTAGCTGACGGCAACCTCAGCGGACGAGGGAGGTGCAGAGTGTCGGTTCGTTGCCGTCGGTTCTGGCTGTTTGGCCGGTCGCGGTATTTTCCGCGCCGGGGCGCCGGCCGCGGTCACGCCCGACCGAAATTTGGGCCACTGCCTCGAATGTGTCGCGCGAACATTTCAGGATCCGCGAGCGCACCTTTGTCCCGGCCCGTCGGCCCCCGCTACTCGGGTCAGCACCTCCGCCATCAGCTTAAAGGTTTCTCTCGTCCCATTGGCGTCGAACTGCGGTAACAGGATAGCCGTCCGTTGATCTCGAAAATTGATCGCAAAGCCAAGCTTCCCAAGCTAGGATCGTACTTGAAAGTTCGTGCATTCGAATGGGGAGGGGAAAACTCAATGCGCAAACTCCAGGTGCTGGCGATGGCTGGCATGCTGACGTTTGGAATAACGTCCACAGCCAGCGCGACTACTGAAGAGATCCTGCAGGAGCAGATCGAGCAGGTCCTCGCGAACACCGAGGGAGGTGTACAGATCAGTATGAACGAAATCGCTTGGGAGGGCGGAGAGGTGATCATGTCTTTCCCGATGCCCGGAGAGGACCAGGCTCCCGCCAGCAGCCCTGCCGCGCAGAGACTCCAAGCTAAGGTAGCTGGCGAGTCCGCGAGACCCGTTGAACCGGTACTGGACCAAGAAACGGCCGAGGTGACGGATAACTGCCCGACTCAAATATTCGGCAACGACTGGTACTGTTTCTACCAGAACTCCAACTTCGGGGGACGCCGACTGCAGTGGAATGCAACGCACAGGTCGCCCGTTTACTTCTCGAAATACGATTTCGACAACGAGGTTTCATCTTGGTCTAACAAGGGGGGTAAGAAAATTACCGTCTATGAAGATTTTTGGACGAGCGGCCCTACGTGGCTCTGGAGTGAATATGCCCACTCTAGAGACACCTACGTCGGCGGCACGGCTGATAACCGGGCGGATTACTTCATCACCAGCTGAGTGATTGCCCTTAGGGTGTGCGGCACGGTGTGCCGCACACCCTAAGTACTTTTAGCTCGCGAGATAGGTGACGTAGGCGATCACGGCTGGTGTTTTCACATTCAACGCTCCAGCGGATCCAGTGAGTTCTTCCTCGTAGCTCAAGAGCTTTCCCGATTGGGGATCAACTATCACGCTGTACTGTGTATCCAGTCCGCGGTAGTTGGAGTTCACAGAGAAACCTGCTCCAGTCCGTCCGGCGCGATCAACCACCTCGCCCCTATAAGAGACCCCTGGCGCATTGGCGATCATGCCGAGGATCCAAGCTCGTTGCCGGGGGGAGAAGCTGTTGTCCAGATACACCTCTCGTATGCGACTGAATAGTTGCCCTGAGTCGAGTTGCGGTGATCCCTGCGTTAGCCATTTCCGCATTTCTTCCGCCTGCGCTGGCGGGGGAATGGTTCTATCCCTCGGTCCGGCAGATCCGGAGAGATCCCTGGGCTCGTCACCGACAGCGCCAGAGTCTTCCCATTCCTTGCGCTGTTTGTCGGACTCGAACTGCGGCTTCTGAGTTCGCGCCTTCCACCTCTGAGACCCGTCGAGCTTGACCCAAGTCTTCCTGTGCTCAGGGATTACCGCCGAGGTGACTTGAACTCCGTCGATGCGTGTCGACAGCGACCAACTGTCCTGGATATATAGGTGTGTTGTACCAGGGCGCGAATCATCAGGGAGGTTTTCCGTTCGCTTCGCGATCCTATCTAGAACGTCGGCCGCTGGACGGTCGCTTGTCTGGTAGCTCAGCGACGCTGGGGTGACCGCGAGGGCTGGCTGCGGGGCAACGCCCCCCAACTGTGTCAGGGCGAGAGCGAGGGAAAGCGTCACGGTTGCGGCTGCGCCCACAACCCAACGTGACTTCATAGAAGACAGGTGTCGAGATTCACCCGTCAGCGTTCGCTGGGCAGAGAGAATCTGACGCATTGTCGTTTCGTCTGGCTCTGCTTCAGACTGCACCGGGTCAAGGGCCCTAAGCTGATCGTCGGTCTCATGCATCTGCACCACCCCACTTCGCCTGGCCTGTTCGCTGTTTAGGCAACGAAGACAGGACCGGTCCACTTTCGGCCAGAACGTCGATTCCCCGTCTCAGGCGCTTCCGGGCGCGGTGCAGACGAACTTGCAGGGTAGGGATCGTGCAGCCCAGAGCCTTGGCGGCTTGGGGAAGCGTCAAATTGTCCCACAGAATGAGACGCAGTACCTCCTGATCGTTTTCGTTCAGGCCATCGAAGACGGTGGCTATGGCTTCTTGCTGCGCCACCAAGTCTGAGTGGTCACCTGTATCACGATGAGGCTGAGCCGCCAACAATTCGACGAGGCGCAGTCGGCGTTCGTGTGAACGGTAGGCATTGGCCAGAGCATTCCGAGCTACCCCATATAGCCACGGCAGCTCGGCGTCAGCAGGCACGTCACCCAGCCGTCGCCACGCCACCAGAAACACCTCGGCCACCAAGTCGGCCGAATGATCAGCGAGAATCCGCCGCCGCACGTAGGCATCGACAGCTCCGTAGTGCTGGCGGTACATCTCTGTGAAGCGTTGTTCGTCAGTTGAAGTCTCCACATTCCCCTCCAGCCTGTATATGTCCTCCAGAGGCGGCAACTTACAGGCACATGAGCATCGCTCAGATGGGGGGCAGAATCGCAGGGCTGATGCGTTCTCAGATGTCGAGATGAGGGGTTCGCACCGGTGTGGTGCGCGGTGGTCGATGTGCCCGACTGGAAATGACGAACGCGACTCCCGATGATCAAGGTTCTCGAAGCCGAAGATCATGAACAGGGGTCGCGTTCGCGTGCCATCTTCCCTGATCGACGCCTTCGCGCGCCACCACGAGGACGTTGACCTCCCATGCCCGCTCATCGAACTGCCCGGCCTGTGCACGGGGGCGGTCACGGAGGCGCGGGCTGTCATGTGGCGGAGCCGGCTCGCGGACAAGCGTGCGCTGCTCATCCTTGACAACGCGGCCAGCTACCGGCAGCTGGAACCGCTGCTCCCGGTGGGGGCGGCTGTCTCGTCCTGGTGACCAGTCGTAAGCGGCTGGCGGCGAACGAGGAGGTGGTTCTGGCTGTGGACGCGCTGCCGCCGGGGCACGCGGTCGACCTTTTCGTACGGCTCAGCGGGCGGCCGGCGGACAGTCTCGACCGGGCTGTCCTTGAGGAGCTGGTGGGGCTGTCCGGCAATCTGCCACTCGGGGTGTCCCTGCTGGCGGCGCGGCTACGGCACCATCCGTCCTGGAGTGCCGAGGACCTCCGGGAGCGGTTGGTGCAGGCCCGTGACCGGCTGGGGGAGCTGCGTGCCGGTGAGCGTGAGGTCTCCGCGACGTTCGGGCTGTCGTATGCGGATCTGCCCGTGGAGCGGCAGAGGTTCTTTCGGTGTCTCGGGTTCTACCCTGGTACTGACATCGACGCGTTCGCCGGTGCCGCGCTTGCGTCAGTTTCGGTCGCCGAGGCCAGCCGCTGCCTCGATGCCCTCTACGACGATCACCTGATCGACGAACACCCGGGGAGCAGGTACCGGCTCCACGATCTCTTACGCGACTACGCCCGCGGTCTCGCTGACGAGGGAGGGCACATGGAGCACGTCGAGACTGTTCAGCGTGTGTGCGGTTACTACTTGGCCGCTCTCACCGTGGCAAACAGGTACATCGTCCGCAGCGGCGCGGTCGCGTCGCCGGTGCCGGACGACGTCCTGCAAATGGAGTCCCCGCCCATGGAATCGCGTACGGCGGCCCTGGGGCGGTTGGAGAACGAACGGCCCAACGTCCTCACCTGCATCCGGCGGGCGAACAGCCTTGCCCTGTACGACGTCGTGATCCGTCTGGCCGGAGCAATGCTCAAGACCTGTGGATCGGACCCGGGTTGGATGCGAAGGGCGTACCTTCCCGGGTGATCGATTGACTGGAATCGAGTAGGCCGACGTTGGCCCGTCGGCTGGGAAGGTACGCCCATGCTCACGGTAGTCACCGAGGACGGCTCGACGCGAGGCGGGTCCTTGATCGACGAGATCGTCCGGGAGGGCGCCAGGCGGATGCTGGCCGCCGCTCTGGAGGCCGAAGTTGACGCCTACATAGCCGAGTTGGCAGATGAGAAGGACGAGCGCGGGCGGCGGCTCGTGGTCCGCAACGGACACCACCAGCCCCGGAACGTGACCACCGCGGCCGGGACGGTCGAGGTCAAGGCTCCCCGCGTGAACGACAAACGCATCGACGAGGAGACGGGCGAGCGCAAGCGGTTCTCCTCGGCGATCCTGCCGCCCTGGGCGAGAAAGTCCCCGAAGATCAGCGAGGTGCTGCCGCTCCTCTACCTCCACGGGCTGTCCAGCGGGGATTTCGTGCCCGCGCTCGAGCAGTTCCTCGGCTCCTCGGCCGGCCTGTCACCGGCCACCGTCACCCGGCTGACCACCCAGTGGCAGGCCGACCATAAGACGTTCAGCGAGCGCGACCTGTCCGCCACGGACTACGTCTACGTCTGGGCCGACGGCATTCACCTGCGGATACGCCTGGAGGAGGCGAAGGCCGTGGTCCTGGTCGTCATGGGCGTGCGCGCGGACGGCACCAAGGAGCTGATCGCGATGGCCGACGGCTACCGCGAGTCCTCGGAGTCCTGGGCGAGCCTGATGCGGGACTGCCAGCGGCGCGGCATGCGCGCTCGACGGACTGCGCGAGGGCGAGGCCGTCGAACTCGGCACGCTGACCAAGGCGTTCCCCGGCGTCGATGACCATGGCGGTACGTTCCGCACCCACCTCGAACTCGCTTCCCTGGCCATCGCGCTGAAGCGGCGGGTGGTTGTCCTCCAGGCCGTCGAGCACGCACAGAGCAACGACGGCAATCCGTTCGAGAACTTCACCCGCGAACTCAGGCGCGATCAGCAGCGCCTCGATGAAATGGAGTCGAGCATCGCCGGTGTCCTGGTGCGCCTGTCGGCACTGGAGCTGGCACGCCCGAGCGGCTTGCGGGCGCCCGTCTTCACGACCGGTGAAGTGGATCGCCTCATGAGCGCGGCGCACCGGATTCACCAGCTGGGCCGTGGCGTCACAGTCAACAGCCGTACGACAGACGTGGCGATTGAGATTGCCCGCGACAAGGACGGCTCGGTGGTCGTGTTCCCCGCGTTGCCGGCGTAGACGTATCGGTGTGTTCGGCAATGCGCGCAGGGCGCTGTCGCCCCAAAACGCCGATCAGTAGCGGCGGGCAGCCCGGACCGGGACCGTGGTGGGTGCCGCGCAGGGTACTGAAGGCGTTGTCGTGATCGAAGGCTGCCTCGATCCACAGCGCGCAGGATGGTGGTCGTCCAGGGCAGGCGGGCCAGGACCCCACTGGGACTCAGGAGCGGCAGGCAGAGGCTGGCGTACCCGGTGACGCCCGGGTGAGGTCGAGAACTGGCGTGAGAATTAGCCGAATTCATGGTGCACTCCGCACCGGGAACTAGGTTGCGCACCGGAACCCTCGGCTTGCACGGATGAGTTGATGCAAGATGGCATGGTGTCAAGTCTCCGCAGCGACCCTCGTACCTCCGCTGCTGTCCGCGGCAGCGGCTGGGTAGGCAACTCACCACAGGCCGAGCAGTTACTGACGCATCTGGCGCCCGGTGAGCGGGTCGAGTCGCTCTTCACCACTCTCCGGTTCCACGGCGCGCTGACCGGTCAGCGTCTCCTCCTGTGGCGGGGCACCTTCAAGGTGGAACACATGGAACTGCGCCGTCCCCTCACCGTCCTGGGGAGTGGGAGTCAGTCGCGGTTCGGCGAGGCGGTCGTGCTCGACGGCCCAGAGGGGGTGATGGAGCTCAAGCCCCTTTCGCCGGTGGTGGCCCGTGCTTTGATCGACGCCGGTCGGCCTGGCGATGACGACGGCCCGGGCACTCCTCCGTACCTCGCGCAGGGCGACAGCGACGCCTCCGGGATTCCCCGAGCACACCCGGGGAATCCCGGCCGGGCATCCACACCTCCGCATGCGAAGGAATGCACCGGCTCACAGGAGAGGGTGTTCCGCGCGAGAACCATCCGCACATGGCAGGACGCCGAGCTCGCCGCCGTCGACCACATGCGCAGTATCGGCTTCGCCGAGGCACAGGTGACAGGTTCCGGCGCGGACGGGGGTATCGACGTGATCGCCCACGATGCCATTGCGCAGGTGAAGCACTACGGTCAGCCGATCGGTGTCGGCCCCATCCGAGAACTGCGGGGGGTGGCGGACGCGCACCATCACCTGCTGTTCTACGCGTCCGGCGGCTATACGGCCAGTGCCCTGAAGTTCGCGGACGAGAGGGGGGTCGCGCTGTTCTCCCTCCTGGAGCTCGGCCACATCACTCCAGTGAACGCGGCAGCGTCTCGGCTGTCTGCTCGCCAGGACCGGACCGCCGGGTGGAGCCGGACGACGCCCAGCTGGAGTCAAGTGGCTTCCGGGCGCGGGCAGTCCCCGAACTCGCGCGCGATCCAGCGCGCCGCTGAGCTGGAGGCCCAGCGCCAGACCGTGCGCCGCCTGATCACTAGCGTCCGTGCGCAGACGAGTGTGGTTCACGCGCTGCCGTCCAACCGGTATACCAAGGACCGCATCAAGACACTGAACGCAGCGCACAAACTGACGGAGCGGGCGGAAGTCCTCCTGGCCAAGTCGCAGGCGGACTTCCAGACCCACGGTGGCCGGAAGCGACTCATCGCCATGGCCGACGAGAAGGCCCGCGAAGCTGCCCTGAAGCTGGGGATGCGTGTCTGAGGGCACGGCAGGCAGGAGATTCTGTCGTTCTCATGGTCCATCAGGGGCTCGGCCGGGAGACCGTTCCTGATGCGGAGCTCGAGTCCCACCGGGCATGGAGGCTCTGCTGCTGCGGCAGATCTGGCGCTACCGGCGGCGAGTGGACGGTTGATCCGACGTCCGAGACCGAACTCGCAGAGGTTCGACGCATCCAGGGTGGGTACCCTGATCACTTCTTCGATTTCTGGAGCCTGGTGGCATGGACGCGTTTCCTCCCCATCTCGATGATCAGGCCGGCGGCCTTGAACGTGAGGTTGAGGGCGACGCTGTCGGGGACCTGCTGGTCGGGGCCGAGGTGTCCGGTGATGTAGTCGCCCATCTGGACATCCGGGTCCAGCCGCCTGAGGACCATGTAGGCGATGGACTCGGCCTCGACCTCGTTGCGGGCATGGGCCGTGGCGCGTTCCTCGTCCGAGCGGGGCCGCAACCGACGGTCGGGCCAGGTCTCCCCAGGACCTGCGCCGAGGTGTCCGCAGAACAGGTGCCCGAGCTCGTGGGCCAGCGTGGCGTACCGGTCCAGCAGGGGCAGATTCCGGTTGACCTCGATCTCGAACAGCGTCGGGTACGTCTCCGGTCGATCCCCGGGCCTGCTGCCAGGACGCCCGACGAAACCGCCGGACCCGCTCGGGTACGTGCGCCCGCAGGAGGAGGCCGCGTGGTCGACCAAGGTCAGCCGGATTCCCAGGGGCGCCAGGTTCGACTCCGTGTGGTGCCAGACCTCCGCGACTTCCTTCTCACCGGCCCGCGATGACACCGACACAGGGGCGGTGACCTCCTTGGGCAGCGCCCGGGCTCCCGGCAGGGCTTCTGTGTCCCCGACGTCGTACACGAGCATGTAGGGCCCCCGGGGCTGGAAGATCAACAGCGGTTGGGCACCGGGTCTGAGTACCCGCCGGTACTTCGACTTCCACTCCGAGGAGGACAGGACGTAACGCGCGCCCGGCCTCTGGATGTGGACCACCATCGCATTGAACGGGGCGTACCGTTTGAAGCGTCCGACGAACTCGAGCATCTGCACGTAGTCGGCGGACGAGCGATAGCGCTGGGCACCTCGGACGAGATCGTCGATCGACGCCTTGGCCAGGTCCGCCTGAGAGACCTCGACCTCCTCGTCCCAAGGAAGATCCAGCCCGTACTGCGCGATCACCGGTTCTTCGTGCTCCAGCGGAATTTCACGCAGCCGCTTCCAGGCCGCGAGCTGTTCTCCGGCCCAGCCGGGTTCGACCATGTGCGCGAAGGACAGCAGCCCGGTGACATGAGCGTCCAGTTCGGCCAGATCTCCGAACTTCTGATGATGGCAATGCTGCACGACACCGAACGACGCGGCCCCTCGCACATGCATGGTGATGCGGCGCTTGTACGCGCGCGTCAGGCGAGGAGTGGGGCCGTCGACGACGATGCCCAGTACGCTCCGGCGAGCACCGGGGCGAGCCACATAGGTCTTCTTCGCGTTGAGTCTCATGCCCAGCGGTTCCAGGGCCCTCTTCACCTCGGCGACGAGACGGTCCACGCGGTCGTGGGGCACGGGACCACGGCTGGAGAAGTACATGTCGTCGCTGTAGCGGGTGTAGCGCAACCCCAAGGACTCGGCCCGGTGCGAGACGACCTCGTCGACGTCGCGCATGACGATGTTCGACAGATACCCACTGGTGGGAGCGCCCTGCGGCAGGAAGCCCTCGCGGGTGTGCTTGTGGACCAGGGCGGGCCGGCGGACGGAGAAGTGCTGCCCGGTGGTCTCCAGGTACACGTCGCGGTGTCCGGTGCCACGGTTCGTCCAGGTCTGGTTCGACGCAGGCGGTGACACGGTGACCAGCCGGGCCGTGGTGTACGCACCGAGGGTGCGGCCGACACGGCGCAGGCCGATCTCCGGGCAGCCGTCGTCGTCCTCCACGAGTTCGATCCGGTACTCAGGTCCCGCCGTGCGGGGCCACGCGTCCTTCAGGGCCGCGTGGACATGCCGCTCCCGGATGCTCCCGAAGAAGTCGGCGATGTCCAGGCGGATCACGGTGTGGGCCCGCAGATGGACTGCCGCGCAGTCCACGACCGAGCGGCCCCGTCGATACGCGAACGCTGCCGGGTGTGGCTGGAACCTGGCTGGAAGAGTGCCCAGACGGGCCAGGATCTCCTGCTGCATCCACGACAACCGGGGGATGGGGGCGTGCAAGGTCCGAAGTCCGCCACGAGGTTTGGGTATCCGGTGCTCGGTGTACGGGTAGATCGAGCCGCTGACCACCGCCTGGAGGAACTCCGCGGGGCTGAGATCCGCGAAGTCGTCTGCCGTCGTCATCGAACCGCCCCGTCCCCCGTCGGTGAGACGCAGCCGACGAGCCTCACCTTGAGCTGTTCCACCGCCCCTGCACGGGCGGCCGCTGTATCCCTCCGCCACCCTGTGACAAGCACAGGGCTCGACCCCTAGCATCCGGTGTGATCAGCACCCAGACGTCAGGACCGGAGGGCCCATCGCAAGGGATGGGTTCCTGAGACCCGTCGACTGCGCTGAGGAAGATCGTAGCTGCCCGAAGTATCGAACCCACCGGTTCAGGTCACCTGACGGCGCACCGAACCTGGCGGTCCTACTGCAGCGTTGGGCAGGAGGAAGGCCGTCAGTGGTCGTGGGCTCGGAGGGCTTCGTAGATACGCGTTGCCGGTCTTGTCGTCCGAGCAGCAAACCCCACCAGGCGTGGCCACACACTGTTCAAGGCGCGCCGACAACTCGGCCCGGACGGACTTGCCGCCGGGTGGGTGGGGGACGCATTCCCACCGGTCGGAGAGAGCGGCGACGAGCAACAGGCCACGTCCGCCCGTGCGGTCGGCGTGACACGACCGACATCGGACGTTGCGAGGCCACTTCGGCGACAACTCTCCGTGAAGGCTGACGGTTACTCAGGCTTCTCTGACGTGCCGTCAACCATTCAAGATCATCTTGCACGTGCGTTGCACAAGGTGCTGAAAAACAACAGTGATCAGTGGAGGGCTGTGAAGGTACGTATCCGCAGGTCAGCTGGCATGTTGAGGTGTCGTGCCCCTTGCCCCCAAGGGGCACGACACCGCGCCGGTCAGATGTCCCGGAACTGACGCGGATGTCAGTGAGCTTTTTCCAACCCGGCAGCGGCCTGGGTGTACGGGGTGTCGGTGGCGATGCGGTCGAGGCCATGGCCGCCCTCAAGAGCTGGCGGCTCCTGCGCAAGCTCCGCTGCACAGCAACCGGATCACCGGCATCGTGAAGGCCGTGCTCGTCCTTCGCCACGCCTCAACCTGAGGTTGGAAAAGGCTCTGTCCATAGCGGCTCGGCGGCATCGGCGGTGACAACATGAACGCGGCCGTAGCCGTGCTCGTCCAAGAGCCGGCGCGCGCGTCCGGTGACGACGGGGTCGATGTCCACGGTGACGACTTCACCGTCCGCGCCGACGAGTTCGGCTAGGTAGGCCGCGTTCAGCCCGCCCGAACCGATCTCCAGCACCCGCATCCCGGGCTTCACCTGGGCCTGCTCCAGCATCATGGCCTGGATCTGCGAGGCGGAGACGGAGCTGAGCTGCACACCGTGCTCGTGCGTCTTGGTGATCACGACTGCACTCCCGCGCAGTTCCGGCCCCAGCACGCCGCCGGGTGTTGTCAAGTTGCTGTTTCGGCAGACGAGTTGAGGTGTGCTGGAGGGGCGTTCGGCCGGGCTGGGGGCTTCCTGGTCAGGCGGTCGTGAGGGCTCCGGTGACGGTCTTCCAGATGCGGAACCGTTCGGTCATCTCGGTGCGGTAGTCACTCACTGTGATCAGATGGCGTCGGGGGAAGCGTGGCTGGAGATCCGGCTGAAGGCGGCAAGGAACCTCTGGGCCGCTCCGCTGGAGCGGAAGCCCTTCATAGCGCGCTCGCGCTGCCTCGTGGGCTGATGACTGCTCTCGGCCCTGTTGTTCAGGTACTTCGAACTGCGGTGCTCGACCGACGGCATGACCTCGCGGTGGGCGGCACCTTAGCTTAGCTGCGGAGCTTGTCCGTGACGATCACGCGGGGTACGTACTCGAGGGCCTTGAGAAGCTTGCGGAAGAAGCGCCTGGCTGCGGCCGTATCGCGGCGGTCCTGGACGAGAATGTCGAGGACGTTGCCGTCCTGATCGACCGCGCGCCACAGGTACCGCATCTTCCCGTTGACTTTGATGAACACCTCATCCAAATGCCATTTGTCGCCGGGACGCGGCTGCCGGCGGCGCAACTGCGTGGCTTAGACCGACCGGCAGTAGGCGTGTGTAGGCCGCTGATTGCACCCCGGGCGCAAGGCAGGCACGAGCCTGAGGTGATCATGGAGTCCTACCTTTCAAGCGTGGGTTTCCGCTGGTCATTCGTAAGATCGACGGGCCCGGGGGCTCCGGGTATGGCTGTCATGGAGGA
>NZ_JBHVFU010000114.1:0-11599 GCF_042801455.1 Streptomyces sp. NPDC057565 | reverse complement strand
ACCTCGACATCCGCAGACGTGATCGACTCGGCGGCATCCTGCACGAGTATCAACATGCCGCTTGAACTGCGCGGATGAAGTTATCGGCACCCACAAGGTCGGCGCGTAGAGGTCGGCCAGCAGTGTGAAGCCGTCCTTGCCGTAGTTCAGGGCGAGTTCGTCCTGCTTGGTCTTGGAAGTCGGCAGGCGCCAGCTGTCGATCCGGTCCGCGTAACGACGGCTCCAGTCCGCGACGACCAGGACCTGGTCGACCCAGTCCGGGGCGGCGGCCGACAGCGCGTTCAGGGCCGCGCGGACGGACTCGCCGACCAGTTCGAGGCGGTTCAGGTCGCGGACGGCGGCCACGATGTGGGTGGAGTCGGTGCGCTGCCGACCGCCCGCCGCGACCAGGCCCTGCGCGCGCAGCGCGTCCAGCAGCAGGTCCAGGACCCTTTCCTCCAACCGGTGCTCGACGACGCGGGAGCGAAACTCCGACAGCACGGAGTGATCGAAGCCGGGGTCGTCCAACTGCAGGCCGAGGGCGTACTTCCAGGCCAGGTTCTCCCGAACCTCGTCGGCGGCCTGCCGGTCCGTCAGGCTTCCGGCCTTCTGCAGAACGGTGACCAGCGCGAGCCGTCCCGGCGACCAGCCCGGCTTGCCCCGCTGCCCGAACGCTCCCGCGAACTCCGCGTCAGGGAACAGCTCCCCAAGCCGGTCACGGACCTGCACCGCCAACGGAGCCTCCCGCTTGCCCCGGTACATCGCCCGGATCGCCGCCACGATCTCCGGGGCCGGCTCCGGCCAGGGCTGCGGCTGCACCGACAAGACGAGCTCCGATCTACGGGTGTACACGGCACAATCACCGCACGACCATGATCCACTACAGCCGCGCCAGGACACCCGTGGACCCCGCCCCGAATTAACCACCAAGATCCCACAGGGTGCGGGCTACGACGTGTTCATCATGGATCTCCAGGGAGCCGGCAAGTCACCGCGCCCGAAGATGGACGATCCATGCAATATCAGCCCGCCCCAGCAGCAGCAGCTGCAGAGCATCCTGGTCCCCAACCCGCTGGAGAACGGTCCTTGCTCCCCGAGCTACCCGCATCAGCTGGGCAACTCGCAGAGCAACTGGGACGAGGTGGACACCGTCGTCGACTACATCATCGGGCTGCGGCGGCGGCAGCATGTGGCGCTCATCGGACATTCCGCGGCCGCGTTCGCGTTCGGACCGTATGCGCTGCAGCACCCTGAGAAGGTGGCGAGCCTGTTCCTCAGCGCGCCGGTCTTCCCGCCCAGGGGCAGGAAGGGCACGGGGACGGCTTCGGCGTACCGGCCGGTGTGACGCTGCCGGTCTCCAGCCCAGCGGGCACATACGGCTTCCCGACGAACGTCATCGTCAAAGAGGGCTTCCCAAGCGGAGAGGTCCCGGTCGACGTGGCGTGGAAGGCCATGATGGAGAGCGACGACCTCGGCAGTACCTGGGGTCCCACGGACCCAGCAACCGGGCAGCCGGAGGGCGTTTCGCGGTGGCGGTTCCCCTACTGGTGGGGCTGGAACTCCACCACGGCGCCGCTGCACGGCACGCTCGGCCGGAGGGTGCCCGTGTTCATCGTGTACGGAGACCTCGACACCACGGCGAACACGCCGGAGTCCTCGCCCGACGTGCTCTACTTCTCGGTGCCCGCGCTCTACGCAGCCATCCCCGGCCCAAGGAAACTGATGATCCGGGTCGCCGGCACGGGGCACCAAATGAACTGGGAAAGCCAGTACAAGGTCCTACACAAGATGTCCCGGCAGTGGCTCAAGAATCGCACTGTCGACGGGTTCGAAGAGGGAAGCTACTTCCTGGACGAGAACGGCGTCTACCACCCCGCGACCGAGCCGTAGGAGCTGGTCGGCTCGCACGGCCGTACGGGCCAGCCATCAACGGCTCTGCGGTCGTCCAGCCGTCGGACAAACTTCCCCTTGGCACTGGACAGTCCATGACGACGCATCACGCCCCCGTGATCCACCACCCCACATCATTTGAAGACACTGCCGAGGGACTCCTTGCGCTTCAGGGGATTCGGCGAGCACTGCGACCCCAACCGACTGCCCCGTGCCGCCGCCGTCCACCAAGTCGAGCAGGACCCGATACCCGGCACCTGACCGCCCGTAGCTACCCTGACTGCCCGGAATCACTCAGGGGGGAACATGACGGAGATACGAGGGCACGTCGGCGAATGGGCGGCAGTCCTGGTAAGCGCCGTTGCTGCGGTCGTAGCTATCTGGCAAGCGCGCATCGCGCGACGCCAAGCCGTAAGCGCAGACACCGCGGCACGCCTTGCTGAGCGGCAGGCCACCGCAGCCGAATCACAGGTTCAGATCATGCGGGAACAACTGGATGCGGAGAACGACGAGCGGATCGACTCCCGCCGTCCTCAATTTGAGGTCACAGCCAGCCGTGTCAAGGACGCCGGCCAGAATCAGCCTCACGCCGAGCTCACCCTCACGCAGACAGCGGGACGAGCGCTTCGCCAGGTCACCGTTCAGGCAGCCGGAGAGTACGTCGAAGGCTTCCGTTCCGGACGGGCCGATGAATGGGGGCTGCACGCGGTCGCCGGAGAAGCCGTAATCGACGGTATGTCGCCAGGCGGGAGCCCCGAGACCCTGTACGTACACTTCGAGTACCGGCACGTCACGCCGATCCAGGTCAGCCTGGAATTGAGATGCATGTCTCGTGAAGGCGACCACTCATGGACAGAGCACCTGAAAGTTGCCGTGGATGAAGCTATCCCGGAACCGTCCTACATCTCCCGCGGCCGACGTCGCGGACGGGCGTAGGAAGTGGCGGCCCCGCGGAACGTGCGAAGTGACCGCGGGGCCACACAGGCACCGTCCTGTCAGAGGCACCCACGCCGACCGTACGGGTATGCGGCCGTGACCGCCCGTCGGCATCAGCTGGCCGGGCCAAATCGGAGGACACCTCCGGAACTTCGTGAGGAACGATCCTAAGGATCGGGGCTCTCGGCGTCTCGACGTCCGCCGCCTCACATTCCTCGAAGGCCGTCCTCCGAAGCAGCAGCCCGCTCCTCGGCATCTGGAGGAACTACGAGAGTCACACCAGCCCCAGTCAGCATCGACAGGTCCAAGTCGTAGCTCCGGTTGGAGCGGTCCTCCCAGACAGCAAAGGCTTCATCGATGTGCGCGTGGGCGGCCGCCTGACTCATACCCGTCACCGCCATCAGGTGAGCGAACGCCTCTTCCTCCCTGCCGGTCACCTGAGCGAAGCCGAAGTGGGTTACGTGATGGCAAGCGGTGCACAAGCAGATAAGCCGACGGAGAGTCTGCACTCCACGCTCTTCGTCGTAAGTCCATCGCTCGTGGCCCTCAAGCCAGCGCGGGATCGAGGCATCCTGAGTCGCGCCACAGATCTCACATCGCTGACCAGCCCGCGTGGTAATCATTCGGCGCAGGCGCTGCCAGTCCTCGGGAGCGACACAAGTTCGCACGTTCGTGAACCAGCAGGATCTGGGCACCAAGTCCACGAAGAGGCCGTCTCCGAGCGTGCGGTCCTCGCCGGGAAGGAGGGCGGGAATGTCGGGAGCTGCGGCCCATCGTCTCAGGGCTTCTTCCCTGCCTGGAGGGGCGAACCAACGCCGCGCACTGTGGTCCCAGCGGGCGCCGGCCTCTTTGGCGTCGTCCTTCTCTTCATAGGTGACGTCCAGCCAGTTTCGTTGCAGTTCCATGTGCCACAGCGTAGTGATCGGCAGTACAACGTGTCCCCAAGTCGCCGCGCATCACTGGAAGTTCGCCAGCCCTGCATCCGCGATGCTTTTCTCTTTCTCGGTCCGGCCGCTGCCTGCGGCCACCGTGACGCGCAGCCGTAGCCGCCAGCGCGTCAGAATGAGCGGAACCGGGCGCGGGGTCCAGCCGCAGCAGGCACCACGCCTCTTGCTCCGGATCAATAAGGCCGGCGTGGGCCGCTGCCCAGAACCGCTGGTTCCAGGGCTGGGACAAGCCCGGGGTGTAGTGCACGATCCCGCCGGTCGTCGCAGTTGCGTCGGGCATGGACACCGCGATCGAGTCGGCTCGGAACGGCACGAACTTCGGCACGGCCGCCTTCTTCGTCACCGCCGCCGCCCCTCCCTTCGCTCACACCAGTGGGACCCAGTCGAGGTCGGGAGGGCCCGACACCTGCCACGACCCGGGCTTACGACCGGTTCCAGTCGTCCTTCTGCAGCCCCTCCTTGAGGATGGACTTGTTCATCTGCCGGACCACGGTGAACGGCCGTCCAGCCCGCCGTCCGTGAACCTCGGCCTCATCGACGGTGAGCTGAAACAAATCCCGCAGGTAGGGCTGGCGACGTTGCGGATCGGCGCAAGCCCCATTGAGCAGTGCTTCGAACGTCGCGGTGTCGCCTGCCGACCAGGCGGCCATCATCCGGCGGGTGAAGACCCGTTGTTCCGGGGAGTGGTCCTCGATATTGACGTGATTGCCCTCGTCGTCGTGGCTGGTCGTCCAGGCGGGACCACTCGCCAGCGACATGCGGCACACGAAGTCGCTGGCGACCCGTGCAAGCTTTGTCAGAGGCCCGGTGCCCAGTGCTGCCAGGGCGTCGGCTCTGCGGTAGGCCGCTTCGATGTCGCCCAGCGCTCCTTCGGCCGCTGCGGCCTGCAGAAGCACGTACCCGTGCTCGGTCTGCTCGTTGAGCTTCTCCAGCATGATTGCCATCCCTGTCTCCCCTTGGCCCGGATGCCGCCTCGATCATCGCCACGGTCACCGTGCGCTGTCCTGGGATCTGGCAGGTACGAGGGGCCGGCGCGAAAGTTGTCCGGGAAGTGCTGACTACCCGTGCCTTTCGGGATGAGGCCGGCCGCGCCGGGCCGCCCGGAGCGACGCCTCAATGCCAGGCCCCTACCAGCGCGAGATCGCTTCCTGCCGGTTGTGAAGCACGGCTGAGCCCCGTACTGACCGCAGGCCCCCGGTGCAGCATCGCAGGCCGCCCGCCCGTTGAGGCTGGAGCGTCCACGACCGCTCTGCCCGCTCACGCTCCCAGGCGCGCCGATCCTGCTGGCCCTGTACGCGGCAAGGCGGCCACAGGCCGGGGAGCATGGACTAACAAGGTGGCCGACCTGCGACCGCTGCTGCTCGTTTGCGGAGGTCAGCCGTTTGCAGTGGCCGGGAACTGTGACGTAGCGCGCTACTTGGCCAGGCTGGCCAAGTAGCGCGCTCAGAGTTCTGCGCTGCGCACATCGCTCGCAGGGAACGGACTTCAGAGCGGCGTTAGTAGCTGTTGTCGTTCCGATGCTGAGCGGTGTTCGTCGAACGGGAGTCTCGATTGGGTGGTCGCGGGGCTCTGGGCGCATACGAGCAGGGCCTCCTGAACAGCTCGTTGGTGTCGAATCACCGAGCAACAACAGGAGGCCCTGGTGCCGCAGTGTTCCGTGTCGATGGCCGGGCAGTCCAGTTCGGTCACGCTGGAGTGTGACTGTCTGGCTCACCGGTTCGGAAACGCCGCCGACAACGGGTTTCGGCAGTCGCGTTATCCGACGGACATGACGGACGCGGAGTGGGCGGCCATCCGGCCGTTGATGCCGGTGCCTGGCTGGATGCGCGGCCGGGGAGGACAGCCGGAGGCGTACTGCCACCGGGCGATACTCGATGCGATCCGCTACCTGGTCGACAACGGAATCAAGTGGCGGGCGATGCCCGCCGACTTCCCGCCGTGGGACCGGGTATACGCATTCTTCCGCCGCTGGCGCGACCACGGCATGGTCAAGGAGTTCCACGACCGGCTGCGCGCGACGGTCCGCGAGAAACTGGGCCGCGATGCGGAGCCGAGTACGGGTGTGATCGACTCGCAGTCCGTCAAGGCGGACGCCGTCGTCGGATCGGACAGCCGCGGCTTTGATGGCGGCAAGCTGGTCACGAGCGCGGATATCGGTGACCGCACCGCCGCCCAGGTCCTGCTTGAGCAGGTGGCCGACGTGCACCACCGCCTTGAGCTGGTCTGGGCTGATGGCGGATACACCGGCAGCCTCGTCGAGTACTGCCTGGCCGCTTGCGGTGTGGTCCTGGCGATCGTCAAGCGCAGCGATGACCACAAGGGGTTCGTGTTGCTGCCCAAGCGATGGATCGTCGAGCGCCTCTTCGCGTGGCTGATGCGCAGCCGCCGCCTGGTCCGCGACTTCGAACGCCGCACCACCAGCGCCGAAGCGATGGTCTACTGGTCGATGACCCTGCTCATGACCCGCCGACTGGCCCGGCCACGCCCTGCGCGAGGGGGAACCGGCCCGGCGCGAGCTCGGCCAGCCAGCCTCGGGCCACCAGGCGCTTTGCCTTCGACCGCAGTGCTTCCACCCGCGCCGGCACCACGTCCATGCCGAACTCCGCCGCCATCTCCTGGCAGGTCACCGGTCCCTGCCCAAGGCGGGCCCGGTCCGCCAGGACCTTAAGGATGCGCTGGTAGTCCACCGACAGTGCCGACCAGGCCAGCCCCTGGCGCCACACCGGCACCTGCGACTTCGCCCTCGCCGCCTCCGACGCCTGCGGCGTCTTTCCGGTCTGCTCCACGGCGGCCGGCACGGTCCCCTCGGCCCGGGCTTGGTCCTGCCCGCTCTCATCCGCTGGGGCCAGCACCTCGCCGACCCGCGAGCAGGCGATGGCCCACTCCTTCCATTCCCGCTCGGCCACGGCCAACTCGGCCTGGATGCGGTCGGCCTCCTCCCGCAGCTCGTCCACGCGACGGCGAGCACCCAGCTCACGCTGTTCCAACAGCCCAACCACCGACGGCATCCACGACCTCCCGGAAAGCGACAGCACGACAGGCCACTACTCCCACGGAACGCCGACCCTACGCCCGACCAGCGGAAACGCAGACCTCAAGTCCGGAAAGACAACAGCCACTTAGGTAAGCCAGCCCAGGGATCGGACCTTGCTTGAGTGCAAGGAGTTCCGACTCCTGCGGGTCGGCCACATGTCGACGAGGTACTGAAGTCCCCGGTCCGGCCGGTCCGGATGATGACGCTTGTGCGAGGGGAAGCGGTCCGCGCACGTCGCCTACCGCACGGCGACGTAATCCCCGGTCGACGACTTCGCCCCGGAGGTGGAGTTCCCGTAGTACGTCCACCGCCACGTCCCCGAACCGGTGGCCTTCACCGTGGTCCTGAGCGCCCCCGTACTACTCGACGTCGCCTTCTTGACCGTCGTGTACGAGGAGGCGCCCGCCGCCTTGAACTGCAGGCTCACCGTACGGCCCGCGTACCCCTGGTACGTGTGGGTGTCCCAGTTCGCCCGCGTGACCCGCCCGGTCACAGTGATCGTCTTCCCTCTCGCGACCGGCTCCGGCGAGGCGTTGACAGTGACGCGTGTGGCCCGCTTGACCTGCAACGGGAGGTCCTCGTCGTCAGTATCGTGGGCGTCACCGGCGAGAAAGACCCGAGCAGCAGTTCCCCAGGTGCCGGCATCCTCGTTCCCGAAGTCAAGGTTCCGCGGGTCGATGTACAGCCATTCCTCGAAGTCGCAGATTCCGTTCACCCTGTCCACGACCTCACAGGCGCTGGTGATGACGGAACTGTGCAACGTCTCCCCAGTGTCGAGCTTCCCCCGGTAGGGGAACACCGTCGGCCCGAAGTCGTATCTGAGCCTGGTCGTCATCCGGAAGACCGCATGCACCTCGACCTCCTCCGTGACCCCGATCACGATCGGCTTCCCGCCGTTCACCGCGACCCGGGTGAAGGAGACCCCGCCCTCCGCCGCCCCGGCCGGCACCGCCGCCACCCCTGTGAACACGACCGCCGCTCCACCGGCCACCACCGCTCTCCACATCGTCTTCCCCATCTTCGAGCCCGCCTCTCCCCTGCAGCCTGGACCGAGCGCCCAGGCGCACCGGCCGGAGGTTCATCCTCGCGGCTCACTGTGGGACAGGGGAGGGCCGTACGCGGTTGTACGCGGTGCGGCAACGATTTGATCACCACGGCATCGCCCTGGCCCAGTTCCCGGGAGGGGGCCCCGATGGCTTCACGGAGGATCCGGTGATCAGCCTTCCGCATTCCTGACTCCACAGCGGAACAGGTGCACCCGAAATCGGTACATTCACCGCGCCGGGTCCCTATCCTGCCTCCGCGCAAAAACTGAGCGCCAGAGTGGCCAGCTATCGCGCTCAGTGGCCAACTAGCCCGCTCAGTCACACCATTGTGACTCAGTGCTTCAGTTGGCCCGACCGGCCAGAAACGCGCTCAGTAGTCGATGGAGCCGACACGCGGCGTCCCGTACGGTCGGCCCATGATGATCAAATTGGGCGATGTGCGCAGCCTCGGCCTCCCTGCCTCCGAGGCGCGGTTGCACTTCGAGACGGAACTGCAGGAGATCGGCGGTGGGCCGCGGCGCCGCTTGCTCATGGTCGACGACGAGCCTGCCTTCGAGCTCAGCTTCTACTGTGGAACGTGCCCGTTGCTGTTCCGCCGCTTGGCGGGCGCGAGGGAGAAGCTGTCCCTGGAGAGCGTGCAGGAAAGGCTCACCGGTGCACTGGACGATCCGGACGACGGCGGCGTGATCGAGGCGTTCGGTGCGTTGCTGCCGGAGGGCGAGTACCTTCCGTTGCTTCTGAGCGTGGAACCCCGGCTGGTCGTCCCCGGCCAGGAAGGCGACTACTTCAGCCGCGAACAGGTCACGACGTGGGGGGTCGATCAGTTCTGGGGTCTCCCGGAGTACCCGCACACCCCGTACTACCGGACCTTCGAGACCCCCGTCGACGCGGACGCCCACCTCTACGAGTTCGTCGTGCCCATGGTTCCCCCCACGTGGAACGAGAGGGAGCGTGTCGAGGAGTACGTCGCGCTCATGGAGCGGGGAACAGTCCCCACAGCGGTGGCGATCTCCACACTGGACGTGTGCGAGCCCGCCGCCGGGATGCCGATCGACCAGTACCAACACTGGGGCCTGACCCACTTCCTCCTCGACGGCCACCACAAGCTGGAGGCTGCTGCCGCAGCCGGCCGGCCGGTGCGGCTCCTCTCGCTCCTGGCCCTGGGCGAGAGCCTGGCCGGAGCGGACGACTGCGCCCGGCTGCCAGCCCTGCGCACCCGACCCCGCTCGGCCCGAGCGACCCGTACCTGAACCAGCGCCGAAGATCACGCCTGCGGGCCAACAACAGCGCACCCCGGGTCAACTCGACGCTAACGGGCTTCCCAATGGAGAAGTCAAGCCGCAGAACCCGTGCTGATGGCCGGTAACGTGACTGCCTGACAGCCACACCTTCCCTTGGAAAAGAAGTTCAGGATGCACATCCTGGAAGATCCATCCGAGCTCTCGGCACGCGCACAAGACCTCCTGCGTCGCTCAGCCCGGCGTGAGTGCCCCTCTCGGTTCGGGCTGCCGATAGAGCTCTGGCAAGTGCGCGACCACACGGGGAAACTCGTCACCGCTCCCATGGATCTCATCATCCGATGCGAGGGATTCGAGCAGAAGTTCGGAGGCCTGCGCTACGAGGTACGCCGTAGCTGGGTTGTAAACGGGGATCGGTACGAGACCGCCCGCTGGTGGGAGTACGACCACCTGGGTCTGCAGACGGCAGCATGGCAGGACCCGGGAAGAGGGGGCTGGTACTTCGAATGGACCGGCGAGCGTGTGTCGAAGCCGTGCCGGGACTTGATCCACACCGACGGCAGTGTGGGCACCGACATCGACGGTGGCAGTCCCTACCTCCCTATCGCCCCGTCGCTCCCGAATCTGATCGAATCGCATGCCCTCATCGACACCGTCGCGACGTGGAGGCCATGGCCCATGGACAGCCTTGCCACCTCGGCCATCGAACTCCTCGACGGCCTGGTGGAGGTACCTGAAGCCTCATGGGGTTCCTCGCGGTGGCGGCTGTCGGACACCGTTGCCGTTATGGACTACGACAGCTGGGACCACAAGAATCCGCGCCGCCGGACGCTCGTCTGGTCTCGCGAAGAAGCCGGTCACCGCCAAGTGCAGGCAGTCCTGGACGGATGGCAGCACCAAGATCAGAGCGGCGCTGTGACCCCCGGTGGAACGACTTCGTAGAGGCGCCGGTCCCGGATCAGGGCCCACAAGACGTTCACTCGGCGGCGGGCGAGAGTGATCACAGCTTGGGTATGGCGTTTTCCCTCGGATCGTTTGCGGTCGTAGAAGGTCCGGGAGTTGGGGTCGTAGCGGACGCTAGTCAGCGTGGACATGTGGAAGACGCGCTGGAGGCTCCAGTGGTAGTGGCGGGGACGGTGGAGGTTACCGCTCTTCTTCCCCGAGTCATGCGGCGCCGGCGCAAGCCCGGCGAAGGCAGCCAACCGGTCCGGGGTCGCGAAGAAGGCGAGGTCACTGCCCACTCCGGCGATGAACTCGGCGCCGAGGAGCTGAGCCTGGACACGTTAGTTGGAACCGGTGAGGCTCCGCGAGCTGGTGGTTTCTAGTCGGCGGGACAGGCTTGTTGGCGCCAAGTGGTCACGCCTCTTGCAACCAACCGCGAGTTGTCGGTCTTCTTGGCGTCAGTTCGCTAGGTTCCGTCCGCTCCGCCAGCGGCGCCCAGCCGCACCCGGTGACGCTGGAGGTCGACCTCGGCGACCTTCACCGTGATCAGCTCGCCTTCATCGACAAGCTGATCCGGGGTCTCGACCGGCTCGTCAGTAAGCTCTGAGAGATGAAGGAACCCCACAACGTCGGGAGCAAGCTGCACGAATACATCAAAAGGAACGATCTTGGTGATCGGCCCGGTGAGGACCCGGCCGACCTGATCCGCAAACCGAATAAGTGGATCTTCCTGCAGAGCCTTCAACGAGAGAGTGACCTGCCCGGAGCGCGTCTCGGCAATGATCACCTCAGCGGTGATCCGCTGCCCGACCTCGACTGCCTCGGAGGGGTGATTGATCCAGCCCCACGTCAGGTCCGGCACCCGGATGAAACCGGTGCAGAGGCCGTCCGGTTCGCCATCGACGTGAACGAAGACCCCGAAGTTGTGAAGCTCGGAGACCGTCCCAGCAACGACCTGCCCTCGTTCAAACGCGAGGAGAAAGGACCGCAAGGCCGGACTCTCGCACGCCCTGGCGGAGAGGTGAAGCTGACCTTCGCGCCAACGCCCGATCTCTTCGGCGTTGATCTCCTGGCCGACCTCAAACAGCTCGGATGGATTCTCCATCCGACGCACCGACGCCTCCTGCCGAGGAATCCGACCGATCTCGGTCCCTCCGTCGGCATCCACAAGCTCCACCAGGACGTCCGCTCCGTCAAACCCGATGACCTTCACCGTTCTCACGGCCCCCGGCTGGAGCTGGTTGATCAAGGACTGCATGCGAGGGTCAGGGGCTGGCTCGGACATGGTGGTGAGCCTAGTCGGCGTCGGCCGCACTGGTTCCAACTCTCATGACCAGGTTCCAACTACCGTGTCCCGGCTCACTACCCTTGGCCAACTTCAACGCTCACACCGGCCAACTAGACCGCTAACCGGCCAACTACGGCGCTAAGACCGACCGGCAAATGGTTGGCCGCTCGTCGACTGAGGGGCCCGGATGTGAGACAGGCACGGGCAACACCGTTGCGTTTGAGTCTTGAGTCGCAGATCAAGCCCTGGTGAATGACGCAACGGGACGTCCTGATAGATCAGCTTGTGTCGAGCAAGAA
>NZ_JBHVFU010000113.1:0-11760 GCF_042801455.1 Streptomyces sp. NPDC057565 | reverse complement strand
GGCCTCGCCGGTGTTCGCGAGGAAACACAGCAGCGGATGGAAGCCGAAGCCGCCCTTATAGGTCGGGGCGGCCTGTTCCTTTTCCGAGTGGCAGGCGACCAGCGTGGCGTCGAGGTCCAGAACCAGGCCGGGAAGTTCTCGTCCGCCGGCCCGAGCGGCAGGTATGCCCTCGCCGGTCTCGGCGGCCTGTATCCAGGCGACTTCCCGGGCTGAAGCGCGGGCCGCTCGCAGCGAAGCGAGTGCAACCTCGTCCGTGTCGGCGAGCAACCGCCAAGCCGTGGGCGTGGAGGCGACCGGGCCGAACACCTCGCCTTGGTCCCGCAGCACGGCCAGATCCGCGATCGCCTCACCGCCGTCGGCGAGCATCACCGCGAGATCGGTGGCGATCCGGCCCGGATCATGCCCGGTCCCGCGCGGCCGAAGTGGTCTGAGAGCGGTGGAGTACGCGGTGGTCAGCCCGGTGGCATCAGCAAGATCCGCCAGCAACCGTGCCCCGGCATGCCCGACCACCCCCGAACCATCGGCACTGACATGAACCTTGGGACGCAACCCGATAGCCTGCACGTAGAAAGTGCCCTCCGCCTGGATCGACAGAACCCCTCAGCAAGGTTCATCGTTCCAGGTCAGGAAGGCACTTTCGCGTTTCTGCCCCAAAGTCAGCCGTACCCAAGTGAAACGGCGAGGCTAGTAGGTCTCCCCCACCCATTTCTCGGGCACGAGCGGTACTGGCATCAGGTAGCAGGTGAACGCGAGCTGGACCATGAGTTCGAACACCAGTGGTTCGGCCGTGCTGGCGGCCAGACACGGCCAGATGAACACCAGCATCGGAGCTACCAGTGCCCCCCGAAACCGCCCCGGCACCATCTTTCTGTGCCCCAAGCCCGCCAGGATCGCGAGAAGAAGCGTGGGAAGGCCGACGAGGGCGAGCATTCCGAGGCTGATCCTAACGACTTGCGCGATGGAGTCTTCCCACGGAACCAAAAGCGCGATGATCACCCACGCCGTGGTGTGCAGGAGCAGATACGTCAGGAGGCATCGACCGATCCGACCGAGTACACGGCGCATCCCAGGAACAGCTGGTTGTTCAGCCTCCCGCATCAGCATCCCTCTACACACCGCCCGCCCGTCCGTCCAGGTCTTGTTGATCTTTGTGCCCCAGAACGGAACAGAGTCCAAACCATATTTGCTGGCCATCCTGTCCGTAGCGATCACTCGCGGTTCCTGGTTGGAGCGGTACTGGACCACTTCCATGTCAGGGTAGTCAACCGTGCCGCACCTGTCGGAAGCGGTACGCGCCTCGACGGTGGTCACCGCAAACCCGGTCCGGCCCGAGCGAGGTGTTCACGGGGCAGGCCGACAAGGCGATCGAGACTCTGAACTGGCACGGCTTCGACCAGCGGCTGCCGACCGTCTACGTCACCGGCGGCGCCCAGGAGACGCAGCAGATCAACAGCGTCGTGGTGCGCAACGCGCTGCCGTGGCTGCTCAACCACGCCAACGTGATTCACCAGTGCGGCCCGGACGACGTCGAGGGCCTGCGCCAGTACACGGCACAGTTGCCCGCACAAAGCGCGGCGCGCTACTACCTCACCTGGTACGTCGGCACCGAGCTCCCCGACGTGCTCGCCCTGGCCGATGTGGTGATCTCCCGCAGCGGCGCCGGGACGATCGCCGAGCTGACCGCGCTCGGCAAGACCGCCGTTGTCATCCCTCGCCACGTCTGCCGGGAACGAACAGGCCTACATAGCTGAGCACTTGGCGACCAACGGTGCCGCCGTCACGCTGGTGGGTGACGTGACCGCCGAGCGGCTGTGTGCAGCCGTGGCAGCGCTGCTGACGGACTCACAGCAACGCAGGGCGATGGCCGAGTGTGCCCGGCCGGCCCCGGTGAACCACACCGGCTCCGTCGCGCCGCAGCGTGGTCAGCAGCTTGCCGAAGCGGCGCGGACTCAGCCCGGTGAACGGGACTATCCAGACACCTCAGGGTCCTCACTCGTCAAGCTGCAGCCGTCAGCCCGCTGTGTAGCCTGTCGATCTGTTCGAACGGGATGAGGGTGGGACGTGGAGACGCTGGTGGAGGGGGCCGTCGCGGAGGCACTTCGTGACGGGAACGGTGAGGCGATCCGCCTGTATGTCGCCGCCTGCGCCGAACGCATGGCGCCGCTGTTCGTGAGCCTACGGGCGGACGCGCCGGGGCGGGAAGCCGACCTGGACTTCTATGCGGAGTCTGTACGCGATCTTTGGTATGCCGACCGGTCGCTCGCCGACGCCGCCGAGCGCGTACGCCTGCTGGAGCGGTTCCCGGAGCTTCAGCCGGTTGATCGCGCGTTCGACAGTGATCCGCTTCTTGTACCGCTCTTCGTCGAAGCCCGGCGGCCGTCCGCCGCATGAGCCTTTGCGCAGGCGGGTGGCCTGGCTGTCGGTCTTCTCAGGAATGGCCGCCCTACGGCAGGCAGGTTCAGTCGTCAGCCATCACCAGCTCGCCGAATACATGCAGTCCGACCTGCGCTGCGAGCCACGGGGCGCGTTCGGCCTCGACCTGCTTCACGTGGACATAGACCGTGTGGTCATCCGACGGTTCATCCAGGTACAGATCACGCGCATTGACGCATAGCGACACGTAGGCACCCCGCTCCCCACCAATGCCAAGACCAACCTCCGGCGCCTCCGGCCAGCTTGAAAAGTCCCAGCACACCACCGAGGCGCCATTCCCAACCGCGGCCAAGAACGCATCCACGGTGTCTGGTTCCTGGCAGAACGACTTGACCCGAACGGGCAGGTGGCCGGCCGGGTCATCGCTGTCATCTGACGAGGCTGGGCGATCAGCGCTCTCCGACCACCAACTCAATTCGGTGAGAATCTCACTCAGCTCCTCCAACGCCTGCGAGGCGTGGACCCTAGCCAGGAACGTGACATCCATCCCCGAGGTCTCAGCGAGTGCAAGCAACTGGTGGGCTACTTCAAGGGCCTTGCCCAGGTCCGGGGTCCTGAACACTGCTTGAGCATACGAATTACTCATGGCCCGCAGTCTGACAGGGCCCCTCGACCCATCGGATCGAATATCCGGCCCTCGCCGGGTCACGCCCAGGCCCCCCGGGCGGAGCGGGCCCGCTCTTCGGTGCGAGGCCGGCCAACACAGACCGTGCTGCTGCGGGCCCGGTATCCGGCTTCTCGTCGCGCCTCGTTCTTTTGGCCTCAGTCCTGGCAGGTTGGGGCGCTCAAGGGGTGGTTCGCGCCCCCAGTTCCGAGTTCTTTTGGCTCCACCACGATCGGGTGGTTGTCCTGGCCTTTGGCCGGCGGCAGGGCGATAGCGTAGGGGCTCGGGTCCCGCTGAACGGTGTGCCCCCGACAGGCGCGGCGGCACTACGGACCTCGACCCGTATTCGATCCGGGACCGATGGTTTCTCCGAGCCTCGGTGGACGACGAGGACGGGCATTGGCCCGACCGGCCGGAGAACGGCCGGGCCCAGCATGGCTGAGGCCGGCGTCCCCCTCGGGGCGCCAGTCCGACGATCGGGGCGCCAGCCCGACGAAAGGCGCATTCACCGCAGCAGCGTGGCTGAGCTAGATCGATTGCACTGGCGCTCCCAGCACGTGCAGGCCAACTTGCGAAGCCAGCCATTCCGCCCGTTCAACATCGCTCTGCCCCACGCAGACGTAGAGCATGTGGCCATCGGCTCGTTCACAGTTCAGGTCACGGGAGTTGAGGGACAACTGCACTCCGGAGCACTCGGTGAGCCTTTTCCAACCTGACTGCGCTGGCCGCGTGTTGGACGGATCTGCGGAACGACGAAGCTCCTGGTAGACGGGTTCACGACCAAGATCGCCCGCAGCCACCAGGAGCTTCGCGTGCTTGTCTACCCGTCCTCGATCGACCTGTCCGGTCGCTCCCTGCGGTGCCTGACCGAACGGCTCGCTGCGCGGCGAGGGGAGATCGGGACCCGATGGCGGCGTCTGACCGCTGGCCGTCAGGCACTCCTCGCCCTGGCCCATCTGCGGTGCGGTGACACGTACGCCCAGCTTGCCGCAGGTTTCGGTATCGGCATCGCGACCGTGTACCGCTACATACGCGAGGCCGTCGAGGTGCTGGCCAGCCTCGCGCCCGCCCTGGCCGAGGTGATGCACATCGCGCGGACCAAGTCGTTCGTGATTCTGGACGGCACCCTGCTGCCGATCGGCCGGATCGCCGCTGACACCCCGTACTACTCGGGCAAACATAAGCGTCACGGCATGAACGTCCAGGTCCTCACCGATCCCTTTGGGAGGCTGCTGTGGGCCTCGCCCGCCCTGCCCGGTTCCACTCACGACCTGACCGCCGCCCGCGCCCACAGCATCGTCGACGCGCTCACCGGGGCCGGCCTCAAGCGCTGGGCCGACAAGGCGTATCAGGGTGCCGGCGGCTCCATCCGGGTGCCCTTCCGCGGCCGCCACCTCAAGCGGTGGCAGCGCCGGCACAACAGCACGCATGCCAAGATCCGCTGCCTCGGCGAACAGGCCATGGCCACACTGAAGGGCTGGCGCCTCCTGCGGAAGCTCCGCTGCAGCACCAACCGAATCACCGCGATCGTCCAGGCCGTTCTCGTCCTTCATCACGCGTCAACGTGAGGTTGGAAAAGGCTCAGTGTCCGCTCGCGGTGACCGATGCCCATCACGCTGTCGAACGGAACGTGGTCGGCACTCCATGCGGTCAGCCGGCTTGCGGGGGGGAAGGCATTCCGGCAGTCGCTGACCTGGCCACCGTTCTGATTGCGGAGCAGGTCCAACAGTGAGTCGGGGAGAGTGACGTTCAACAGCCGCTCGGCCTCCCCGACCACCCCGCCGGTCAGGGGCGGCTGCACTCCGTAGTCGCTACCGGTGTCCCAGAATGGGGCTGAAGATCCTCAAACCATGCCATGACCGGCATCGTAGAAGCCGGGATCGACAGTTCACCGTCCCGCCTCGCCAACACCCGAGCCCGAACCGAGGAACCCGCCAAGAACCGCTGACTTGCGGCTGAATGGCGCCCCTCGAACTCGGTGGATCGCAACAGGGACGCGCCGTCTGTGATCTGCGAGCTCTACCATCGTCCACGTCGTTCCGGCGGTAAGGGGGACTTGATGAGGCAGAACTTCGTAGAGTACGTGCGAGCCTGGAGCGCACGGCGAAAGATCTTGATCTACCTGATCGCACAGTCGATCCTGCTCGGTCTGATCGTCACGACCGTCCGCGCCTGGAACGTCGACGTCCCCTCTCTCGCCTACGTCGGTCCATGGCTCGGCGCAGCTGCCGGCGGGCTGATCGGCATCATCCTCGGATCGAAGAGGTCATCCCTGTGACCGCTCAGTCGCGCCGGTCTCAGTCTCAGTCTCACTGGGCGCGGCGTGTTCAGATTCTTCAGCCACATCAAGTGGACGCAGATATCTGCTGAACCAGAGCTCGCCCCGGCAGTCAGCCGCCCCCAGGCTCATGGTCCTTCCACGTCCGCGACCACCATCAGTGCCGTCACTTCTCGGTTCTGGCACAGATCTTGGGAGGCCGTCACGGAGGGTGGCGGTGTCGTTCGATTGCAGGGGCACGAGCCCGGGCCCGTCAGCGTTCCCGCCTTCTGGTCCACCACCAGCCGAACATCGCCAACTCGATGTTGTTGGGTTCCGGCAAGGTACGGCGCTCGAATTCCTCATCGATGCGCGTGATCAGTCGCCCCAAGTCCCGTCTGGCTCCGGGAGGAAGGTGCAGCATCGCCCGCTCCAGGTCATCACGGGCGTCTTCCACCTCTATCCCGGGCGAATAGGCCTCGGAGGCGTTCAGATATCGTCCCGGCTGCTTAAAAGCCCACTCGAAGCGAGAGAGCGCATGTGCGACCGCGTTGGGCCACATCTCTTGGTCTTCGACCTGGCGGATCGCTGCACGAGTCCGCGCGGAGACACCGCAGACCCTCAGGACCGGATACTGCCATCGTGGCCGCCACCGCTCTGCGCGGACGGCCTTGGGACGCCTACGCGGCATCGCCCTTTCGGATCAACATGAGGCCATCCTGCCACGGCTGGACACCTGGAAGGACCCCCGTCCCCATGCTTGCCGCGGCAAATGTTCCTCTTCTCGGTTCCGTGCAGATCTTGGGAGGCGTCTCGGAGTGTCACTGGAGCAGGATCATCTTGCGAAGTAGTCCGAATTCGCTCGGCCGTAGAGCTGCCCCTTGATCTTCTTGATGCGGTTGACGGCGACCCGAAGCTGAGGGCCGTCCTCGACAAGCTTCGGACCAAGTTCGGGACGGCCTGGTGATCGTGGACCAGCTTGCCTCGATCGGTGCCCTGCCCCTGGTTGTGGCCCGGGACGCGGGCTGCCAGGTCGCCTACTTGCCCGGTCTCGCGATGCGGCGGATCGTCGACCTCTGCCCCGGCAAGGCGAAAACGGATGCCCGGGACGCGACAATGATCGATCCGCGGCGAACAGCCATTCAGAAGAGGAAACAAGCAGCTCCAACGAGCTTTCTTCCTCTCCGCATTCGACACCCCGGCGACCCGGCATCGCGGGCCTACTACGACAAGAAGATCGCCCACAGGGCAAGCACCACACCCAGGCCCTGCTGTGCCTCACAAGACGCCGGACCGACGTCCTCTTCGCGATGCTCCGCGACGGAACCTTCTACGAACCCCAGCCTGTCCGTACCGTCGCTCCGCAGACCTAGACCATGGTCAAGAGGTGATCCGTCGGCCCGTAGTCGATCTTCCAGTCGGCATAAACCCCGCAGAACCCATCCTTGATGCACCGCAGGCCCACGGTCACCCAGCGGACCGCTCCGTCGGTGCCGAGCGAGAACGCGACCGCAGCCTCGAACTCCTCGCTCCCGCACGGGCAGCTGGCCGCACCGGGCTCGTCGTCCTCCCAGGACTCCTCGTTCCAGCACTCCTCGCTGTCCGCAATGAACGCACGGCTGTCGCAGCCCGAACACTCCCGTTCCGCGCCGGACGCGTTGACCAGCACGAAGAACACACGACCGCCGCACCCCTCGCAGACGGAAGGAGCGATCTCCACCGGGCGGCCGTCGACCGCACCCCGCAGGAACACCGCGAGCTCCGCGGGGACACCCTCGCCAACCTGATCATCAGCATGCACGGACACACCGTTCCAGACACCCCGAACTAACACCCGACCAGCTTGACCAAAGACAGATGCGCGCCGCGGCGGTCGCCGCCCTGGCCCTCTCCTCACTGGCCACTCCCGCTTCCGCCTCCGGTAGCACCGGCACGGCACTAGCCGGTATCGACTGCCCGTCCGGCTACGTGTGTATCTACCCGGAGATCAACTTCGGTGGGCAGCCATGGGTACGGCGTGCCGTGGACGGTGGCGTGAAGGACCTGCCGTCCGCGATCCGTGACCGCGGCAGCTCGGTCCCCAACAACTCCGACCGCACCGCGCGCGTCCACGAGAAGCGGAACTACAGCGGCCGCTGGGTCTGCGTGACCCAAAGTGGCGGCTCCATCCACGACCTGCGCGGCTACAACCTCAACAACCAGACCCGCTCCCTGAAAATCAACCGCAACGACTGCGGCTGAACACCCCCACAGGATCGTGCGCACCAACGGGACGCACCGGGTGACGGATCCTGCGGGTGTCGTGGGAGGAGCAGACTGCCCGCACCGTGACGGTGTATCAACCATGGTCCGGTGGCCGCTGCCCACCCCTTGAGCGGAGTACCTACAGCGCGGTGACTGCGAAGGGGTTCAGCGTCTTGGTCGACGGCGGCGGCTGGTGCGGGTACGGCGGGTGAGGTAGGGACACGGCACAACCCTTGTTCGGTGGACGGCTGGCTACGGTCGGCGCTCCGCCGCCGTGCGCCTGTTGGTTCGCGACACCAACGTGGGCTGACCTGCAGCGCACTTCATCCCGTCCGGCATCCTGGAGCGGTGAGCACACCCACAACGCCTTCACTCAGTTTCGTTCCCAGCCCCAGAGACAAGTCGTGGGGCCCTGAGTGGGTCCCGCTCGATGCCTTCCACGAGCCCATCGTGGTTGAGGAGCTCACCCAGTCTGCCTTCATTTGGGACAATTTCAAGGTCGACGTCAGCCTCATGATCGGCAATGGCGACTTCTCCGACGCCGCGACCTCTGTCTGCGTACTGGACTTTGTCCTGATGCTGCAGGCCGCAAGGGTCACGCTCCGCGAGGACAAGCTCGCAGTGCTCGAACTGTCCGATCGACAGGGCGAATGGCACTTCACTCGGAACAAGGAACTCATAGGGTTGCGCACTCGATACGCCGCCCGGGAAAGCTGGCACTTCCGCCCCGCAGAAGGGCACTGCCCAGCGAGCGAGTTCGACAGCCTGGTGGAGCAGTCCCTGGGGAACGCTCTCGCTCTGATCTTCTCAAGGCAACCCGTGACACGACGGAACCCCTACCTGCAGGCCCTCGCGAGCAGCGGCTTCGACGCTGCCTGAAGCCTGATTTGTGCTGCTGGCTGGGCACGTCCTCCGTACCTGCTTGAACACTTTCTGAGTGTTCAAGCAGGTACGGATGAACGTGCTCAGCTCGACGTCCAGCAACGTAGAACCTTGGTGGATCTGGGGATGTTACTCGGTGCGAGAATCTAGGCGTGGCTGAGGAGTTGTCGCGCTGGTATCGGGGCCGCCTGGTTGTTGGTCCGTTCAGGCCGTTCGAGGTTGGTGAACTTGAAGATCTCGAACGGGAGATCGGGCTGCCTCTGCCGTCTTCCTATCGCTCCTTCCTGGATGAAGCGAGCGGGGGTAGCTTCCCGTACTCGGTCCGTGTGCCGGCGTGTGAACCGGAGCCGTTCCAGAGCTTCGACGACCTCCACCAGCTCGGCCGCGACGACAAGGGCGAATACGGCTGGGGCACCTTGCTCGGCGAGTACCGCCGCAGCCGTGACGGGTGGCTTGCCAGCGAGGTCTCGCTTGCCGGCCTTCTCCCGATCGCCCGTAACGGAGGCGGCGACACCTTGTTCCTGGACTTGAACCCGGCCACCCATGGCCAGCTCCATGCCTTCGTGCAGGGCATCCCTCACCCCGGATACCTGGCGAAGGGTGTCTTCACCAAGGTCGCTGACGACTTCGACGTCTACCTCGACAGCCTCGTCGTCGACCCAGACCTCGCGGAGGACACCTGGGCCGACGTCGCCGACAGTGACTCCACTGACCCTTGGCGGCGAACCGTCGAGGAATGGCTCAACAAGGAAATGTCAGACTGGCGTGCCGAGCCGTGGGCAGTGGCCTGAGACTCGTAGCCCACCAGCTCGACACAGGTAGCCACCCAGTACCAGCCCGGGAAGTTTCGCTGCCCCCGATACGACGGGAACACGCGCACCTGCTCGGCCGCTCAGGCTGGCACGGATAGGCAAGATCCAGAAGAGCCACGACCGGCAGAGCGTGAGGGCAGAAGCCTGCCGTAGACCAGTAGTGACACGCCCCCCACGCTCACGGGAGCCACCGTGCCTCCCAAACTCATCAACATCACCCGCCCGTGGATCGGGGCACCTCCCAAACCCATCGACAAGTGACGCCAACTACCGGTCGATAAAGCCCCAGCCCCCGCAGCCGGACCGGGAGCACCCGCTGAGGGGCGGGCGGGTAGTGCGGCGGAGGACAAAAACCGGCAGAGCTCGGGTGCTGCACCGGACACCGCTGACGCCAGCTGAGAACCTCGCCGTCGCCCGCTCCTACGGAGAAGCTGGCACCCTGGCCGCACCGGAATGAATTGCGACGCCGTCTTCGCACGGCCGTAGACATGGCAGAACAACCGCTCGGCTGAGCACGGCGCATCCGAGCGGAGCCACGGCGACACATCCACAGCCAGGACCAGGCGTCCGCCCTCGAAACGCGGCAGCGACAGGCCGGCCAGCACGGTCCGCAGCTGGTCGACGTCGATGCGGCCGCGGTTCAGGCCGCCGCCGGGAAGAGGCGCTCGACGGCGGTGACGATGGCCGCGCGCCGGGCCGCAAGGTGCTGAGCCTGCTCGGGAGAAGAGGTGTCAGCGAGGGCGGCCTGATCGGCCCAGGACGTGGCGATCTGGTTAACGAAGACGAGGATGTCGAGCGGATCCCAGGCGGGGTCGAGGTGGCCGGCGTCCTGGGCCTTGCGCAGTTGCCCGGTCTTGTAGGCGATGGTCTGCCGGATCGGGTCGTCGTCGGCCGGGGTGCCGTTCGGATCGAGTTCCAGTCGGCCCCAGGCCATCAGGCGGTGCCGCTCGGGGTGGGCAGTGAAGTAGTCGTGGAGTCGGCCCGCGTAGCCGGGCAGGTCGGTGGGGTCCATCCGGGTGGCCTCGGCGACAACGGCGAGTTCCTGGGCGGAGACGAAGCGGTAGAGGTCTTCCTTGCTGCGGAAGTACGCGTAGACGCGTTCCTTGCTCGTCCTGGCGGCCTTGGCGATGCGGTCGATGCGTGCACCGGCGATCCCGTGCCGGGCGAATTCGGTCGTGGCCGCGGTGACGATGCGGTCGCGGGTGGAGTCGGCGCCGGTCTGGAGATTCATGCGCCGAGCATACCAAACTGTTCGGTTTGACTGCCTGGCAGAGCTGCCATACGGTCGAACCAGACAGTTTGGTTTGCCTCTGGGAGGAAGACATGCAGCAGCGGACACTCGGCAGCCAGGGCCTGACGGTCTCGGCGATCGGCTACGGCTCGATGGGCCTGACCATGGCCTACGGCCCCACCGACGAGCAGGCGGGCGTCGCCGCCATTCGGCGCGCCCATGACCTGGGCGTCACCTTCTTCGACACTGCCGAGCTCTACGGCTGGGGCACCGGTTCCAACGAGATCCTGGTCGGCAAGGCGGTCAAGGACTTCCGCGACGAAGTGGTTCTGGCCACCAAGTTCGGCTTCGACCTCTCCAACCCTGCGACCGGCTTCGGCCTCAACAGCCGGCCCGACAACATTCGCAAGGTCACCGACAACAGCCTGCGCTACCTCGGCACCGACCACATCGACGTCCTCTACCAGCACCGTGTCGACCCCGATGTCCCCATCGAGGACGTTGCGGGAACCGTCAAGGAGCTGATCGACGCGGGTAAGGTCAAGTACTTCGGCCTGAGCGAGGCCGGCCCCGAGACCATCCGAAAGGCGCACGCCGTCCAGCCGGTCTCCGTCCTGCAGACCGAGTACAGCCTCTTCGAACGCGACGTCGAGCAGCTCTTCCCCCTCCTCGAAGAACTCGGCATCGGCTTCGTCGCCTACTCCCCGCTCGGCCGCGGCTTCATCACCGGCACCGCCAAGCCGGCCGGCCAGTACGACGAGACCGACATGCGCAACCACGACCCGCGCTGGCAGCCCGGCAACTTCGAGAAGAACGTCGAGGCCGTCGACAAGCTCACCGACCTGGCCACGTCGAAGGGCGTCACCGTCTCCCAGCTGGCCCTGGCCTGGCTGCTCGCCCAGGGCGAGCACATCGTGCCCATCCCCGGCACCCGCAGCGCCGCCCGCATCGAGGAGAACGCAGGCGCCGCCGCCGTCACACTCACCCAGGCCGACCTCGCCACCATCCGCGAGATCCTGCCCACCGGCGGCTTCGGTGCCCGCTACGCCGAGGTGCCCACCTGGATCTAACCGCGAGGCGTTGCCCCCGCCGCGCCGACGCCACGGCCGGAACCAAGATCGCAAACGGTCCCGGCCGTGTTGTCTCTGCTCTCCGCACACATCGGCATGCTGGTGCGGCGACGAGGTCCCGGCCACCGTCTCACTGGCTGTTCTCTATCCGCTCGCGTGGTCGGTCCGCTTCGAACAGGGCCCTGGATCGGGTGAGTTGTCGGGTGGGGAGGCATGATGGAAGGGCC
>NZ_JBHVFU010000112.1:0-12217 GCF_042801455.1 Streptomyces sp. NPDC057565 | reverse complement strand
AAGACCCGCACCCCCTACGACGAAGCGACCGCCTGGTCACACCACGCACACCCCCATGCCACTTGACGTCAAACGGCATGGGATGTCTGATCCGGTGACCGAGGGAGCGTCGTCCAATCGCCACCGCTGCGGCGTAGTGCCGTGATGTCGGCTGAGGTATTCATGCTGACGTGGATGTCTGCAGGCGTGTCGCGCGAGTCGCTCGAACAGGTAGCCCTCGCCCCTCCTGCAGCCAGGGTGCGGGTGTCCGATTCCCACGCGCGGGTGTTCGGCCGCCCCTCGGCAGGTGTTCACAACTGCTGGGCAGACACATCGTTTTGGCGAACATGGGCACGATGGGGTGACCGGCGCGATGAGCTGCGGGCATGCCCGGCGGGGTGTGGGTAACGTTCTCGGTGCGATCTGGGACGCCGGGTGTGGTGTCAGCGATCGGGGCCCCCGTATCACCGGAGAGATGGTTCGGGGCCTCCCCGTCGCCTCCGGCCACGCCCACATGGCCAGGTCGTAGGGATTCCGCCCGCCTGGAACGGAACGCATACGGGAGATGCGTCGCCGACCGGGAGGCGAAAGCGGAGGACCAGTGCGCCCAAGACCGTTCGGGGCGTGCCGGTGAGCCAGGACTCACTCCTGCTCACTGCCCAGGAACGGTGAGGGCGATCGGGAACTCACTGTCGGTCCGGCCGGGTGCGGGCGTGGTGTCGGCCCCGGTGCGGCCGGGTGCGGGCGTGGTGTCGGCCCCGGTGCCAGGTGGCGGCCCCGGGGCTGTGTGCGGTGGTTCAGCCGGCTGCGCCGGTGTTGCGGACGGTGCGTTGGTTGTTGCTGAGGCCGTGGTCCATGCCGTGGTCGCGTTCGACCTGGATCATGGCGGCGGAGCGGTAGTTGAGGATGTAGGCGCGGCGGTGGCTGCCGGTGGTGTTGCCGCGGGAGTAGTGGAGGGTGGCTCCGGCGTGGGCGATGGCGTGGCCGGGGTGGAGGGGGACGGGGGTGGCGCCGGGTTCGTTTTCGGAGCAGACGCATTCGATGGCTCCGCCTCCGGTGCCTGCGGGGCGGTGGGGGCGGATGGGGGTGTGGTGGGAGCCTTGGACGTACCACATGCAGCCGTTGTCGACGGTGGCCTGGTCGAGGGCGACCCAGATGGACACCGCGCGGGTGTCGGGCAGGTCGACCCAGTAGGCGGCGTCCTGGTGCCAGGGGGTGGGTGTGTTGGTGTGGGGGGCTTTGTCGATGAGCATGTCGAAGTCCAGGACCATGTCGTCGCCGGCCAGTTCTCGGGAGACGGCCAGGGCCCGTTCGTGCAGGGGCATGTCGAGGAGTTGGGGGTGGAGGGCGGAGGGCCACATGATCTGGGTGATGTTCTCGGTGGCGCCGCTGGGGGTGCCGGAGCCGGCTCCCAGGTCGGAGCGCTTGTCCCTGGCGTCGATGTCGCCGCTCAAAAACCGGTCGTACAGGGCGCGGTAGGTGTCGACCTCGTCGGGGGTCAGCAGGGGGCCGGTGGGCGCGTAGCCGTCGTCGGTGAAGGTTTCCCGGCGGGTGCGCTGCGGTGCTGTGGTCATGCCGACGATGGTGGGACCGGGCCCGGGGGTTGGGCGTTCGGGTTCTTCCGCCGTAGATTCTGACCGTGTCCGTCCCGCCTGCCGTGTCCGTCCCGCCTGTCCCACCGGCCTGCAGTGATGCCGTTGATCTGGCGGCGACCGAGGAGCGGACGATGGTGGATCTGGCGGGCCGGGGGCTGGAGCCGCTGGTGGTGCTGGGTCGGTACCGGTATCTGCGGGCGCAGGAGCCGTTGCCGGTGCAGCGACACTGCTCGCTGGTGGTGCTGGCGCTGCCGGGCCGGGGTTCGTTCGCCTTCGAGGTCGATGGCTGGGTGCGGGAAGTCAGTCCGGGGCAAGTGTTGTGTGTGCCGCCGGGCAGCGTGTATTTGACCGGGACCACCGCGCAGGCCCGCGGTGAACTGACCTGGCTCATCGCCCGCCGCCGCGGCACGAGGGAGGAGAGGGCGGCGGGCCTGGACCGGGCGGTGTCGCTGCTGGCCGATCCGCCCGTGTCGCTGGTGTGGGACGTTTCCCCGGAGATGGCCGGGGAGCTGCGGCGGGCCTTCGACCTGGCAGCCGGGAGGCGGGACTGGCTTGCCGACGCGCGGTTGCAGCACGTCCTTGCCGCCCTTGTGTGCGACCTGGCCGCGACGATGGGGGCTGCCCGCTCTCCGGGTCCCGGCCCTGTGCACCGGAGCATCACCCGGACCCTGGCGTGGATCGACGCACACCTGGCGGAGGCGGCCGACGCGGCCGAGCTCGCGGCGGTCTCGGGCCTGTCGACCAGCCACTTCTACGAGGCGTTCCGACAGGCGACCGGCACCAGCCCGAAGGACTACCTGCTGCGCCGCAAGACCGACCGGGCCCGGGCCTGGCTGGAGGACGACCCCTCGGTCACGGTCACCGAGGTCGCCCACGCGCTCGGCTTCTCCTCCTCCCAGTACTTCGCCACGGTCTTCCGGCGCTACCAGCACTGCGCACCCTCGTCCTGCCGCCCCGGCGGCCGGTGAGCCCGCTTTTGTCCGGCGGAGGGAAGCAGATGTCCTGCGTGACGGAGCTTCCTGGCATCGCCGCATGAACACACATGCGTGGGGGCCCACTACGGCATCGCCGCGCCGTCCACCGGCGGGCTGGTGACCTTCTCGGCGGGAAACGACCTGATGCGGGTCATCAACAGCGACGGCAGGACACTGGCCGGTGCTGGTTGCGCGGCTGCGGGAGCTCGATGCGGCCGGGGCGTTGACTATGGCGCACGTGCGTGCGGGCGCCCAGGTCGGTGGGTGGAGGGGTCACGAAGGCACCGTCTTCCGATAGCCGGACCTGGCCGCCGGGAAGCCGGACAACGCACCCGCCACCGGGCAGCTGATCCGACTGGACGGCGAGCGGCACCACGCTCGCCGTCCAGTCGGCCGCCGCCTACGGCGCGCAGGGCGGCACCGGCACCGTCCACCATGCCGACGGGACGAGCGCGTCGTACACGCTGCGGGTGGACGACTCGTACACGACGTCGTCGTCAACGGGCGCCCGGGCGGCGGCCGTTCTGGCGTACAACAACGACCCGTCCGGTCGGATCGCGCAGCCGGTGACCTTCTGACGGACGGATATCGCGCTGCGGCAGGGCGCGCGGATCGGCGCGGTCGAGCTGCCCTCGACCGGCACTCTTCCGAGGGGCTGCGTCTTCGCGCTCTCGGTCGTCTGAGACCTTCCCCGCACGCGCGGCCGCCGGCTTCCTCAGCCTGCCCTGGCCCGCGCACCCAAACGGTCCGCCGCCGCGCGAGCGCATCTCGCGGCGGTGGTCTCCCCTCGACAGGCGCGAACCCGCCACGGCTATTCCTTGACCTGGACCTGACGGGAACGCTAAAACCTAAGAGGTCTAGACCTCTGATTCGCGCCACAGCGGACCACCGAATCGGACCACCGAAGCGGACCCTGATCCCCCACGAAAGGTGCCCCTCTACGGAAGGCACCCGGCTCGCACGACCGACCGCCCCGGACGGCCCGTCCACCTGACGGGCAGTCTGCCCGACTGACAGGAGACACAGACACCATGCACTTCCCCCCTCCCCACCGCTCCGACGGCTCCGGACAGATGGCGGCCCGCCGCCCGCCTGCGCCGGGCGGCAGCGGCGGGCCTGCCCGGCGATGGGGGTCCCTTACCGCCACCGGACGCGACACGATTCCAAGCCGCCGTCCCACGTGGCCTGATCGCCCCTCCGAAGGAACCGAGATGAAGCCCTTACTGTCTCTTTCCCGCATTGTGCTCGCCGTTCTCATCGGGCTGGCCGCCACGGTCTCGGTGGCAATCGTCCCGGCAAGCGCGCAGACCACGCCCAACCCCAAACCCCAGACGATTCCCGCGCTGCAGGAGTGGACCGGCGGCAACGGGTCGTTCACCTACTCCAGCGCCACCAGGATCGTCCGCGCCGCCGCGAACGCGAGGGCGCTGGCGACCACCAGCCAGGTCTTCGCCGACGACCTGCGGGATCTGAACGGCTACCCCGTCACCCAGGTCATCGGCACCACCGCCAGCCTGCGGGCCGGTGACATCTTCCTGTCCCTCGGCTCCACCGACACCGCCCTGGGCACCGAGGGCTACGCCCTCTCGGTCACCGACAGGATCACCATCACCGCCCGGGACGACCGAGGCGCCTTCTACGGCACCCGGACAATCCTGCAACTGCTCAAGCAGAGCACATCGATCCCGCAGGGCACAGCCCGGGACTGGCCGCTCAAGCCCGAGCGCGGACTCATGGTGGACGTCGGGCGAAAGTACTTCACCCCGCAGTGGCTCAAAGACCACGTGAAGGAACTCGCCTACCTCAAAATGAACTACTTCCACCTGCACCTGTCCGACAACCAGGGCTTCAGGATAGAAAGCACCTCGCACCCGGAGATCGTGTCCTACGAGCACCTCACCAAGCAGGAGGTCAAGGACATCATCGCACTGGCCGCCAAGTACAAGATCACCGTTGTCCCGGAGATCGATGCGCCCGGCCACGTGCGCCAGATCCTGAATGTCCACCCCGATCTGCGGCTGGTCACCAGCACCGGCACTCCACAGCAGGAGTTCATCGACCTGAGCAAGCCCGGGACCTACAAGCTGCTCAAGGACCTCTACGAGGAGTACTTGGCGCTGTTCCCCGGCCCGTACTTCCACATCGGCGCCGACGAGTACCGCGTCGGCAGCTACAGCCAGTACCCGCAGCTGCTGCAGTACGCCAAGGACACCTACGGCGCCAACGCCACCGGCAAGGACGTCTACCTCGGCTTCATCAACTGGGCCAACGACATCGTCCGCGCCGCGGGCAAGACCACCCGCGCGTGGAATGACGGAGTGGGCGGCGGCACCGCCGTCACGGTCAACCCCAACATCGTCCTCGAATTCTGGTACAACCTCGGCTCCTCACCGCAGAAGCACATCGACAACGGGCACCTCATCTCCAACGACAGCTGGAGCCCGACCTACTACGTTCTCAGCGGGGGTGGACCAAGCGGACCGGGCAGCCAATGGGGCTATGACACCTGGAACCCCGACCTGTTCCAGGGCAACCAGACCATCACCGACGCCTCGAAGTCCAAGAACCTCGGCACCAAGCTCCACGTCTGGTGCGACCGCGACACCGCCACCCAGGAACGCGTCGCCGACGACATCAAGAACGGCCTGCGCATGGTGGCCCAGCAGACCTGGGGTTCACCCAAGCTGGTCACCCCGTGGTCGAGCTTCACCACAGTGATCAACACCATCGGCCGCAACCCGGCCTGGCCGACCGACGCCCAGCAGGGCAACGTCGCCGCAGGCAGGCCCGTAACCGTCTCCAGCACCGAGACCCGCAGCGAGGACAGCAGCGTCGCGGGCGCGAACGCCGTGGACAGCGACTACACCACCAGCTGGTCCAGCCACCGCGGCGACGACCAGTCGATCACCATCGACCTCGGCATCCCCAAGCCGGTCAGTCGGGTGAAGCTGCACTGGGACAACTCGTACGGCAAGGGCTACCTCATCCAGATCTCCGACGACGCCACCACATGGACGACGGTCTACGCGACCACCACGGGTGACGGCGGCATCGACGACCTGACCGGGCTCACGGGCACCGGCCGCTACGTCCGCATGCGGGGCACCGCCCCCGCCACCGGCTACGGCTACTCGCTGAACGAGTTCGAGGTCTACGCACCGGTCATCCAGTCCGGAGCCACCTACCAGCTCAACACCGGCGGCAAAGCCATCGGCATCCCCCTGACCAATACCGACGGCACCCAGCTCACCGTGGACAGCCCGCACTCCGGCGATGACCAGAAGTTCGTCATCACCGCCAACTCCAACAACACCTACACACTCAAGAGCGTCCACAGCGGACTCTGCGTCGCCATCTCCACCGGCTCGAACACCGGGGGTCAGGCGATCATCCAGACCGCCTGCACGTCGACTGCCGCCCAGCGCTGGTCGCTCTGGCAGACCGCCGCCACCGGCTACTCACTGGTGGCGACGACGGCCAGCGCCCAGATGATCACCGCGGAGTCGGCCACCAACGGCGCCAAGGTCATCTCCCTGGGCATCATGGCCGCGCCCCTCCAGTCCTGGACCTTCACCAAGGTTTAGGACCGATCGGAATGGCGAGCCCTGCCGGTGGCATCTCTTGTCACCACCGGCAGGGACTCCCGCTTTCAGTCACCGCGCTGTCGCCCACCTCGCCCCGCCCCCGGCGGCCTGAGATCCCCTGTCGTGCCGGCGGGCTTGGCGAGATCTCGAGCGCGATCTGCAGGAACCCGATCACCCACTACGCGAAAAGTGAAACGTCGGCGGCGTCCCCGCGCCATTCGATGAGGAAGAGGGTTGCGTCATCGCTGGTGTGCTCGCCGCGTTCCTGTTTCAGGGCCTGGGAGAGCCGGTGTGCCTCGGCCCGCATTCCTCCTTCCACGTGTTCGATTCGGTTGACGCAGCGGATGAGCCGTTCCTCGCCGAAGGGTTGTCCGTCTGCGTCCCGTTCCTCGATCACCCCGTCGGTGTAGCACAGCACCCGGTCGCCGGGCTGGAGCTGGAGCTGGCTGATGGACGGGCGTTCACCGCCGAGGCCGACTGGCAGGGTGGTCCGGCTCTCCAGCTGGCGCACTACCTGCTTTTCCCGGATCAGCAGCGGTACGGGGTGGCCCGCATTGACCCATTGGAACAGGCCGGTGGTGATGTCCAGGTTCATCATCTGCGCGGTGACGAAGTGGTCGGGCCCGAACTGTTCAGCGATGGCCTGGTCCATATACAGGTACGTCTCGGGCAGGCTGATGCCGGCACGTCTGGCGTGCCGGTAGGCGCCGACGGCGACGGTCGCCATTGTGGCGGCGTCCAGGCCGTGGCCCATGGCGTCGATCACGGCTGCGTGCAGGATGTTGTCGTTCAGGGCGTAGTCGAAGCTGTCGCCGGCGATGTCGTATGCGGGCTCGACGGCTCCGCCCACCGCGACCTGTGGCACGGACATGGTCAGCGGGGGCAGCAGGGACCATTGCATCTCCGCGGCCACGCTCATCGGTTCGCGGCGGCGGGCCTGGAAGAACCGGTCGGTGTAGGCATGCTTGGTGACCAGAATGTCGGCGACCAGACTGGCGAGCCGCCGCAGCAGCCTCCGGTCGTCATCATCGACGGTGTCCAGGGTGAGGGCCAGCACTCCCACCTCGTCGCTGCCGTCCAGCAACGGCAGATACATCCGGACGCCGTCTGCCTGTGCGACCTCGACGGGGGTGGCTCGCAGGAACGCCGTACCGGCCGGAGAGGCAGTGATCTCCTGAGGTTCGCCGACAATGAGTTTCTGGCCCGGCAGTGGCACCAGCAGCTCGCGGGCATAGTCCTGCAGGAGGATCGAGACCTCGCGGCCATCGATGCTGGCCACTTCTTCCGCGATCATCGGAGCGATCAACTGCGGCGGCATCTCGTGCGCCCGGTCCAGCAGCAGCCCCAGGAGCCGCTCACCGAACCCCTCCGACCGGTCCGCGATATTCCTGCCGGGTGGCCGCTCACGGTCCTCCACAGCCGCCCCTCTTGGCCTGGCTGGCCGTCAGTCATTCACCTTCGTGAGGTGTCCACCGTCGCCCCAGAAGTTTCGCTCCCCTGACCATCACCGACACAGGACTCACCGGCGGTACAGGCTCCGACGACCGGTGAATCACTCCAACAGCGCAAACGGGATCGGACTGACCCTGGGCTGTGCAGCACTGTCCCGTGTTCCAGGCGGAGGAACAGCCAAGACCTGTGGATCAAGTCAGTCGCGGTGGTGTCGCTGATCCACGTCTTCGCCGCCGGGGTTGGCTGAGCACCCTGGGGGCAGAGCGCCACGCCCTGCCCCCAGGGTGCCGCCCACTCGGTACGCAGCGCCTCTCCCGTCCCAGTCTTCACCTCATGGCGATTGCCCCGGAAGCGGAATGGCCGACCTTGCCTGAGATGTCTTTGCCGCATCCCGATGGCCTGGGTCTGGAGGCCGCTCTGGCCCGGTTCCCGGATGGCATCCGGAAACCGGGCCAGCACCACGACGCGTGAAGCGGGTAGCGCATGCGCAACGTCATGCGGTCCCGAGGTGCCATGGCCGGATCAGAGGGCGCGCAGGTGGACCAGTGCCGCGCTCTGGGGTGCCCGCGCGGGACCCGGCAGCCCGAGTGCTCCCAGCGCCGCGCCGGAGGCCTGGATGCCCGTGACATCCCAGGTCACCGACGGGTCGGTGGGAGTGACGAGCGAGGCGCGGTAGGTGCGGTCCGGGTCGAGTCCCGGGATGCGGAGCCGCGGTGGCACGGGCACTATCTCGTCGAGCTGGGCGTAGGAGAAGAGCGCCTCCGACCGGTCGCGGGCGACCACTCCGTGGGCGAGCAGACCGTCGGGCAGTTCGACACGCGTCAGCCGCCCCGTGTGCAGGAGCGTGCGGTGCCGCTTGTAGAGGCCGATCCAGCACGCAAGGCGGTCCAGCTCGTGGACCGGCACCTTCGTGAGGTCCCACTGGACGCCGAACTGGCCGAAGAAGGCCGTGGCCGCGCGCAAGTCCAGAGTGCTGGTCCGGCCGGTCTGGTGGGAGACCGGCGCGGCGACATGAGCGCCCAGGTACTCCAGCGGGGCGAGCTGGGCGGTCCAGTGCTGGATCGGCTGGCGGGACAGCGGATCGGTGACGTCGGAGGTCCAGGTGCTCTGGACTCGCTCGAGCACGTCCAGGTCGATCCTGCCGCCTCCCGAGGCACAGCTCTCCCACGAGATGCCGGGATGGCGGCGGGCCAGCTCGTCGAGGAGCTCGCGGAAGGCAAGGGTCTGCCGCCGTGACGCGGGCCGGCCGGAGCCTCGTGTGTCACCGCCGTCGATATGGTCGCGGTTGTGGTCCCACTTGACGAAGTCGATCGGGTGCGCCGCCGCCAGGCGGTCGAAGGCGTCGAGCAGGTGTGTCCGCACGTCCTTCCGGCTGAGGTCGAGCAGGTAGCAGTTGCGTTCCAGCACGGGTGACCGGTCGCCCGTGCGCAGGATCCAGTCGGGGTGGTCGCGGTAGACCGCGGAGTTCGGGTTAACGGCCTCAGGCTCCCACCAGAGCCCGAACTCCATCCCCTTCTCGTGCACCCGGTCCACAAGCGGTGCCAGCCCGTCCGGCCACACCGCCGGGTCCGGGGTCCAGTCGCCCAAGCCGTCGTCGAGGGACTTGCGGCCCGCGAACCACCCGTCGTCGAGTACGAAACGCTCGGCGCCCAGCCTGGCCGAGATGTCGACCAGCGCGGCAAGTGTGTCGAGGTCGTGGTCGAGGTAGACCGCCTCCCACGGGTTGAACATGACGGGTGCGGGCGGGGACGGATGGGCCGCGAGCGACCGGACGTACTGATGGGTGGCGTCCGCCAGGCCGTCGAGCCCGCGCGCGGACGCGGCCACATGCACCCAGGGCATCGCGTACGTTTCGCCCTCAGCGAGCACCAACTCGCCCGGGTGCAGCAGTTCGCCGGCCCGGACGACGGCGGTGCCGGAGCTGAGCTGCTCGACGGCATACCGGTGGTTGCCGCTCCAGGCGAGGTGGACACCGAGCACCTCACCGTCGCCGTATCCGAAGCCAGGGGTACCGACCACGATCAGACCGGTGCCGTCGAGGATGCGCATGCCGCGGCGGTGCTCCCGGACCCACTGCCCGTCCGCCAGGGCACGGCGCTGGGGCTGCCGCTCGCGGGCCCATCGCCCGGTGAAGTCGAGGATCTCGCCCGCGCCGGTCGGAACGGGGATGACCACCTCGAGCGCGTCGACCACGTAGGGGCCGGTGCCGGCGTTGGTCAACAGGTGCCGGAGGCGGAGTCCTCCCCCCTGGACAGCTTCGGCCTCGAAGCGCAGTTCGAGTCCCGCTGCCTCGTCGGTGGCCTGGACCACGAGCGAGCGGTCGTCGCACCGCACTGCGCCGGGACCGAACGCGGTGGACCAGTCGCTCCCGGGGCCTTCGGGGCCGACCCGGTGGCCGAGCAGCGCAGGCCGTCCCAGGTAGCCGCGCGCGTGCTCCGGGAGCATGCTGACCGGTGAGCCGATCAGCCAGGAGTTCCAGGCCGTGGTCTCGACCGAGGCGGGGATCGTCAGGGACCGGACGTCCGTCGCTGCCAGGGAAAGCCCTATCCACCCGATGTCGGGCAGGCCGTCCGCCCGCGGCAGCAGGACCATTGTCGTGGTCTCGGTCCCGCCGAGGCCGGAGAGGGACACGGGGGCGGTGGGCGCGGGCACGGCAACGCGTCCGGGCTCGATCATTCGGTGACTCCTTGGTGCGGTGAGAGGGGGTGGATCAGGCCTGCACTGCGAGCAGGCGCGCCTTGAGATCGTCGAGGGCCAGCCGGGCGGCGCCGAGGGCGACGGACTCGTCGCCGAGCAGGGACACGCGGAACTCCGGCGAGTTGAGGGAGGTCGTGGCCAGGTGCCGCTCGAACGGACCGGTGAGCACGTCCCCCGCGCGGGTCAGGCCGCCGCCGAGCACGACGAGGTCGGGGTCGACGGCGTGGACCAGGATGGAGGCGCCCAGGGCGAGGGCCTCGGCGACGCGGTCGACGGTGCGCACGGCAGTGCGGTCGCCGTTCGCGGCCGCTTCGAAGAGCGCCCGGACGTCGTCGCTGGTGGACTCCTCGGCGGTCGAGCCCGCGAGCTTGCGGCTCTCGCGGTCGAGCTGCGCCATCGCGTCGGCCCACCCCAGGATCTTCATGGAACCGACGGACGCCGCCAGACCGCGGCGTCCGTTGTGGATCTGCCCGTTGATGACGATCGCGGCCCCGAGTCGGCGGCCGGCGTGCATGTAGACGAGGTCGCGTGCCTCGGCGGCGGCGCCTTGCCACTGCTCGGCCACCGCTGCGAGGTAGATGTCGTTGGAGACCAGCACGTCGCGCTTGAAGCGCTCTGACACCTCGGAGACCACGTCGATCTTGTCGAAGCCCGGGAGCGAGTAGACGTCCAGGTCCTGGCCCGCAGGAACGGTGCGGATGTCCTTGACCTCCGAGCCGTTGGCTGCCACGCCGGTGATGCCGCAGGCCACCGAGCGGATGTGTTCCCAGCTCGTCCCGGTCTGCCGGACGGTCGCCTCGACCAGACGCGCCGCCGCCCCGATGCGCCCGGCCGACCCGAGGCCGGAGTCGACGCTGCGTCTGCGCACCGCAACGACGTTCCCGCGCAGGTCGCAGACGACCACGGCCACCTTGTGGGCGCCGATGTCGACTCCGACGACGGCGAAGTTCTCGGCCACGACCTCGTAGCGCCGGGCCGGCCGTCCCGCGGACCGCTCGCCGTTGGGACGGTCGAGCGCCTCACGGACGAAGCCCTGGTCCAGCAGCGTCGCCACCAGTTCCTCGGCGGTGGGGCGGGAGACTCCGACGATCTTACGCACGTCGCTGACCGTCAGCGACGCGGCGTCGAGGAAGGCCCGCACCGTGGCTGCGAGGTTGAGCTTGCGCAACAGGTGGGCATCGCCCGCACGGCCTGCGGGAGCCGCGCTGCGCTGGGTTTTACGCATGTCTTGACTCACAGCCTCACGCTATCTACATTGACGCCCCAACAGCAATATTGACAAGAAACTTACTTAACCTAATTGCGTCGAACGACACCCCCGGTGGGTTCGACCAGCAAGGAAAGCAGGGGTTCGATGAGCAAGCGGGCCAACTGGGTCGCGATGACCGCGGCATTGGGCCTGGTCGCACTGACAGGCTGTGCCGTCGGCGGCGGGAGCGAAGGCGGGGACGGGAACAGTTCGGGCGGTGAGGTGACGCTGAGCCTGCTCACCTTCGAGACCCCCAACCTCACCGCCTCGTACTGGGACGACATCATCGCCAGGACCAGCGCCAAGGTGCCGGGGGTGAAGATCAAGAAACTCGTCGCGCCGAGTGCCGAGCAGCGCAACGAGTACGCGCGCCAGCTCGACTCGACCGGTGCACTTCCCGACATCATGGTCGCGATCGACCCTGCCGGACTGGCGGAGGGCGGCAAGCTCGCTCAGTTCAGCAAGAAGGAACTGGCGGACTGGGCCAACCCGACCGCGAACAGCTTCAACGGCAAGATCTACCAGCTGCCCACCAACTCGCAGACCTGGCAGATCTACTACCGCAAGGCGGCCTTCGAGAAGGCGGGCATCACCACTGCTCCGAAGAAGTGGGACGACCTGCTTGCCGCGGTCGGCAAGCTGAAGGCTGCGGGGATCAAGCCGTTCGTCATCGGCGGCGGTGCACCG
>NZ_JBHVFU010000111.1:0-12792 GCF_042801455.1 Streptomyces sp. NPDC057565 | reverse complement strand
GCCAGGACCTCATCCGATATCCCCATGCCAGCCCGTATACCACCGCACGCACCGGATCAGTGCGAAAACCGACAGTAATTCCCTTACGGCTCCTAGGCCGCTGCCGGTTCATCGAGGATCATCGCGAGACCTACCCGGTCCAGCGGCTGTGCCAGGTCCTCGACGTCCACCGCTCCAGCTACTACAAGTGGAGCCAGGGCCGTGAGGCCCGCGCCGCGCGGGAGCGCGAGGACGAGACCCTGGCCGAGAAAATCACCACCATCCACGCCGAGTCCGACCGGGCGTACGGGGCTCCGCGCATCACGGCCGAGCTCCGCGATACGCACGGCATGGAGATCAACGAGAAGAAGGTCGCCCGCGTGATGCGCAAGTTCCGCATCATCGGCACGCACCTGCGCAAGAAGGTCCGCACGACTGTGCCCGAGCCGTCGGCGACGCCGGTCCCGGACCTGTTCAAACGGGACTTCACCGCGCCGGAGGCGAACCTGAAGTACATGGGTGATGTGACGTATCTCCCCGTCGGGGACGGCGAGTTCCTCTATCTCGCCACGGTCATCGACTGTTTCTCCCGCCGTGTGGTGGGCTGGTCGATCGCCGACCACATGCGCACCGACCTGGTCGCCGATGCACTGACCATGGCCGCCGCGACCCGCGGCAGCCTGGCCGGTGCGATCTTCCACAGCGATCACGGAGCCCAGTACGTGTCGCGTCAATTCACCGATCTCTGCGCCGAGTTGGGTGTCACCCAGTCCATGGGCGCGGTCGGCACGAGCGCGGACAACGCCGCCTGCGAGTCCTTCCACGCCTCCTTGAAACGGGAGATCCTCAAGGGCGCCCGCCGCTTCGCCGGAGCGGACATCTGCCGACGGACGGTCTTCCGCTGGCTCGCCCGATACAACACCTGGCGCCGGCACTCCGCCAACGGACAGCTCAGCCCGGTCGACTACGAGCAGCGATCGAGTACGCTCGAACTCGCCGCATAACAGGATGAAACGGTGTCCACTCTTCGGGTGGAAGTCCCGTCTTCTGAGCTCGGCCTCTTTCTCATGCGGAGGCGTGCGGCCCGCATCGCCGAGCCACCCGACGCACCCTCCCCTACCATCCCCAAGCTTCCATCCCGTCTGCCCGGTCGTTCTGGCTTGGTGGCGGCACGCAAGATCAGGGCGGCAAACGCTGTTGCGGATGGGGTGCGGGTCGGCTTCGATCGCGGCCATGACCGATGGTGCCGCAATCGACGTTGCCGACGATCAGATCCTCGCCAAGCAGATCATCCGCGGACTCATGGTGATCCGAGAGCAGCTCGGCTGTTCGCTCCATGAGGCGCTGGACATCTTTGCTGCCCGGTACGAGGTGCTGCGCGTCGAGCGTCCTAACCTCGCCGTTTCGGTTGGGCTGAAGCGGCGTCGCTGATGACCAACTGTGGCGTGGTCGAGGCGATTTTGTTTCCTGGGCATGGCGGGGCCCCGGCGCGGTGGTCGGGTTCTCCGGGGTCCTTCGGGTTGTGGGTGGGCGGGGGACAGCCGGTCAGCCAACCGGTCGGGGCAGTGCGGCAAGGCGGTGGAAGGCCGTGGCCAGTTCGTGTCTCCAGGGCCAGGTCGCCGAGATCCGTAGGCGGAGGCGGCGTCCGCCGCGGGTGAGGCGGGCGGCGACGTGCAGCAGCCGGTAGCGGAGTTTCTTGGGTTCGGCAGCGGCGAGTTCGCCATCCAGCAGGAGGACGCGGGCCCAGGCGAGGAGATCGATCGCCGCGAGGCTGAGTTCAAGCCAGGTGGCGTTGACGTCGAAATGGCGGGAGGGGAAGCGGCCGAAGCCGGTGCTCTTGCCGCACCGGATGTGGTCCTCGACGGTGGCGTGTCCGCGGTGGCGGACCTCCAGGAACTGCGCGGAGCCGCCGCCGGAGTAAGGGGTATCGGTAAGGAATACCTGGTGCCGCAGGCCCTCGTCGTGATCGAACAAGGACAGCTGGGCGCCGGGGTGCGGACGCTCTCGACGCACGATGATGCGGGTGCCGACCGGGTAACCGGCGAGGTCGACCATGCCGGTCAGCTCGGCGACCGCGGCTCCCTCTCGCAGTGTCCCGTTCTGGTCCAGGGCGGGATGCCAGACCTGCTCAGGCAGGGTCCGGATCGCACGGCGAACCGGCTCAGTGACCGCGTATCCGACCGAGAAACGCAGGTCCAGGCCGTGCTCGCGCAGGGTCCGGATGTGGGCGAGGAAGGCTTTCGCGGATCCGGCGCTGTCGGCGCGGACCAGGATCTGGGTGCCGTGCCGGTGGGCGTCGGGGATCTGCGCGAGGGCGTCGTCCAGCACCGCGATGTGATCGGCGGCGGTGTTGGCTCCGGAGTTGCCGGGCCGCAGCCGGCCGGACATGGCCTCGCCGGTGTTCGCGAGGAAACACAGCAGCGGGTGGAAGCCGAAGCCGCCCTTATAGGTGGGCGCGGCTTGTTCCTTTTCCGAGTGGGAGGTGATCAGCGTGGCGTCGAGGTCCAGGACCAGGCCGGGAAGTTCTCGTCCGCCGGCCCGGACAGCGGGTATGCCCTGGCCGGTCTCGGCGGCCTGCATCCAGGCGACTTCCCGGGCTGAGGCGCGGGCCGCTCGCAGCGAAGCGAGTGCAGTCTCGCCGGTGTCGGCGAGCAACCGCCAGGCCGTGGGTGTGGAGGCGACCGGGCCGAACACCTCGGCCTGGTCCCGAAGCACGGCCAGATCCGCGATCGCCTCACCGCCGTCGGCGAGCATGACCGCGAGATCGGTCGCGGTCCGGCCCGGATCATGCCCGGTGCCGCGCGGTCGTAACTGCCTGAGCGCAGTGGAGTACGCGGTGGTCAGACCGGTGGCCTCGGCGAGATCCGTCAGCAAACGTGCCCCGGCGTGCCCAACCACCCCCGAACCGTCAGTGGAGACGTGGAGCTTGGGACGAGAACCGATACCCTGCACGCAGAAAGTGCCTTCCGCTTGGACCGACAGAACCCCTCGACAAGGTTCATCGTCCCAGCTCAGAAGGCACTTTCGCGTATCCGGCCAACATCCGGACCAGCCCCAACCGAAACGGCGAGGCTAATGACTTCGTGTGCAGTCGTGACGAGTACTGGGTCAGCTTCTACTCGTGAGGCTGCGTCGGCCGCCGATGAGGCGTTGGCGCTGGCCCCCTCGGGAAGAGCCGTCGTCGACTGTCGTCATCTGTCATCGTTGAGCCCCCCGTTACCGTCTTCGTGGCTCCGCACTGGGGCTACCGGCCTTCGGGTTCGGCATGACTTCCCCCTCCTGTTGTTGATGATCCGGGGGGTGGTGTCACCGGGCCCGGAGGTCCGCAAACACCTCGCCGCCCTCCGCGCCGGCAACGCCGAACCCATCCGCGCGGACATTCCCAGCCCTCGCAAGATCACCAGCTGGATCATGCGACCGCAAGACGCCCTTCCACCCGAACTCGAACGCTGCCTGCTCGTTGTGCGGATCGCCTGCCCGGACATCGCCCGAGCCTGTGACCTCGCCCGCGCCTTCGCCGAGCTTCTTCGACACCGACGCGGATTCCTACTGACCGAGTGAATCCGTCAGGCTGAACAAGACGCCCCGAAGCCGGTGAGCGGCTTTGCCGGATTCCTCCGACAGGACCTCGACGCCGTCACTGCCGACCTCACCCTCCGCTGGAGCTCAGGCATCGTCGAAGGCCACGTCAACAGAGTCAAAACGCTCAAGAGGGCGATGTACGGAGGGGCCTCCTTCGATCTCCATCGGCCCCGGATCCTGATCACGTCGTAGTCTTCCGCCGTGCGCTATCTGGCAGAACCCTTCGTTCTTGGTGCCCTCAACCGGGGCCGTTGTGTCGAGCAGTTCCTCGGACCATGTGAAAGCCCCAAGGGGCTGGCGATCCACTGGGTCGAGATACGGCCGGTTCGAGGGGCCTACGAGGTCTATCTGCACGCCGCTCTCGACTGCGAGCCTCCGGCGGGTGATCTGGACACCCTCCCACCGCTGTTTGAGGGCGAGGAAGAGGACTTCGGCATCCTCCTGGCAACCACGCACGATCCCCTCGATGCCTTGGACGCTGCCGAGACCCGAACCGGAGCAGTACGCGAGCGATGGGTAAACCAGTCCATGGCAGGAGACGAGTACTGCGACTACGTGCTGGCCGGCCGCCCAGCCAGGACACCTGACGGTCAGCCGTGGCCAGCCCCGGAGTCGTCCTGACCTGGTATTTCACGGAACTCCGGTCAGAGCCATGAAAATCCCCAGGGACAATCGTGTTCCCCACCTGGTTTCGATCTCAGCAACAACGTTGGTGGCGGTTGCTGGTTGATCCGTTGCGGTCATTCACCGCGGGGTGAAGCGGCGAGCGGACGCCCGGGGTCAGTGCCGGGGCTGGTAGGGCGGGAACCTTCCTGACTCGGCGAGGTCCTGGTTCGCATCGGGCCAGCGGCGGCGCAGCACTGCGGCGATACGGCGGATCCAGCCGGTGACGTGTGGCAGGGCCTGGTGGGTCTCGGCGGTGTGCGCGGCGGCTTCCAGTGTTGCGATGAGCTGGAGTCGGCTGTGGTCACCTGGTGAGCGGGTGTCGAGCTGGGTGAGTCGCTGCAGGCGAACAAGTGCCCAGGACGTGCAGGCGGCGGCGAGGCCGTCTCCGTACCGCCGGTCGTCCTCGGCTTCCGGAATGCCGCGGGCCAGGGCGTGGCGGTACTCGTCGGCGAGGCCTGTGGTGGTTGGATCTCCCACGATCAGCCAGGCCGGGCCGGGCACATACAGGCACACCGCGTCGGTCAGCGCGTGGGTGTAGCCGGCGAATTCGAAGTCGATGAGGCGGGCGTCGGCCGGGCCGGTGGCGTGGAGCATGATGTTGTTGGCTTCTGCGTCACCATTGCTGAGGGCGAGGAAGGAACCTGGATCAGCCAACTCGTCCATGGCTGTGGCGAGTTCGTGGACGGTCCGGCCGCTTGGCGGCACCCCGAGCGCCGATGCGTGTCCGATCGCTTCCTTGCGGAGAGGGGCGAGTCGTCCGGCCTGGTCTGCCGCAGCGTCAACTGGTCCCAGCCTGGCCCGACGGGCGTAGTAGGTCTCGGCCCGCCCAACGGTGGCAGCGCTCAGCGCACCGCGGGCGCGGGCGAACGCCGCCAGCCGGTCGCCGTGCGCTGCCGCGCCGTCCCGTCGAAGCAACTGGTCCAGGCAGACACGAGGCGCGAGGTCTTCCAGGACGAGGCATCCGGCAGCCGTGTCGGCAGCGATGACGCGAGGACCGAGCCCTATCCCCATGTCCTCGCTGAGGAACTGGAGTGCCGCCAGTTCCGTACGCAGCCGCCATGGAGCGGTGCGGGCCTCGCGTTGCCCGTCCGGTATGCACTTGACGACAACGGAGCGCGGAAGCGCCGAAGCACTTCGAAGCCAGACCCGGGCTACGGTCCATGGCTCCAGCGACTCCCAACGGTTGACAGCGACCGGCGAGGCACACCGGTCGGTCAAGAGGTCCTGTAGCGCATCGAGTCCGCATATCTCTTTGGGGGCATCCACCATCCGCTCACCCTACGAGTCTCCCTCCACATCGGGCATGCGTGCGAGGAGGCGGCCACGGCGTGGGCGGTGCCGATCCCGCCGTCCCGCTCCGGTATCCCGCGACGCTCCTCTGCCGGCGCGAGACACTCGGCTGCTGGACGCACGGGAACACCGACTTCGTCCAAGAGACGCTGCACGGTTTTCGGCGTCGCGGCATTCGACGTCGGCCTGCCCGCCCCACTCGCCATCGTCTCCGCGCACCTGGACCCGCTCGTCGCCGACAGGGCACGCGCCGAGGCGAAGCTCATAGCCACCCGGGCGCTGCGGTACGGGCCCTACGGCATCGTGGGCGGCGACATCAACTACCCACCCGCCGACCCGGCCAGCCCCTCCCCCGACTACGCCGCGATGCTGCCGTACAACACGTCGGCCCGCACCCGCCTGCCGTCAGAGGTCGGTGGGCAGCTGGTGCCCGCCCGGCGGGTGACGGAGATCCTCGCGTACACCGGCTTCGTCGACGCGACATCGAAACTCTTCGAGGAGCGCGGCAACAAGGCGCTGCTGCGCCGGACCGCGACCGACGACCGGATCGACACCCGGCGCCGGACGGGCAACGGCCACGCGTATCTCGGCGGCCAGGACGCCCGAGGCGAACTCTTCGTACCGTCGCTTCGAGCAGCCATACACGCCAGCCCGCCCAACCCCTGTCACCACACCGTTCCTAGCCAGTGTGCATGAGTGAGTCCTGGACCCACTGCTGCGTACTGGGCGCATCCCGAACGGTGTTGGATGCGCTGGGTTCCCGCTTTCGCGTCCCGTTCGGTGACGGCCCTCCGGGGGCCGGTCCGTGGCGGGTGGGCGGGTTCCCTCACGCCCCCGGTCACCTGACCCGGCCTGGGCGGTCCGATGCCCCGCACGATCACTCCGGTCGTGCGGGGGCGGTGCCGTCCGACGCCGGACCGGGTACCCGAGGGCGCGTCGCCCGATCGCGACACCGGCGGCATCGTGACGGGACATGGTGCGGCGGGAGGTGACCAGCGGCTTCTGCCAGTGCTGGGCACCCCACAAAGTGGTGTAGGCGGGGTCGACCGCGACAATGCTCAGGCCGTGTTCGGCGGCCATCGACACCAGCCGGGCCTTCAGTTTCCCGGTCGGAATGCCGGAGATGAGCTGCCGGAACCGTTTGCGGCGGCCGTGCATCTCCCGGGTCTTTTCGGTGGTGAAGTCGAGGTCTTCGATGCCGATCGCGGCGACCCCGACACGCACCGCCCAGTGGATCAGCCGGGTCAGCGCGTGGCGGAGCTGCGCGTCGCGGTGACCGGCCGAACCGGACAGGTCGAAGCCGAAGCGGCGCGGGTCACCGACGGGATTGCCGTGCCGGTCCAGCCGGTAGGCGGCGAAGTGATCGGCGTTGGTGTCGACACCGACCATGCCCCGGACGCGGGCGGCCTCCAACGGGATGGTCTTCACGACGGGGCGCTGCCACGAGGCCGTGAGGTACCAGCGGCCACGCCTCGTATCGAGGTGGATCCGGTAGGCCACGGCCCGGTTCGCCGCGATGCGGTCGGCCCACTCCGCACCCCGGTGCGCGAAGCCGATCCGGGAGGCGAGGACGTACCGGCCGTGCCCGGCGTTGGCCAGGTGCGCGAGCGGGGCAGGCAGCCTGATGCTGACCTCGCCGTCCGGGGTGACGCGGATCGTCTCGTTCCCGAACCGCTTCCCCGACTCACCATCCGCCGCGATGAACCAGCGCCCCGCCTCCCACCGTTGCCGCCACTGCTCCTCGGTGAGCCCGGCCTCGGCGAGGTGGTGGCGGATGTTGAGCAGACGTCTGCCGCCCCGCACCACCCGCACCCGCCCGGCCTGCCACTCGGCGACAACGGCCGCATGCCGCGCCTCCAGTGCCGCCAGGCGGCGGGACTTGTGGAACCACTCGCTCTTCGACCGGTAGCCCCCCCGCCGCCCGCTTGGTGCCCTTCTCCCCGATCGGGAGAGACAGGCGGTGCCGCAGCGTCCTGATCCCGGTTTCCAGTGTCTGGATATGTGCCGCCTGGCAACGGCGCGCGAGTGCCCACTGGTCGTGGGTGGCCTTGGTGATCGCACCCGCGATCCGCGACGACGACAGCGGCGTCAGGTCCCGCTTACGCGACGCCCACGTCTGAGCGCTGTGCTCCAGACCGTCCGCACAGCGGGCCCTGAGATCACGGGAAGCCAGACGGCCCTGGTGCTCGCCGACCCAGCGGAGGACTTCCTCGTCCCGGGGAGTGAGGTGCTTGAGCCGGTCCCGGACCGCCACCCCGCAAGGCCCGGGCACCACGAAGGACCCGGCCAACTTCCTCACACCACCCACCGCGTCACCCCCTCCCACCAGGCCGGGCACCTGCCATCCAGCCCAACGAGCAACAGCCGCCAAGGTCACCCATTCGACCACGGAACCCCCGTTCCCACCCCCGCCAACCCACCGACGGGACTCACTCCCGCACACCACCACTCACTTCAGCTCAGCAAACCGACAGCAGCTCACAACCCCCAACTCACACCCCAGGTCGCGCCCCAGCGCGCCGTCCACGTCCGCCGCACCGCCAGAGGCCGCCCCGCCAGCGGCACCGCCGATCGAGCCATCCCCCGGAACGCCGACGCCGACGTCCCCGCCCGGTCCGGCCGTACCGGATACGACGCCACCCGCTGAGCCGCAGCCCCCGGCACACCCACCCCTGCCGCCGCGGCCGCCTGCACCACCGCGACCGGCCGTCCCGCCCCTCCGCCGGACGCGCCGGAGCTGGTGGCCCTTCGGCCGCCGCTGAACCGGCGGTAGTGAAGCTACGGCGGCTGGTCAGCGTCGGGCAGAGCCAGGGGCGGGACCCGAACAACCTCCGGGAGATGGTCATCCGTTGCGCAGGACTTCAAGCTCCGTCCAGGTCAGAGTGAAAGGCGAGGTACGGCTTTTCCAGTCCTCTTCCACGGCACGGCTCAGGCCCGCCACGGGGGGCTTGTATGCCCGGCCCGGGGACGTCACGACACCAGGCCGGCCCCCTCCAGCTCGGTCAGCCGCACGGTACACAGACCCCCACGCTCGGCCTTCACCTCCGTCACCTTCAGCTGCGTCCCCGGCGCGAGGATGTACTCCTCCTCACCCGTGAACGCGGAGAACCGCCGAATCCCCACCGCCCGCGCGGGCGTCACCTCGAACAGCGTCCGCCGGCCACGCCCGCCGAGGAACGCGCGGGCCACACCCAGCTCGGACGTGCACGACGACACGCCCCACCACGTCACCGTCCGCCCCAGCGGGTACTGGGACCGCAGATCCAGCGCCACACCACGCCACAGCGGCCGCGTCTGCGCCGGCAAGGCCTCCATCGCCGAGAACAGCAACCGCAGGTACGGCAGGTACGGCACCACGCGCTCGCGGTCCGACGAGCGCAGCACGGCGTTGATCTCGCGGTAGAAGCCCGACTCGCACGTGTACAGGTAGAGGGCCGAGATCGCGTCGGCCGACAAAGCGCCCACGGCCTCCCCGGACAGCGCGCCCGCGGACGCCGCCTCCGCGGCCTTCGTCTCCCCGAAACGGCTCGACAGATCGATATGTCGATCCAGGTGCGCGAGCACCCGCGAGACCGGCTCGACGGCCTTCCGGAAGTCCATCAGCGGCGTGTCGAACACCCCAGTGACGGGCGGCAGGACGAGGCCCTCGTCCTTGACGCTGGTGAGCCGCTCCAGATACAGCTGGTGCAACTCCATCGTGGACGCGATGAACTCCCCCATCCGCTGCGCGACACCACCGTCCTCCGCCCCGCCGGCCCCGCCCGTCCCCTGGTCCCAGCCCTTCTGCGGCAGCCAGTCGACCGGCTCGGCCCCCACCGCCGCCAGGGCGTCGTTCACCTGGGCGAAGTGGTCGCCCTCGCAGAACAGATCCCCCTGCGCGGCCGGATTGGCGTGGTCCAGGTGACGGACCTGCACCCCCGGGTACTTCTTCTCCAGCCGCTGGACGACCCTCTTCAGACTCCGGGCGTGCGCGCCCCACCAGGCGAACACCACCCCCCGGTCGTCCTCCTCCACCGCGTCCTGCTTCGCCCGGAGGATCTCCTCGACGATCTGCTCGGCCACGGGGCGCCAGAACGACGTGTGCCGATCGGTCGCCATCGCCCCGTCCGCGCTCGCCGTGAGGGACGCGTTCAGCAGCAGCACACCCTGGGTGAGCATCGCCTGGAACCACTCGGGCGGCTGAACCGTGTCCTCCTTCTTCAGCAGGGCGCGGACATCGGCGATCGGGGTCTTCTTGACGATGCCGTACTTCCACATCGCGGCCGCCTTGATGAGGCAGCGGATGCTGACGACCCGACCGAACTGGCTGTCCTTCCAGTCGTTGAAGGTGTTGTCGAACATCGCGATGCCGGTCGCGCTCTCCGCCCGCGGATAGGGGTTCTGTCCGAAGACGACCACCTTCCACTTCTCCGGCGGATGCGGCTTCAACGCCTGGAACGTCAGCTCGCGCACCGGAACGACCTCCGGGCTGCGCTTCGGGCCGATGAAGTCGGCGGCTCCCGGCTGCGCCTCGATCACCGGTCCGAGCAGCGGCAGCCACGGCTCGCCGCCACCGGTGAACAGGCCGGCCAGTCCCAGCGGATCCCCGGCCGGGGAACCGGCATCGCCCGCGGCCGTCACGTCGACATCACTCACGAGGGTGGAACTCCCGATACTCGAACCGGACGCCTCCACGGGCGCCCCGGCATGCTGAACAGATGCGGCAGGGTCGTCGCCGGTGTCCGCGCCCTGGGCGGCACCGGCCTGCGAGGTCTTCGGGTCAGTGACGAAAGGAAGGCCGCTGCGGCACGGTGATCCGGACCCGCCGTGCGGACCCCGCTCCCTCAATGTCGTCGAGCTGCCCCAGTACGGCGGCCCGCAACTCGTCGTAGTCCTCGAAACCGTAGTCGTGGAAGAGGGTGTAGCCCGTCCACATCAGGTTGGCGCACACCTTCGCGGGCACCTGCCCGGTCTGCGCACCCATCCCGACGAGGGCCACCGACCGGATGCTGCCCGGCTTCGCCCGGTTCTGTAGATGCACCGCCTGGAAGGCGGCCGCGCAGGCCAGGGCCACGTTCATCGTGTCGCTGACGTTCTGCGACGACTGGCGCATGGTGGGCGTCGAGATCAGGTACCGGGGTACGTCCGCCCCGGACGGGACGCACACCGCGCTGCCCACCGGCAGCCGTCCGCCGAACCGGTCGCGGATCGCCCGCTGCACCCGCACCTGGATGCCCGCACCGAGGTACCGCTTGACGACGGCGTCGACCCCACCGTCCATCCGGCCACGCTCGTTGGTGGGGGAGACCCAGGCGTCGGCGTCCACATCGAGAAGGGAACCCCGCCTGATCTCGACCTCCGGCGTGTCCGCGAACGCGGACCGCCAGGCCGTCACCACCTCGTCGTTGACGTCGACCAGGACGACGCTCAACGCATGCCTGACACCCACGAATTCACCCCTCTCACCCCGTGATCTCGAACAAACCCGAAGCTACCGCGCGCCACTGACAGCGCCGTTCGACAGGGTTGTTCGAGCAGGGATGCAGGGGGAGGGAGGAGCGGGAGCCGATGACGAGCGGTCAGGAACCCGCCGCCGGCGTGGCGACCGAGGGGGTGGTCGACGACATCAGCCACGAGGGCCTGCGCATCCTGCTCCGCAAGGAAGGCGTTACCTTTCAACGCCTGAAGACCTGGAAGGCTTCGAAGGATCCCGACTACGCGGTCAAGAAGGCTCGCGTCGAGCATCTCTATGCCATCGCCGACGGCGAGGTCCTGCCCGAGCCCCGCGAGCCCGAGGTCGTGTTCTGCCTCGACGAGTTCGGCCCGCTCAACCTCCACCCCCACCCCGGCCGGCAATGGGCCGAACGCCGCGGCAGGCACAAGGCCCCCGACCGCGAACCGCGGCCCCGCCGACGCGCGACCTACAGCCGCCCCCACGGGGTCCGGCACCTGTTCGCCGCTACGACCTGGGCAAGGACCAGCTCTACGGCCACATCAAGCCGGGGAAGCACCGCACGAGGTTCCTGGAGTTCTGCCGCTACCTGCGCAGCCTTCACCTGCCCCAGACCCGCATCGCGATCGTGCTCGACAACTTCTCCCCGCACCTGAGCACGAAGAAGGACACCAGAGTCGGCGACTGGGCCGAGGCGAACAACGTCGAGTTCGCCTATACACCCATCAACAGCTCCTGGCTGAACCGCATCGAGGCCCAGTTCACCGCCCTGCGCTACTTCGCGCTCGACGGCGCTGACCACCCCGCCCACAAGGGCCAGGGCAGCATGATCCGCCGCTACATCATCTAATGGGCACCGAAGCGGACACGCCGCCGACAAGCGCCTCCGCACCGTGATCAACAGGGCGAGCGTCGCTTGACGCAGCGCCAACGCCGCATCGTGACACCGCCGCCTGTCAGCTACTGCCTACTGGCGTCGTCGAGTCCAGCGATGACTCTGACGTCCGCTTCGGACATGCCCAGAGCCTTGGCGATCTCCTGGGTAAGAAACGGCTCCGGGTTGTGCCTTCCGTTGCGAAGCATGTGGATGGTGGACATCGATCGTGCGGTTTCCCTTGCCATCACCTTGACCGGAATCCCGCGCAGGTCCATCAACCCGGTGAGCACCCTTGCGAACGGATGTGGCTCCAGCCGCCCGGCCGGGGCAACGGCAGGACCGAGGACCATGTCGCCGATCTTGGCTTGAAATCGGATCAGTTGGTCTCCGGCAAACCCGACCTTCGCGACGAAAGGCAGGCCCTCACCACCGCTGGAACCGACCGTGCCCGGCACTGACACCTCAGTGAACCTTGAAGGGTGACCGTGGTGATCACTCTCGATCTCCAGGGGAACACCCGGCTCGACGTGGCTAACGTTCCAGTCGCGGTTCCACCAGGGAAGTTCCTGCAACACCTCGTTGAAGAAGGAGGGAAGAACCGTGAGATCCACCGGGTCTGGGGGGGTCTTCTGACCTCCCCAGATGACGTCAGGCCAGTACGTCAGTGCCGCGATCACGTCCACCGTCAGCGTGCGGTTGGCAATCTCCATGGCCACACTCTCCCACCAGTCGACAGAGCAATCTCCCGCGACCAGGCAAACGTTGTCTGACGCGACACTAGCGATCTTCAAGAATCACCATCAACAGCGGCGGACCCCTGCTCCACGGGGCAACGGCCCTGGGCCTTCTCTCCGGCGGCAGCAACGAAACAGGGCGGATTCAATCGGTCGTCGCAACACCTCGTGACAGCGGAGGTGTTGGATGGTTCGTCGTCAGCAGGCAGCGGATCGAGCGGTGCGCCCGAAGT
>NZ_JBHVFU010000110.1:0-12838 GCF_042801455.1 Streptomyces sp. NPDC057565 | reverse complement strand
CCCACCCCCCTTTTGGGTCAGTCCGGCCAACATAGCCGGCGCCACTGACAACGCAGAGAACTCCGGCGCTCCGCGCCTCCGGGCCAGGGATCGCGGTCCCGCCCGGCCTGAAGGCCGGGATCCCCCGCGAAGATCAGGGATGACCGGCTGGTGGACGCTCTCCGCATCAGCGACAGCGTGATTCGGGTCAGCACGGTGCTCTCAACGCCCTGAAACACGCCGCAGAGAGACGATGACCCCGAGCTGCTGTTGCGGACGTTCGGTCGCGGGTGAGCTGGTCAGCGGATTGTGGGCGCGACTGGCTGGTGAAGAAGGGTGCCAGGGAGATCGGCTCGGTCCCCTGTTTGGCTGAGCGCGCCTGGAGCGGAACGGTCAGGGGCGGTATAGTGCGTGTGTACCTCTTACTCAGGCACAAGGGCCCCGCCAGACTCTGGCGGGGCCCTTGTTTTGGTCAGGCGACCTGAAGATTCGGCTTGCCCTCACGCGGTGGCGCCGTGGTGTATGAAGGCAGCTCGAGGTTCGGGAGTTGGCCGTTCCTGATGGCGTCCAGCGTGTGCCGGAAGGCCGCTTCCATGTCGTCGTGGTTCTGGTACTTGGCAGCCAGTGGATGGAGCCGGTAGCTGTTGCCCTGACGGCCTTCGTTGCGGGGCCGGAGAACGATCTTGAGATCGCAGAGGGGCGCCATGAGGAGGCTGACCGCCTGGGGGGTGATCCCGTATTCCTTCGCCATGTCCTTCTGTCGTACGGGCAGGTGTCCCCCGAACTCCGAGCGGAACACAAGGTACTGAAGGAACTTCACTGCCGCCCCTGATACCGGCACGGCCCAGATGCGATCGGAGACGATCGGAGACAGAACCTCAGCCATCAGGCCTCCACCTTCCTCATTGTCTGCTGCCAGGGTTCATGCGGGGTATCAACCGATCCTCTTCTCCCTGGTATAGGCAGCCTGCCCAAAGTCGAACTCTTCCTGGTGCGGCTCTGGACCGATGTTATGAGGAAAGGCGCTGAGATCGTCGCCATGCTCGGAAGTAATCGTCGCCAGCACTTCGCGCTGGGCGGTGCTGTTGCCCTGGAACCACAGCCTCACGTTCAGCTGGATCGCCCCGTTCCCGGCTTTCTCCACCCAGTTGTACTCGCACAGGGCTTTGATGGCGCGGTTCACCGTGGACCGGGTGATCTTCTTGCCGTTCTTCTGCACGGCGAGTTTGTTCAGCCCGTCGGTGATCTCCTGCTGGGTGTACTGGGCGATGCCGGTGCCCGGGACCTGCCCTCCGGCGACGAAGAGGAAGACACACAGCTGCGACTTGGTGATGGAGTTGGCGACGGCCAGCTGCGCGAGTAGCTGGGTGAACCAGTTGCTCGCGAGGCTGTAGCCCGTGTTGCCGGCCATGTCGTGGACAGCGCGAGGGTCGTCCCCGTACTCGAAGGTGACCCCTTTGAGTTTGCGGCGGCCTCGCGGGTCGGCGGTCGGGACGGCTTCGCCGAGCTGTCTCCCCAGCACGCTCAGGATGTCGTCGTACGCGACGTTGTCGGAAGCGCGCAGCGGAACAGATCGTGGCCCGCCCGGACGGCGCCGGGCCGGCAGTTCAGGTGACACATGACCTCCCTTGTACTCAGGCAGTACAGACCCTATCCGAAAAATCAACGGGAGCTTGTCTTTTGACGCACCGGCGCGCCAGCAAGACGACGCCTTCCGCCCTGAAGCGCGAGGCGGCATCAAAAATCAACGTGTGCTTGTTTTCCGTTCGACTGTGATCCGATTTATCAAGCGCTGCTTGAGTTTGTGTGTCGCATGTAGAGCACATTCCATGGATCGCCGCGGTGCCGGTTGCGCTGCTTCGGCCGCGCACGCAAGGTCCCTGACCAGCGGCGATGCGCCCAGTTTCGCGGCCGAAGCAGCAATCAAGCACTGCTTGATCTATGGAGCAAGATGTGACGGCCACGTTGACATTTCAACACCTGAAATGTGCTCCCCACGACAACATCGACCTCACAAAAGCGCAGGTCAGAGCCTTGCTAGCCGGTGCGTTCTCTTACTTAAGAGCAACCAACGACCGCCATCCCGGCAAACTCTGGGGGCAACTCCCGCACTGCTTCATGCCGAAGCCGTCACTGCCGCATGTCTCCACCGCAACCCCCGAAAGCCAGCCCTGACGCAGCGGTCCTCTCCTGACATCCGCAAGTGGTCACCTGCGCCACCACCTTGCTCAGCCAATTTGAGAGGCCTCTCCAGCAGTCAACGACCTGCTGCCGCGTAGCTGACCTCGGACGCCCCCGCGGGGCACCGGAAGCCCGCCAGGGCTGAGGAGCTACCGCTCGCTGCGAAACCAACACAGGCCTTCTTGCTACCTACCGGCTCAGCCGATCTCGTATGAACGACAGACGGGTTGGCTCACTCGGCAGGATCGCACTGAGCTCTTTCCATCGTCAGTTTGAGCTGGCCAGATGCAGGCAGAGGACGGTCTCAACGAGACTCGTGATGCGGGCGGTCGAGCACCGGAGCTTGCGGAGGAATCGCCAGGACTTGAGGGTGGCGACGGCCTGCTCGGCGAGGGCCCGGATCTTCGCGTGGGACCTATTGACGGCCTGCTGGCCGGTGGAAAGCGTCTCCCACCTGCCGCGGCAGGGAACGCGAACCGTGCCCCCGGCGCCCTGGTAGCCCTTGTCGGCCCAGCAGGGGAGGCCGGCCTGGGCCAGCGCGTCGACGATGCCGTGCTCGCGGGCCGCGCGGACATCGTGGACGGCCCCAGGCAGGGCCGGAGATGCCCACAGCAGGCGGCCGAAGCCATCGGCGATGACCTGCACGTTCATTCCGTGCTTCTTGTGCTTGCCCGAGTGGAACGGCCGGTCGGCGGCGATCCGGTCGATGGGCAGCAGCGTGCCGTCGAGCAGGGCGAACGCCCTTCGTCGAGGCCATCCGGACCGCCTCGACGAGTGTCGGGGCGAGGTCGGCCAGCAGGCCGACGGCCTCGGTGATGTAGCGGTAGGCGGTGGCGATCCCGATGCCGAACCCGGCAGCGAGCCGGGCATAGGTGTCGCCGCAGCGCAGATGGGCCAGAACCAGGAGGAGCTGGCGTCCCGGCACCAGGCGCCGCCAGCGCGAGCCGATCTCCCGGCGGTAGGCGGTCAGTCGACGGGTGAGGTAGCGCAGGTGCGTGTTGGACAGACCGATCGCCGACGGGTAAACAAGCACGCGAAGCTCCTGGTGAGCATGGGGAATCGTGGTCGAGAACCCGCCTATCAGGAGCTCTGCTGTTGCGCATGACCAAAACCAACTAACGTGAATCGTCGGTAGGTTGGCAGAAGCTCGCTGTACCAGCCCCTTTGAGGAAGGAGCTTCGATGAAGGTCTCGCGCACTGCAATGCTCACCGTCGTCGGTCTCGCCGTCGAAATGGTCGGCTCTTGAGCACTCGCCGGTGGATCACCGCCGTCTGGGCGGGGCTGTGCCTGGTCGGCATCGCCGCCACCTCAGCCCTCAACGCCGGGCCGTACACGGACAAGCCGAAATCTCCCACCGAGGAGCCGGTACCGACGGGCACGTACGTCGTCAACTGCAAGGCGATCGCCGACGACATCGAACAAGCCCGCACCGAGGCGGAGCAGGAACGGCATGAAGCGCTCAACCCTTCCGCGACCCCTACCTACCGGGGCAGAGCCACTGTGAAGGCTGTATGGGTACCGGAGGAGTGCGCGGACGAACTTGAAGACCGTGGCCTGAAGACACGCTGAGGATGGCACTTCCCACGTCCGCCGCGCCCTCTCCCGCACCTGCCAGCGCCGCAGGTCGTGGAAGGTCTGGTCGGTGCCGTCGTCGCACCGCTTGGTGAATTAGTACTTCACCGCGCCGCGCGGCGGCAGGTCGTGCGGAAGCAGGTCCCACTGGCAGTCGGCGCGGCCCTGGTAGAGGAGCGCGTTGACGATCTCCCACATTTCGTGCCGACCCTGGTGGCAGCTGACCGAGGGGTGTGCAGCCTTCCATTCCGCGATCGCCGGCTCGATCAGCGCCACTGCTCATCGGACGGGTCGGTCTTGTAGGGCTTGTGCTCGCTCACGGTGTTCAGCCCGGCACGCCCCAGCCCGCCGACCGGCTGGGGTGCCGCAGTCCCACACGTTCACGTGACGACAAAGCCCCGATCAACTCACATACCGCCCTCTCAGAGAGGGAACGTTATGCCGAGTTCTTGCATGGCGCTGGAGGGAGGTCCGCCTTCGGAGCGCTCCGTCTTTCGTCCTTTTCTTGCCGGGGCGAGTGTGCGTGGGTCGATGGCCTCGGCGGGCGCGCCGGAGGCATAGACGCCGTCGGCGTCGGTGTCCCGGTCGTGGGGCAGGAGCCAGAAGACACGTCTGCGGAAGGTTCCTGAGGAGCGTGAAGGTTTGGCTTTGGGGCCGAGGAGTGCGTAGCCGACCATGCGCCCGTCTCGGTGGTATGCGGGCTTGGCTCGGCGGGTGGGTAGCCGGTCGAGGCTCTGGCGTACGTAGTCGAGGTCGGTCGTGTCCTCGAGCCAGACGAGTTCGATCTCGTGGCAGATCTCGTCCTCTGTAATGAGAGAGCTCACGTTGTCTCCCCGTCGGCGAGCAGTCCGATGCCCGGATAGTACTTGCGCTGGTTGGACACTTTCATTTCCTTCGGCGATGCGAGTCCGACCAGTTCACGCACGCGGGTGGCGAAGGCTCGGGATGAGATGGCAGGTGCTCCTTCATTTTGGCACCAGTCCTTGTAAGCGGCGTAGAGCCTGGTCTGCTCTGCTCGCTGCTCTGGGTTGAGAGCGCAGCACTCCTCGAGGAAACGTCCGGTGTGGTCTTCGGTTTCTGCGTAGGCGGTGGTGGCGATGCGGACTCGTTGGGGGCCGGTGAGGTTCTTGTCGCCTGCGAGGTAGCGGCGTGCTCCCTCGATGAGCCAGTTGAGGATGCCGGGGCCTTCTTCAGCGACCAGGATGTCGGCAAGGTTGTCGATTTTGCGGTCGTCGGAGACGACGCGTTCGAACGGGATCATCCTCATGCGGCGCCAGAAGGCGAAGCCGCCGGTGCCGACTTCGGGGCGATGGTTGCCCAGCAGCCAGAGCTTGTGGGTGGGGGCGAAGCTGAAGAAGTCCTGTCTCATTCGGCGGGCTTTGATTCGGTCTCCGCCGGTCAGGAGTTTGACGCGTGCCTCGTCGAACTTGTCACCGGGTTTGACCTCGGAGCACACGATGACGCGTCGGCCGTGGAGTTCAGCGAGGTCGGTGGGGTGGCCCTCGTAGGGGCGGGCCATGAGGAAGCCGGGCGGGGCGGCGTCGGCGTAGTCGCCCAACAGCTTCATCAGCACATCCAGGAGGACGGACTTGCCGTTTTTGCCGGATCCGAACAGGAACGGCATTACCTGTCCGCCGACGTCGCCAGTGATCGAATAGCCCAGGAGCAAGTGCAGGAAGCCGATCATTTCCGTGCCTTCCGCGTCGTCGCCGAAGGTGTCGGCAAGGAAGCGGTCCCATCGTGGGGTAGGGCTTTGTGTCGGTCCGGTCGAGGTCGAGCGGGAGTGAAAGTCCTTGTTCGGGTCGGGTGTTCTCAGCAGGCCGGTACGCAGATCGATCACCCCTGAGGGTGTGCACAGGACGTAGGGGTCAGCGTCCAGGAGTGCGGCATTGAGGACCATGCCCGGGGCTGCCTTGGCCTGGGTGAGCATGGCGTTCATGCCCGACGTGCTCAGCGCCCGGCGTCGATGCTGCTGCAGCGCTGCCGGGGTGTAGACGCCCCGAGGGTCGCTGACGGCCAGGTTCTCAGCGAGGTCGCCGGCTGCCCAGACGACGGCGTCGTCTTCGTCGATCTGCCAGCGGGTTGCGTCCCATCGGAACCAGCCGAGGCCGGGAACGTGGCGGTAGTCGTTGGCGTACAGCTTCACGAACAGTTTGGCGTTGCCGCGGTCCGAGAGTGTGTCCGGTAGCAGGCCGGCGGCCGTGGCCGGATTGTCGTGCACCACCGCCAAGCGCATTTCGCCTGCCTGAGCAGGGAGCCGCGGTGCCGCCTGAGCGAGGATCTGGGCTGCTACGGCCTGCGGATCAAAGTTGAAGAGGAAGCCGTCGTCGCTGGCGGAGGATGTCACGAGCGACTCCCCGGGTCCAAAGGATGTTGTATGCCAGCATTCATGCCGCTGCGGATGATCTGCTCGATGCGGCGCGTCTGGTGGGGGCGGGCCACGTCGGCTACCTCCTGCAGTGCTTGAGCGGCGGCTTGCTCAGCAAGGTGCCCTGCCGCAACCAGCCCGCCTGCGGTGAAGGCGGCACGGTTGAGCTTGTCCGAAAATCCCGCTCCTTCAGCCACGGCTGAACAGGCGGCGACCTCGCCGAGGACAGTGGCCAAAGTGCGGCTGGCGCGGCTGGCGCCCCCGCCGGCCGCAATGACAGCCTGGCGGGCGCGTGGCGGAACAGAACGTGGGGCAGAAACGCTTGGGGCCGGAAGGTGCCCGGTGCGCTCAAGTTCTTGGGCCAGCCACGTCGGAAGCGGTGCAGGTTCCCGAGTTGTTCCGAGCGGTGTGTACGTTCCTGCACTTGTTCTGGTGCCGGGGGCAATGATGTAGCCGCCGTGAGCACGGACGTCTACCTGCCAGGCCAAGGCCCGGCCGCCGCTCGATCCGGTCGAACACTGCCAGCGTCGACCGTCAGTGGCGCGGTACCAGACGTGCAGCCCTCCTGACGGGGTTCGTACGCGCAGGGTGGATTCGTCGTCAGCGGGGCTCGCTACACCACGCAAAGCGGCCAGGACGCCAAGAGTGTGGTAGCCGTTGGCCAGTCCCCGAAGATCGACGCCCTTTGGGATCGGGATGCCCGGCAAGACCTGATCCCGGTCCGGGAGCGGCTGCCGGTGAGCGTCGACATCGATGACGACCAGTCCTGCGGGGCCGCACGCGATACCTACACCGAAGTCAGGCGTATAGCTCCACCATTGGTCGATTCGGGCTCTGTCGAGGGTTGCTGCGTGAAATCCGTGGCACCACCGACCAGCTGCCCGGCAGTCGCACCTGTGGTGGGAGTGCCCTGCCTCACGGCACTGAGCGCAGTTCCCGGCCGGGGTCTTACGTCCAGGCGTCAGCGGGTGCACTGGCCACCCACGGCTGGCACACCACCGGGCCGTAGCCAGCATCAAGGAGTCAGCGACTGAACCTTCAGGGACTGACTGCCTTGAGTCGCTGCGAGAAAAGCGCAGCTCAGCAGGCATGTGGTTCCCCCATTAGCGACTGAAGCGACTCAACAATGAACACACACTAGCGAAGTGCGCGGCCAACCTGCCCCCACCCCCTGAAAAACGGAAGGCTTCCGTGTCGGGGCAGACCGTCAGCCAGCGACCGAAACGATGGGCAGCGACCCAGCGGGTTTCGGTCGCTCACCTCCGAGCTCACCGAAAACCGCAGGTCAGAAGCCTCCCGGAAGACAGAAAGCGACTGAAGCGACTGAAGTCTTCTATATATGACGCACACGCGCACTCAGGAATGACGGCATATACAAGCATCGTGAGTCGCTTCAGTCGCTGCTCCGTTTGGACGATGTCCTCTGAGCTGCAGGTTTGCCGTATCCCAAGGCAGCGACTGAGCCTGCTCCGGGCTGCCTGGCTTGAGTCGCTGAGGCAGGATCCTCACTGGCTCAGCGACCGAAGCGACCGAAGCGACCGAAGGAACAGGCCGGCATTCCAGGAACAGACACCCATGGGGTTCAGTCGCTTGCGTCGCTGTACCGTCGTTTGCAGGTTGACCCTCCGACGGTTCGGTGGCCCGGGCCCCAACCCGGCCGTTCTCAAGGGTGTCGCCAATGGGTGCGGCGGGTTATAAGAATGACCGTGCGTGACGTTCGTGGCCGGAGGCCACCCAGGCGGCTCCCCGTAGCACCGGTTTTCACCGCCCCCGCAGCGCCACCCTGGCCACCACCGCGTCAGCGACCGTCTCGGCACGCTCCTGCTCCAGGCCGCGCCGGGCCGCCACCTCCAGCACCCGCTGCCGCACCTCGGCGAGCTGTTCGAGAGTCAACGAGGGCACCGTCGCCGGTTCCGCATGTCTGCGAAAGACCCCGCGCAGTAGGTCCCTCGCCCCATGGAACGCACAGTCCGCCGCCCGATCCCCCAGCTGCCGTACAGTCTGATCCGGCGCCAGCCACACCACCCCCGTAACCAACGCGGTGACCTCACCCGCCCCAAAGCCCAATCCCTCCAGGAAGCACCGCATCCTGTCGTCGTCAGCGCTGTAACGCAGCCGAGAAGCCGAGAAGCCGAGCTGCGTACCGGGACACCGCCGACGGCGTGATGAACCCGGCCAAGCTGGCGCGCCCACCGGCCGACCTCGCCTTCGCCCGGGTTGAACGTCGAGGTGGGAACCACTTCCACGGTGACGCGGTCAGCGAGGGCGTCCCGTACGAGACGGGTGCATACTCCGGCTGTTGCCGACGAGCGGTCAGTGCTGGTTGCCCGTACGGTCGGTATGGGTGCCCTGACAGGACGGTACTCGTGTGGCCCCGCGGGTCCGTCGCACGTCCCGCGGGGCCCCTTCGCCTGGTGCTCATGTCCCGCCGCTCGGTGCCTTGGCACCCGCGATCGGGACGGGGCGCGCAGTCTTCCGGCTGCTACTCGGTAACCACACCGCCCGTTTTGGGTCATGACACGTTTTCTACCGGCACTTCGACTTGCCAACCGCTGGCACTGAGGCGGTGCCCTCTCTGGGTGTGACGGCTCGCGAACGGTGCTGATTTGCTCGCGAGCCGTCACACCGATCAGGGTCCGTACGTCGAGAACGTTGAGGACCTTCTCGACCTGTTCCAGATCGTGCGGCTAGAGATTGCCGGACGCTCTGACGAGATGTGACAGCGGTATCGGCGGCCAGCGTGGTTGTGCCCCTCGCCGCCCGACCACGCGGCGGAGGTGCACGAGGACGCCGAGATGCGCATCCCGCACGAGACGAACCGGGCCTACGACGGTGACATGCTGCGTTTCGCTGAGTGGCGCGAGGCTGGGCGATGCCCACCGCCCGCAGAACGTGAACGCGTGAGAATCAGGGCGCGATGCGACGGGCAACCAGGATCGTTCCATGGGTCGCCAGCTCAGCCACTTCTACGACGCGTCCTGGTCGGGGGCGTGCACGACCAAACCGTCGCCGATGAACATGGCGACATGTTCCGGCCGGGATGCGGTGCCGTTGGTGAAGACCAGATCCCCCGGCTGGAGCGCCTTGACCGACACTGCCCCTCCGTCGTTGATCTGTGTGTAGGTCGTCCGCGTGACTTCGATACCGGCCACACCATAGGCGCGTTGCATCAAGGAGGAGCAGTCGTACCAGTCCCGGGGGGTGTTGCCGTTGCGTCACGACGGTCCTTGCGCAGGCCTGCGCCGCCGAGCCAGCTCCCGCTCCTCCCGGCCCCCTCACGGATCGGCTCGGTGGTGTGGCCGCCTGCTGGGTACGGCGCGAGACGGCACGCTGGGCCTGGACGTGCCGACGGGGACGGCTCGTCGGGTCTGCAGCGAGCGTGCCAGTCGTGGATGTGGTCGACGAGGTGGCGGCGGGAGCGGTGCGGGGGCGCAAGGTACGGGCAGCGGATCCTGTCCGGCGCGGTGAGCCAGCCGGACGCGTGGGGCCGGCGGGACGTGGCGGGTATGTCGGCCTGGGCGGGCCGCCCAAGGTGCCGCTCGGCGGCGGCCCCCTGTAGTGGTGTGCCCGCGCCGCCGGGTGCGCCCGGCGGATTGCCAGGAAGCGGTGCAGGGCCGCTGGCGGGGCGGGCATGGCGCGGCCGGCTGTGGCGGCGGCCGTTTTGCATACGGGTTACCAGCGCGGTGGCGCCGACAGTCCGGGGCATGGAGTAGGTGATGGCAGCGAGCGTTTTGCCCTGGGCGAGAGAGACACCGGCCAGGGTGCCGCGGATCAGACCGCGTGCGGTCCTCCAGACGATGTGGCGATTCTTGGGGACTGCCGAGGTGGAGGGACTGCTGAAGACGGAGCTGTGGGTGCCGTCGATCCGGGCGGCTGACATCTTGGCGCGGAAGTTCGCGGCGGTCTGCTTGGAGCGGGCTGACAGCTGCTTGCGCTTCTTGACCGCGCCGATGCACACGACGTCGACCACCAGGAAGCGCAGGGTCAGTTCCCTGCCCCAGTCTTCCTGCACGGCGTCGAGGACCGCCTGGACGATGAGGATGAACACCGCCAGTGCGATGACGGCGGTAAGCATCTGGCCCAGGGAGCGGAGCACGGAGGGCGACCGACAACACAGGGACGAGCAACAGCTTGGCCAGGCCGAAGGACAGGGACCAGGCGATGAGCCAGCAGCAGAACGCGATCAGCCACTTGGTGCCCATGAAGCACAGCTCGGTGAGCAAGTTCTGGATACCCAGGTCCCAGTCCGTCAGACCGCCGGTATCCGACTTGACGGTGTAGACGCTGATCGGCAGGCCATCGGAGTCGGTGACGTCGAAAACGCCGAGGACGCCACCCCCGTCGACGAGCAACTTGCGCAGCCGTTCCTTCTCCGAGTCGAGCATTGCCTCCTGCGCCGCCGTGGAGAGCTTTTCGCCCTGCTCGCGCATGACCTCCTCGATCGCCTCGACCTCTTCCGGTGTCGGGGTGCGCTGGGTGCCTGCCTCCGGCACGCTCGGCGGCGGTTCCGGGCTGGGATCCGCGTGAACGGGCAGCGACGTGAGCAGGGTGAGGCGGTGGCGGCGAGCGCAGCGAACAGCAGCGCCAGGCGCAGCCGCGCGGACCCCAGCGTCCGCAGCCACATCCGCCGGGCCAGGATCGTGGTCATGCTGCGGGCCGGTAGTCGCTGGGTGTGGTGTGGATGACGCGCATCACGGCCGGGTCCATCGGGATCAGCACCTTCATCAGTCCGATGCGGCCGGCCAGGTTCCGGTACAAGCACTCCCCCGGCAGGGCGAGCTTCTCCTCCTCGGGCAGGTCCAGCGGCGACAGTCCGGCGCTGACCAGGTCCAGCAGTTCAGGATCGGCGGCATCGACGCCGAGGAACTCCAGGCCGCGCTCGGCAAGCGAGCGAGTCGTCTGGCGGAAGAGGAGCCGGTGTGGGATCAGACCGCGGATGATGGCGCCCTTCTCGCTGTCGGCCGGCCCGATATCGTCCGTGTCATGGGAGCCGACGTAGACGGCGGCGTTGTGCTTACGTTCGTCACGCATGAGCTCGAGCAGCAGCTCCAGGCCCTCGTCCGAGCTGGTGAGCCACCAGCATTCGTCGAAGACGGCGACGCCGAACTCGTCCTTGTGCCGCATGACGGTCTCGCGCGCCACGGCGGCGATCAGGTACATCAGCGAGCGGCCCAGGACCTTCTCGAACTCCAGGCGCTCGATGCGGTGGTCGGAGGCGAGCTCGCTCTTCTTCGGCAGGGCCAGGGAGTTGACGAGGAAGATGACGCTGTCGGCGCGGGCCGTGTCCACGACCGGGAGGGTGTCGTCGAAGACGACGGCGGCGAGGTCTTTGCGCGCTACGGCTTTGAGCTTGCGGGCCAGGTTCCGGGCGGGGGTGTCCTCTCCTCCGCGCAGAACGAGCTCGTCCATCAGGGCCGCGCATGGAGGGCTCGGGCCGCTCCAGGACGGCCTGCACCGCCTCGGACAGTGCGACGCCTTCCAGGTCCACCGGCTTCACACCGAGCAGCAGGGTCAGGAAGGACTCGCAGAAGCGGGCCGCGACCTTGGGGCTGTCCTTCACGTACAGGCGCAGCGGGTCGAGGGACACTTCGGTGCCCTGGTCGATGCGGATGACCTGGGTGGTGCCGGGGCACGCTTGCGCGAACCTCGCCCATTCCTCTTCCTTGGTGCGGTCAACGATGACGGCGCGCCCGCGGCTGTTCGGCTTGCCGGGCTGGTGGCCGCGGGCCAGGACGTTGTAGTCCGCCGACTTCAAGCCGATGGACTTGCCGGCGCCGAGCTCGCCGATGAACGCCATCGACGCCGACGCGTTCTCCCGGGGCCCACGGGCCGGGTCGACCATGACCGGGCAGGCACCGCCGGAAGCGAGCCGCAGCCCGAACAGGCCGCCCCGTTCGTCGCCGAGCTGGGAGCCGCACCAGGGCATGGCCATCGCGAAGTCCCGGGCGAGCAGGTACTGGGCGTTCCGGGTCATCATCCGCGGGGTGCGGCAGCCGGGCAGCATCGCGTGCCACAGGCTGGTCTGCTCCCCCACCGGACGGGAGAACGTGTAATCGGTGGCGCCGAAATCACTGGACAGGGCGGCCGCACGGCCCTGGGCTTCGCCCGTGGTGGCACCCCAGACCGCAAGAGTGACCATGGCGCGGATCTCGACCTCGCGGGCCGAGGCGGTGAGCTGATCGCGGAACTCGTCGTTGTCCGCCTCGTTCTTCGCAAGCGCTGTCGGCGGGCCGGCCGGGTCTTCGCCTCCGCCTTGGTACCGGGAGTGATGACCAGCCGGGCGGTCCAGTCCACGGGGTGGGCCAGATCATCCAGCTGCTGCAGGTACGCCGCACCGGGCAGCGCGAACGCCTCGGGCATCTCGGACAGGGCCGGCAGCGCCTGGTAGGAATCGCCCCACTCGGAGGAGACCTGAACGAAGCGCCGCTCAAACGGATTGCCCGGTGCTGTACGGCGCTCACTGAAATCTGCTCCCCCCTTGGCGGGCAGCACCTCCCCCAGGGCCGCGGCCGTACGGCTGCGGCCGCGCACCGCCGGTTCGGTCCCATCGGGCAGGAACGGCTCCACCAGCCCACGGCGTGCACTGTGCCCGTAGAGCGGGCGACGACGTAGAGGGCAGCGGTGACTCCTCCCCGTCCTGAAGGGACGGGGCTTCTCGCTATGCCGTGTGGGCGTTGCGACGGACCAGCCCGGCCCGTAGAACATTGAGTGCTCCCACTGTGTCGGCGTGCGCCGTG
>NZ_JBHVFU010000109.1:0-13371 GCF_042801455.1 Streptomyces sp. NPDC057565 | reverse complement strand
TGCGGGGGAGATCGAGCCGTCCGCCTCCTGAGTCGTCCTTCTGTCGCTGTCCTTCTCGTGAACTTGTCCCTTTCGGCACTCCGGGGCTGCGGTTCACGGTCGGTCAGGCTGCGGCGTTGAGGGGGCGTCCGCGGGGCTAGCAGCCAGAGGGGGCGCTGCCCCACAGCCGACCGCCGACGATGGCGCCTTTGAAAGGCCGGTCAGGGGCGATTGTCGTACCTGGCCGACAAGGCCGGTCTGGTACGCGACGCCGTCCCGAAGAGGTACGACCTAGTCAGCCGCCCGTGCAAACGATGGCCCCACGACTACGGCGGCTGCGGGTGGCACTACTCGTTCTGGAAAGGCAGAACAAACGGTGGCTGCGCTCCCGCATCTGAGCCATCTCGCCGGCCGGCGGTGCGATGATCTTGGTGTGGCTGGTGTGATCACGGCGTCGGAGCCGTCCTCGACCAAGATCAATCGCAGCTCGGCTCGTTAGGGTCGGAGGCATGACGACACCCCTTGCCGACAGTGCCTTCGACTCGCTCCGCCTCGACGCCGTGCCTGACCAGGAGGCGTTGCGCCGGGTCTACGAACTCCCCAGCGACGCGGCCGTGCGGAAGCAGACGACCGAACTCACCGAGCAGACTCGGCGGTTGATCGGTTGCTCATCGCTGGTCCTGGTCGCCAGCGCGGACGCCGAGGGCAACTGTGACGTCTCCCCGCGCGGCGGCCCCGCCGGGTTCGTCGCCGTCCTGGACGCACGGACGGTGGCGATACCGGACGCGACCGGCAACAAGCGGCTGGACACCCTGCAGAACGTCATCGCCACCGGACGGGCCGGACTGCTGTTCGTCATCCCGGGGCGCACCACGACGCTCAGGGTGAACGGCCGGGCCTGCGTCTCCACCCGCCCAGACCTGCTGTCGCAGCTGACCGCCGTGGGCAAGCCGCCGGCCAGCGCGCTGGTGCTGGGGATCGAGGAGGTCTACCCGCACTGCCCCAAGTCGCTGCTGCGCAGCGGGGCCTGGAAGCCGGAGCAGTGGCTGCCGGCGGACGCCCAGCCGGCCTCGGCCGAGGTGACGCTGGCCCAACTGCGGATGCCGGAGCTGACGATCGCCGACATCGAGCAGGCGGAGGCGGACTCGCTGAAGTATCGGTACGAGTAGCGGGCCGACCTGCGCACCGGGGGGAGTGGATACGAGCAGAGCGGTCGCACAGGCGGCCAGGCGGCTCTGTCAGGTTGCCGAAGGGGCGTGGGAGGCTCTTGATGGTGATCGTTGCGGGAGGGGCCGGTCGTGGAGTCCGAGGTGGCGCCGTCGTACAAGGGGTATCGGTTCCCGGCCGAGGTGATCGGTCACGCGGTGTGGCTGTATCACCGTTTCCCACTGTCGTATCGGGAGGTCGAGGAGCTCCTGTTCGAGCGGGGCATCACGGTCTCGTACGAGACGGTCCGTGCCTGGTGCGCGACGTTCGGCCCCGCCTACGCCCGGAACCTGCGTCGCCGTCGGCCCCGCCCGGGCGACAAGTGGCACATGGACGAGGTGTTCATCAAAGTCAACGGGAAGTGGCGGTATCTCTGGCGGGCCGTCGACCAGGACGGCAACGTCCTGGACATTCTGGTGCAGAGCAAGCGTGATGGCCGGGCTGCGAAACGCTTCTTCCGCATGCTGCTGAAGGATCTTGAGTACGTATCCCGTGTACTCGTCACGGACAAGCTCCGCAGCTACGGCGTCGCCCACCGCGAGGTCATGCCCTCGGTGGAGCACCGCAGCTCGAAGTACTTGAACAACCGTGCAGAGAACAGCCATCAGCCCACGAGGCAGCGCGAGAGGGCTATGAAGAACTTCCGCTCAACGGGTGCGGCGTAGAGATTCCTCGCCGCGTTCTCAAGGATCTCGACACTCTTCCGGCCCCGCCGGCATCTGATCACAGCGAGTGACTATCGTGCCGAGATGACCGAACGATTCTGCCTCTGGAAGACCGTCACCGGCGCGGCCGCGCACGCCTGAGCACCGTGCACGGCGCGGCACCCGAGCGCCATCAGTACGCCACAACTCACCTGCCACACACGCAACTTGACAAGACCCCAGCGGCACATGTCCTGCTCGAACGGCTCGGCCGCCTGCATCCGCACCGTCTCCCGGCGCCGCCGCCCTGCAGCGGTCAGCCCGCCGCCATCCGCATACCTCACACACCACGAGATACAGCCACCACACCAAGACAGTTCACCCTGACGAGCCGAAGTCAGTATTGGCTGTTCCGCTGGGTCCGAGCCCGTTGAACTGGACGATCCGGGTTTCGATTTCTCGGTGCTGTTCGGAGTTCCGCGACCGGCTGGCCGGAGCGGTTGTGGACCGGCTTGGGACTGGTGCCAGAGGTAGCAGCTTGCGATGTACAGCGGAATGGCCCATGCTGCACGGGTGTTGAAGGTGCTGGTAGCGGAGGACATGCACGTGGTCCGGGCCGGGTTGGTGTCCTTGCTGGACGCGGAATTCGGCATCGAGGTCGTCGCTCATGTCGCCTCGGGAGACGCTGTTGTGCCGGCGGCCATCGAGCACCGGGCGGATGTGGCGGTTCTCGACATCGGTCTACCCGGACTGGATGGGCTGTCCGCTGCCGAAGCCCTGAAGGCGCGCGTCCCCCGTTGTCGCGCGCTCATGCTGACTGGCCTTGACCGGTCGGGCTACCTTCGGCGCGCGCTGGCAGCCGGCATCCCCGGCTTCTTGCTCAAGTCGACCACGCCGAAACAGCTCGCGGAGGGGATCAGGACAGTCGCGACGGGCGGCAGGGTGGTCGACCCGGCTCTCCTGCACGACGTGTGGACGTCTGCCGTATGCCCCCTCACTGAGCGTGAAGCGGAGATCTTGCGCATGGTCGGAGACGGTGCAGACGCCAGAGAGATCGCGGTGCACCTTTTCCTGAGTGTTGGCACGGTACGCAATCGCTTGTCGTCGGCCATGAGCAAACTGCACGCGCGTACGCAGGTGGACGCAGTCCGTATCGCCGAGCGCCAGGACTGGATCTGAGCGCAGTGGTCGGCATTACGCCGCGGACAGCCGGTGCTGCTTCACGGGTGCGTGGACGGGTACGGAGATGGCGATGCGGAAGCCCGGAGCCGTGGGCCCATAAGTCAGGACGCCACCCAGGGTCGCGGCACGTATGGCGAGGTTTGACAGTCCGCTTCCGTGCCGCTCGTCCAGGTTGTTGGTGACGCTGACGCCGTCGTTCTCGATCGAGAGTTTCACGGCGCCCTCCGCCTCTGTGACCTCTAGGGTGCACAGTCGCGCGGCACTGTGGCGAAGGATGTTTGTGACGCCCTCGCGCAGGGCCGCGCCGAGACAGTTTTCGAGGCCGGCTGGAAGTGCAGGACGGCAGTCGCGAAGGCGGACGTCGATCCCCGCGGCTTCCAGGGCGGCGTGAGCGGCAGCCAACTCTTCTGCGAAGGAAAGCGCTATGTGATCACGGGCCATCCCGCGCACTTCCCCAACCGCTTGGCGCGCGAGGCCTGCGATCTCAACCAGTTCCGCTCGCATGGCTACCGGGTCGCTGAGCCGCCCGGCCACCTCGCTCTTGACCGCGATGGTCGACAGCGCGGAGCCGAGGATGTCATGCAGGTCCTGAGCGACTCGTGTCCGCTCACGGTGCACGGCGAGCCGGGCTGACTGATGCCGCATGGCGTGAGCCTGGGCGGCGACGGAGGCGAGTCGAACGATTCCATAGACCACCAGCCCGATCACCACGGTGCGGGCGGCCACGTAGACCGCAGTCCGGTTGTCGACCGGCAACGCGAAGATGACCAGCGGCCCGCTTGCCGCGACGGCCGCGGCGGCGACAAGCCCTGCGGGCCGCGGCAGAAAGGCCAGGGCAGCGCCGAGCAGCAGGCCCAGCGCACTCAGCCAGACCTCCTTGAAGACCAGGACGGGCAGGTACGTGAGGATCGTCTGTGCCGTGAGAAGCAGTAGCCCTCGTCGATGCGACCGGCGCTTGGCGTACTGACCGAGCACCACCGCGAGCAGCATTCCGGGAGCGAGAATGCCCAGCGCGACCGCACTGCGACCCAGTTCGTGCCCCTCAAGGTCGTGCCAGACGGCAAGGAAGGTCAGAGCCGTTGCCGCGGAGAGGCCAATGAGTGACAGCCGCGCTGCGATCGATCCGCGGTCTGTGCCGTCAGGCCTAGACGGTCGCACTCTTCTGGTCATGCGTGCGTGCGACCCGACCCGCTCTGACATTCGGCCCCCGTACCCGTTGTTTCAACGCGCGCCGTCCGTCCCTGGCGCAAGTGAAGATCTCACCTTCTTGATGTGAAGATCTTAGTTCCGTCAATGGCCGAACATTTGATCGGATCTTGGGCAAAGCCCGTCTCGAACGAGGAGTCAGCTCACGGTGAGACCCGATCCAACACCTCCTCCAGTCAATGACTGGGAGGGGACCGAACTTGCCCTGCACAAGCGCAAAAACGCCTTGCCCCGCATAGCTATGGCCCTGGTCGGCCTGCTCGTCGCTGAAGCGGCACTCACCGTCGCTGCTACGGGCGATGCCGTCGCTTTGCTGGCGAAGGACAAGCCGGCCAAGACATCGCAGGCCGACCTGAAGTCGGTGACGCAGGCAGCGGACATCCCGTCCGCCCGCGTGACCGCACGCCTTGCCGGCCACCGCGTGGAAGCGCTCAGCGAGCGCACGGAGACCTCCACGACATGGGCGAACAAGGACGGCTCGCTCACGACAGAGCTCTTCAGCGGACCGGTCCGCTTCCAAAGCGACGGTCAGTGGACCGACGTCGACGTGAACCTGGCCGAGAAGCCGGACGGCACGATCGCATCCATCGCCCACCCCCAGGGGCTGTCACTCGCCGGGAAGAGCGGCACTCCCGCTCGGTCTCTGGCAGCGGCCAAGAACGCGCCAGCCCGTGACCTGGTGACACTGGGCGCCGGGGCCGAGCAGGTCACGCTTCGCTGGAAGGGCGGTCTGCCGGAACCCAAGCTGAAGGGCACGACCGCCCGCTACGAGAACGCGCTCCCCGACGCCGACATCGTCGTCGAGGCGACGCGTACCGGATTCGAGCAGTTCGTCGAAATCGACAAGCGGCCGACAGCCGAAAGCTATTCCTACACCCTGCCGCTCGACGCGAAGGGCCTGAGGGTCAGGCAGCTCAAGGACGGCAGTCTGCTCTTCACCGATAAGAAGTCGGGCAAGAAGAAGCGCGCTGTCATGCCGGCCCCCGTGATGTGGGACGCCAGCACCGACCCGGTCTCCGGCGAACACACCCACAAGGCCCGGGTCGGGCTCAAGGTCCTCCAGCGTGAGGATGGCGTCGACCTCGTGGTCACACCGGACGCCGATTTCCTCGCCGACCCCGCGACGAAGTACCCGGTGACTGTCGACCCGTCCACGTCGTCGCTCAGCAACGTCTTCGACACCTATGTCCAGCAGGGCGAAACGGTCGACTGGTCGGCCGACACCGAGCTGGACCTGGGTAACCCCGGAACCAAGAACGCCAACGGGACCTTCCGCACGGCACGGTCGTTCATCTCGTGGAACACGGCACCCATCGCTGACTCCCTGGTCTCGGCCGCGAAGTTGAGTCTGTGGAACTTCCACTCCGGCAACACCGACTGCAAGGCCTACCCATGGGAGGTGTGGTCCACCGCGGCCGCGTCGACCTCCTCACGCTGGACGTCGCAGCCGGCGAAGCTGGCGAAGAAGGCCACCTCCACCGAGACCCGTGGCAACACCGCCTGCACGTCGGCTCCGGATGGCTGGATCAACGCAGACGTGACCACCCTGGTGCAGGAATGGGCATCGGCCAAGGCCAGCCGCGGCCACATGGGGCTCTACGCCTCGGACGAATCCATCACGGCCCAATGGAAGCGGATCAACTCCGCCAACGCGGCTTCCAACCCGCCGAAGCTGACCGTCACCTATAATTACCGGCCGCGGACGGGCACGAAGCAGGAGGCCGGGCCCCCCTATTTCTCCTACAGCGGCGCCTACGTGGTGAACACCACCACGCCCACGTTGCGGGACACCTTCGTCGACGCCAACGGCGACAAGGTCAACGGCACCTTCCAGATCTACGACAGTGCCACCAACGCCCAGGTCGGGAATGTCCTGGTGTCGCCGTTCGTGCCGTCGGGACAGGTCGCCTCGGTCACCGTGCCGTCCGGAGTGCTCGCGGATGGAAAGACCTACAAGTTCCGCACCAGCCCGTATGACGGCACCCACTACAACACCGGCTGGTCCGAGTGGAAGACCTTCTCGGTCGACTCCAAGGCGCCTTCTGCTCCGTTGAGCATCACCTCGACGGACTACCCGAGCGACAAGTGGGTCAAGGGCGCGGGCCAGGCCGGCAACTTCACGGTCACGCCGCCGTCTTCCGACCACAACTGGCTGGAGTGGTCTCTGGACGGCGTCACCTGGACCAAGGTGCCGACGGGTGGCTCGAGCACCAGCAAGACCATCGCCGTCACGCCCCCCAAGGACGGTACGCACACCCTGCAGGTGCGCTCCGCAGACAAGGCGGACAACAAGTCCGAGGCAGCCGAGTACACCTTCCACGCAGGCCCCGGTGGATTCGTCCAGCCTGCCGACGGCGAGCGCACCGCACGTCGCCTGCCGTTGGTCGCCGAAGCCGAGGCGGCAAAGTACGACTCGGTGTCGTTCTCCTGGCGCCGGTCCGAGGCGGACTCCTGGACCCCGATTCCGGCGGGCGACGTCACCTCCGGTGGCAATCCGCTGGGCTCCTGGCCGGTCGCTCTCACGAACGGCAAGAACGCTGCCCTGGTGTGGAACACGACCGACACCGTCAACCCGGACGGCTCGATCCAGATCAAGGCCGACTTCGCCGGGCCTGGCGGAGCCAACGGTGCCACACAGCCGCTCACCGTCGTGGTGGACCGTGACGCGGACGGCGCCGCGACCGCCGAAGCCGGTCCGGGCTCGGTGAATCTGCTCACCGGCGACTACACGCTGTCCGGCACCGACCTGTCAGTGCTCGACATGACCGTCACTCGCAGCTTCTCCTCCCGCACCCCGCAAGCGGGAGGCCAGCAGGACGGCCAGGCGGCCATCTTCGGCAAGGAATGGCTGGCCGGGACAGCGGCACAGACCGTCCAGTCCGACTACTCCGAGCTGCGCAAGACCTCGGCCAACTCGCTCGACGTGGTCCGCGCCGACGGAGAGACGCTGGCCTTCACGGCCAACGCCGCAAAGACCGGCTGGGTCCCCGAACCCGGCTCCGAGAACCTGACGCTGAAGGGCTCTTTCACCAGCGGTGACTTCACCCTCTCCGACAGCGAGGGCAGCGTCACCACCTTCAGCCGTGTGGATCCGTCCGCCACGGCGTGGACAGTCTCCCGGTCCTTGATCGACGGCCAGGCCAACTCCACGACTGAGGTCGTCTCCGAGTCCGTCACGGTGGGGGGGAAAATCCTCGCGCGCCCCAAGCACGTCATCGCCGCCACCAGCGCGGTGACCGTGGGAGCCTGTGAGAGCGACCCCTCCACCAAGGGCTGCCGTGTCCTGGAGTTCGTCTACGCCACCGCCACCACCGCCACAGCCAGTACCTTCGGCGACGTGAAGGACCAGGTCTCGGAGATCAAGGTCTGGGCGACTACCCCAGGTGCCGCGTCCGCCACCGCGACGAGCGTGGCCAAATACACCTACGACGACGCGGGCCGACTGCGCGAGACCTGGGATCCCCGCATCTCCCCGGCACTGAAGACGACCTACAGCTATGACAGTGCCGGCCGTGTCACCCAGATGAAGCCGCCGGGCCAACTGCCGTGGACGTTCGTCTACGGCAAGGTGGGCACCGATCCGGTGGCCGCGGACGGGATGCTCCTCAAGGCAACCCGCCCCACTCTCAGGCCCGGCTCCGCCGACGAGACCAACGGCACCTCGCAGACGGCCGTGGTCTACAGTGTCGCCCTGACCGGCACCAAGGCCGCGCAGGCCATGGGTGCCGGCGATGTGAAGGCATGGGGGCAGCTCGACGCTCCGTCGGACGCCACGGCGATCTTCCCGGCGGACGCTACGCCTTCCTCGCACGACGGTGCCGCCCTCGTCGCGGGCGACTACCGCCGTGCCATGGTGCACTACCTCGATGCCTCGGGCCGCGAGGTCAACACCCTGGACCCGGGCAAGAACGTCACCACCACGGAGTACGACCAGTTCGGCAACGCCGTCCGAGAGTTGTCGGCGCGCAACCGTGAACTGGCCCTGGGTACCATCACCGCCGACAAGGCCGAGCTGGCCGAACTCGGTATCGAGGCCCTGCCGGTCCCGGAACGCGCGGAACTGCTGTCGAACCGCGGCATCTACAACGCCGACGGTTCCCGGGAGCTGGAGACTCTCGGCCCCGTTCACCGCGTCGTCCTCGAGTCGGATCTCAAGGACGGCACCACCACGGTCGCCGCAGCAGGCAGCCAAGTCATCGTCCGTCATCAGACGGTCAATGAATACGACTCCGGTCGGCCCACGGACGGCACCGCCAGCGTTTCGGACAAGGTCACCAAGCACACCGAGGGTGCCCAGCCGCGGAACTGGCCCACCCTCATGGCCGATCCGCGGGCCACTCAGACGGTCTACGACTGGGTGAAGGGACAGGCCACCAGCACCATCCAGGACCCCGGCGGTCTGGCCATCACGGAGAAGGCCACCTACGACAACGCCGGGCGGCAGATCACCCGGACCATGGCCGGTTCCAACGGATCCGACGCCGGCACGCTGATCACCGACTACTACACCGGTAGTGGCACGGGCGTGTGTGGCGGCCGTCCGGAGTGGGCCGACGAGGTGTGCCGAACCCGGCCGACCGCGACGATCTCGGGTGGAGGTTCCAACCCGACGGAACTGGTGACCACGGTCGCCGAGTACGACCGTTGGGGAGAGACCTCCAAGCTGACGGAGACCGCCAACGGCAGCACCCGGGTGAAGAGCACCGGCTATGACGTCGCCGGCCGAGCGAGCACCGTTTCGGTCACCGGAGGCGTCGGAACTGCCGTGCCTGCTGTTACCACCACCTACGATTCGGCCAGCGGCAAGGTAGCCACGATCGCCTCCACCAGTGGTGGAACGATCAGGAAGACCTACGACCAGCTCGGCCGCCTTCTGTCGTACACCGACGCCGACGGCGGCACCACGACCAGTCAGTACGACGCGGAGGGCCAGCCGGTCCTGGTCAGCGACAACGTTCCGTCCACCACCGCGTACGCCTACGACACATCGATCGACCCGCGCGGTCTACCCACGTCGATCACCGACTCAGTGGCCGGCACCTTCAGCGTCAGCTACGACGCCGACGGGCAGGTACAGACCGAGAAGGTCCCCGGCGGCTACACCATGCGCCAGAGCACCAACCCCACGGGCCAGCCCACGCAGCGCGCCTACACGCGTGACAGTGATGGTGCGGTCCTGTTCTCCGAAAGCCTCGTTCCCACCGTCCACGGCCAGCGCGCCGCGTACACCGGCTCCGTCGGGCAGACCTCCAACCAGACCTACCGCTACGACAAGGTCGGACGCCTCGTGCGGACGGAGGACGACGCCGTCGACGGAACCTGCGTGACCCGCAGCTACACCTTCGACAAGAACTCCAACCGAAAGACCCTGACCACCGCTGCGGCAACCCCCGGTCTGGAATGCACCACGACCGGTGGCGCGACCATCAGCCACACCTACGACAGCGCCGATCGCCTGGTCGACGCGGGCTACACCTACGACGCCTTCGGCCGCAGCACTGCGGCTCCCGGCACCACGCTGGCGTACTACAACAACGACCTCGTGCGCCAGCAGACCGCCGGATCGCAGCGGCAGACCTGGACTCTCGATTCCCAGCTGCGCTTCCGGGCATGGACCGTCGAGTCCAACGTCTCCGGCACCTGGACCCAGGCGCAGTCCAAGCTGAACCATTACAGCTCCGACGCGGACAATCCGCGCTGGACCGTCGAGGACACCGCCACCGGTGCTCTGACCCGCAATGTGAACGGTTTCGACGGCCAGCTCGCGGCCACCACCGCCAAGACCGGCGGCACCGTTCTGCAGCTCGTCAATCTCCACGGTGACGTGGTCATGCAGCTGCCCAGCGGGCAGGCCCCCACTGTCCTCAGCACCGACGAGTACGGCAACCGCACAGACGAGCAGTCCGGGGTCCGCTACGCCTGGCACGGCGGCATGCACAAGTCCACGGACACCCTCACCGGCCTGACCCTGATGGGAGTCCGGCTCTACAACCCGACGACCGGACGCTTCCTGTCCGCCGACCCCGTACCCGGAGGCAGCTGCAACGCCTACGACTACGCCTGCGCCGATCCCGTCAACAACGACGACGTGACCGGCTGCGCCACCTGCCGCGTCCCCAAGCACGCCTGGACCGGGCGCAGCTTCACCACCGTGCTGCGCACGACGGCGTGGAGCTACGGAAGCTGGCAGAACTACAACTACCACTGGATCTGGGACGTGGTCAGCGGTGACAAGGGCCCCCTGCCCATCACCGCCTGGAAGCGCCAGTACCGCTACCGCAAGCAGTACGTCTTCAAGTGCAAGGTCGTGGCCTGGTACGGCTGGGGTCGGCAGAAGATCCTGGCCACCTTCGAGACCCGCTACCAATACTCCTACCGCGACCGCACCACCTACCGGATCGCGTTCACCGGGATCAAGTGGACCCGCACCGGCGGCTGGAGCTGGGCGAGAACCTCAAGGAATTACGTGTCCAGCTACCACATCGTCTACACGAAGGGCTGACAGCCCGCACTGACAGGCGATGAATAAGGTGGTGCCCCACGGTGCACGGCCGCGGGGCACCACCTCCGCACCAAGCCTTCAAGAAGACAAGACCGCCCCTATATCTGGATCCGGCGGCTGACGGGAGAAATTCGGAATGTTGTTCGTGGTCGCAGCCGTCGGCATAGCCGTCTTCTGTTTCACCCTGTGGTGCTCCGTGGTCGTCGCCCGCATGTCCGGCATCCCGGCATGGCGGAGGTACCTGCCACTGTCCCTCTTCCTGATCTCCAACGCGGCGAGCCTCCTGCGGGCCGTCGACCGGCCCGAAGTGGCCAACACGATCGCCTTTCCTATGACGCTGGCGGTCATCGCCATCTCGCTTGTGGAGATCCGGACCCATCGAACCGGCGTCAAGCGGGAGCATGTCTGAAAGATCGTGTAAGTCCGTGATGTGACAGGCTGGCCGGGGCCCTGACCTGGGCCTTTGACCAGCCGGGAGGGACGGACATGAACGACAACGAGATCCCGGCCGTTGAACCGGTCGAGGACAAGCTCGTGGATGAGGTTGTCGAGCGGCTGATGGACCGCGCCGACGTCTCGGGTGCTGCCCTGCTGGGTGAGGGCGGGCTGCTGACGGAGGTGACCCGGGCCGTGCTGGAGCGGGCCCTGGACGCGGAGATGACCGACCACCTCGGATACGAGAAGCACGATCCCGGGGGCCGCGGCTCGGGCAACAGCCGCAACGGCACGTCGTCGAAGACGGTGCTGACCGATGCCGGGGCGGTCACGCTGGCCGTTCCGAGGGACCGTGACGGGTCCTTCGAACCGCAGCTGCTGCCCAAGCACGCCAGGCGGCTGGCAGGCTTCAACGAGCAGGTCCTGTAGTTGCGATCTCTCGGTTTGGCGTCAGTGGTGGTGAGAGTCAGTGGTCAAGGTCGTGGTTGTGGGGTTTTGCTGCTGGTCAGTGGGTGGTTGATGGTGGGTTCTTGACTGACGTGAGGTGAGAGGTTGGGGGTCGGTTTTGCTGTCATGAGGCGTTATCTCATGGTGGGTGACGCTGTCTCAGACTGATGTTGGGCCGGTTCTGGAATGTTGCCGAGTTCTAGGAACGCCCTGTTGACCCGTGTCGCGCGTCGGGTCCAGGACGGAGTGCCGCCCCAGAACGGGTGATCGATAGCATCGCGTCGTGGCAGTGGCCTGGCGAGGTGGGGAAGCTATGAGCGACGACGTCCTGTCGATCATTCCGAGTGATCCGCGGTGGCAGCCGGATCATGATGCGGTTGATCGCGTCATCGCGCTCGTTGAGGAGCTGACTCCCGGAGCTGCCGACGGCGTGGACGTGGAGATCGACGTGACGTGGCACGACGTGGTGACCGTCGTCGACTGTGGGGGCAACCTGGAGAACATCGGCTGCCCCTTGTGCCAAGCGTCCATCGACACGGAGTGGTGGGGCGACCTCCTTGAGGCTCACTGCGAGGACGGCTTCGCCACGCTCGCGACCGAGGTCCCATGCTGCGGAGGTTCAACCACTCTGGACGCCCTGGAATACGACTGGCCCTGTGGTTTCGCCCGTTTTGAGATCGCCATCTGGAACCCCGAACGCCTCTGGTTCAGCGAGGAAGAGCTGACGGCGCTGGCGGACCGACTGGGCCATCCGGTGAAGCAGATCCGGGCCCACATCTGAACCTCGGCAGCTCAGGCGGTTGCCTGTTGCTCGGTGCGTGCTCGGGTAGTGGCGAGTCGGTAGCAGAACGCGTCGACCACACCCTTGCCGGCCTCCAGCCGGATTTCCTCGCGGCGGGCAGCGACGTAGCTGCGGACCATCTGGTAGGAGACTTCGGACGCTGGAGCGGGTGGAGGCGGCGGGAGGTGCCCGCGTCCTCCTCGAAGACGACCGGGTCCTCGATGCCGGCCTCGGCCAGGACGAGGTTCTGCCGGGCGGTCGACTGGTGGTCGGTCGAGACCCGCTTGTAGACCAGGTTCGCCACCGGGACTGGTGGGCTCGCGTGTTGAGGTGTCGCGTATTCCTGGATGCCCATGGGATCTTGTCGCTCTGCGTCAGCAATTCATGCGAGGTCGGGACCGGTACTGAAAGCGGTGCGCTGGTGCTGGTTACCTGAGCCCCGCCCGCTCCGCGCGCGGCACCTCGGGCCTGCCGCGCGCGGGGCGGGTTGCTAGCGTCGCGGCCATGTCCGAGGCCGTGTTCAGGTGTGTCGACGAACTGATCGCGCAGATGTGTGCGGGATCCGAGGAAGGGTTCCGTCGTGCGCTGGCCTCAGTGGAGGAGACCTCCCGTGCGGGCGGCCCGGCGGCACTCACGGCGGCCGTCGAGGCGCTGGCCCCGCATCTGCCGACCCTCCATGGCACGTTCGCCATGACGGCGGTGCTGGCTGGCGCGTGCGTCGAGTGGGGCGGATCGCCGGTCGCGCTCGCCGGGGTGCTGCCCGCGCGGGCGGCTGTGGCCATGCAGATGTTCGCAATGGTCCCCGCCTTGTGGGTACAGGAGGTTCCGGACCGGTTCCCGCCGGCGCCGGACGACATCGCCATGGACGAGGTGGTGCGCGTCTGCGAGGCCGTCGGCGCGCGGAACGGCGCCGACCCAGCGATGACGAGGGCGGTCGCACTGTCCTGGTTTGACGCCGAGGACTGGCTGAAGGCAACGATCACGGCCCT
>NZ_JBHVFU010000108.1:0-13545 GCF_042801455.1 Streptomyces sp. NPDC057565 | reverse complement strand
GACGGTCGTCTGCGCCGACGAGCTCGGACCGGTGATCCCGCGCACCTTCCCGCCGGCGCCGGGCTGGTCGCCGGACGGACACCGGATCAAGAACGAGATCGACTACAGCCGCGGACCGGAAAACCCCTGGGTCTACGGCGGCCTGCGCATAGCCGACGGGCAGGAGATCACGATGACCGCGTCGTCGCGCAACAGCGCCTTCTACCAGCAATTCCTGCACAAACTCGAGGATGCCAACCCGGTCGGTGACATCTACGTGGTCACCGACAACCTGTCCTCACACAACAGCGTCTCGACGCGCACCTGGCTGGAGGACCACCCCCGCATCCGGCATGTGTTCATCCCGGTCGGCGCCTGCTGGCTGAATCTGCAGGAAGGGTGGTGGCGGATCTTCCGCAAAGCCGCCCTGGCCGGCCAGTCCTGCGTCGGTCCCGACGAGATCGACCAGGCCACCCGCCTCGCGACAGCCCAACTCAACGCCCGAGCCCGCCCCTGGATCTGGGGCAGACCCACCCCACCCACCCGCCGCTTACGCCGCCGCTATGTGTACTGCCTTTGAGGAACTCAGCACTAGCTCGATCGGGGCGTCAGCGCCAGTGCTGGTGCACCTTCAAGACATCGCAGCTCCATGCGGTGCGCTGCTGGGCGGAAGCGTGGCCGGTGGAGGGGCCGAGTTGTTTGGCAATCGCCGGGAAACGCGAGTGCATCCGTGGGTCTCTGACCGTCAACAGCGAAGAAAGCAGCGGTTCGCCTTCCTGGCGGTCCTCGTCTACCAGCCACAGGATGATGTATTCGTCGTCGCGGTGAAGCCGGGGCAGGTTTGGCGTGTGCTTGCGAATCAGCGGCCAGCTGGTGGTGTCTCCGGCGCGTGCGGTCTCCTCCAGGAGCGGTCGCAGCGGTCGTGATCTCGTACAGCTGCGCAGACTCCAGGCGAGAGCGTCGGCGTCGAGGAGCATGACGTCCTTTGGAGGACAGGGACGGGGCTGGGGATCGGGCGTGGGCGTGAGCCGTGCGGCGTGCCGGCACCGGGGCAGTTGGGAGGGCCACGCCCTGGAGCGGGTTCTCACAGGGCCGCCTTCTGGGCTCCGGGGGCGGCGGCACCGAAGGCGTGGGGGAATTCGCGGAGGTAGGCGTCGTCGAGGTCCTCGTCCCGCATACCGAGAAACCGGGTGATCGTCCGGTCGGCCGAAGCGACACTCGCACAGAGGCAGATGATGACATCCAAAGCGGATAGTGCGAGCCACTCGCCGGAGGTGCGGGCGATCAGGCCGCTGGCCAGGGAGCCGGCATCACGATTCCGGACAGGAAGGATGCCGCGGCGACCATCCGGTCCGCGCCGACGGCCTCGTCGTGGAGTTCACCGGGATCGACTACATCGAGCCCGACTACTCGTGACCGACTTGTCCGAGAAGGGCGCTCACCGTGGAACACTCTCCCACGGCTGGTCCGGCCTTGCATCGTTCCGCGTAGCTGTATGTGTGGGTGCAGCCGCGTCCTGCTGCTCGTTCATTCCTGCCTGCGGCGCAGGTCGTTGATCCTGGTGAGCACGTCCTCGGCATGCGGACGGATCTGGGCCTTGAGTTCATCGCTCCATACCTCGTCCTGGTAGCGGCAGGTGAGATACAGGTTCCGTGCGTGCTCCAGGACGGGGCGGTGTTGCGGGGGCAGGCGGGCGAGGGCCCAGTCGGCGGCGGCGTCCTTCGGTTTGATCTCGCCCGTGTCGAGGGTGGTCCAGATGCGTGCGAGGGTCAGCACGACGTTGCGGGTGTCCTCATCCAGCTCGGCCAGGAGCTCGGGGATGCCCGCGACGCTCGCCCGGACGAGGTCGGCGTGCGGCACCGGGTCGAGCACCTCGGCCGGACGCGGGCCCGCCAGGGGGCGGTCACCCGCCAGCGCCATCGTGATCACCAGGGCCAGGTCCGGCATCGGGCCGGGCTGCGGAATCCCGCCCGCTTCGTATTCCTCGCGCAGCCACTCCCCGTAGAGGAAGTCCCCGGCCGGGGGGAACCTCCAGGGGCGGACCTCGGACTGGACAACGACGGTGAGTTCGACCGGCCGGACCGTGGACGTCAGGCCGGAGATCTCCAGCAGCGCCCTCAGCAGGGACCGCCGCTGACGGTCTCCCAGACTTCTGCGTGTGACGGCCAGGACGTCCAGGTCACTGGCCGGGGCGAGACCCCCGAGCACGGCAGACCCGTGGAGGTACGTGCCGACGAGCTCGGGCCCCAGTGTGGCGCGGACGGCATCAACGGTCCGCTCAAGCTGATCCATTACGTCAGTGTCGTACACGCGCGTTCGCGGCGACTACGCCAGCCTCGGAGCGGGCCGCACCGCCCCGAGGGGAGGGAAGCCCGACAGAGCGCACGAGCCGCCTTGCACGAAATCCCGGCCCTGCATCGTCCGTGAGGTTCAGGAACAGGTTGTGACCTCCCTTTTCAGACGATCCGCCCTGCATGACCGAAAGTGATCTCCTCCTGATGTGTTGTCAGTGGTAGTTGGTTTGATGGGTCGGTTGCGCAAGGAGGCGCAGCCCGTGGGGGAGGGGGAACGGCAATGCCGTGGGTCAACGGGTATATACGGCGGAACGGTACGAAGGTGCGGGGGTACTCGCGCTGGGCGGCGGGGGCCCGCCGGGAGATGTCCACCCTGGTGCTGTTCGGGCTGGCGGTCGCCGTGATCGGGAACGCCCCGAACAGCAATACCGGCGGAAAGAGCGAGTTACCCAGGCCCTCCTCGACCGTGTACCCGGTCAAGTTCCCCGGCTGGAACAAGACCCCGGTGCCCAGGCCACGGCCCACGGTGTCCTACCCGATCCCGTGGGACCGGAGTAGCCGGTGAGTGGCCGGCGCCCGTCCCGCCGCCGACCGTCCCGCTCACGCAAACGCCGGCAACTGCGCGTCGGCGAGGCGCTGGTGCTCATTGCCGTCATTCTGTGGGTTGTTGGCCGGCTGCTGCATTGGCTCGCCGGGCACCTCTGGATCGTCCTTCTCACCTTTGTGCTGGTCGCTGCGGGCGCTGTTCTGTGGCAGCGCACCCGGATTCAGCAGGCCCGGCAGCGCCAGGCGAGCGCCCGCACCCTGCGCTACCCGATGACCCGCCTCGACCAGCTGCATCACCGCGACTTCGAGTACGCCATACGCGACCTGATGTACCGCGACGGCTGCACGGATGCCGTCCAGGTCGGCGGCGCCGGAGACAATGGCGCCGACGTCAAGGCCACCGACCCCTACGGCCGACGCTGGGTCATCCAGTGCAAACACCGCCGCGCCGGCCTGGACGGAGCCGCCGTCGGAACTCCGGACCTCCAAGTCCTCAACGGCACCGGACGTCCCGTCCACAAAGGCGACGTCATTGTCCTGGTCACCAACGGCCGCTTCTCCAAACCCGCCCAGGACTTCGCCAAGTCACAGCGCCTGCACCTCGTGGACCGGGCAACCCTCGCCACCTGGGCCGGCGGACACCGCCCCCTGTGGGAGCTGCTGCGCGCTGTCCCGCCTCCACGACGACCGAGCTCCCTGTTGTGACAGCACGCAAGGAGTGCGTCCAGCCACTGCAGCCGGTCGATGAAGGTTGGGGCCAGGGTGCGGATGCGTGACTCGGGTCCCGCGCCGCTCACGGCGCGGGACGGCCATGTCGACACCGTGGTTTCGTTGATCTCCGGGGGGACAACGATTGTCGACTCGTTCGGGAGTCAGTTGCTGATCAACAGACTTGTGGATGTCGAGGAGAAGTGACGGCACTGATGGTGGCCGCGGACGTGGAAGGACCATGAGCCTGGAGGCGGCTGGCTGTCGAGGCGAGCTCTGGCTCAGCAGATATCTGCGTCCACTTGATGTGGCTGAAGAATCTGAACAAGCCGCGCCCGCGCGCGACGCCCTGGCCCGGCAGGTCGAACGGCTCGGCGCATCCCCGATCGCTGGCCCGCCAGCTCGGGAGCGTCACCGGCGTTCCGGTCACCCTGCACATCGGAGGGGACCCCTCCTCGTCCGACTGCGCCAAGCCCCTGATCCTGAACACCGACGACTGGTCGGTCGTTCGGGACCAGCCCGACCACCGCGCCGTGCGACCGACGGACATGCTGGCGCTGACGCCCACCGGCCACGGATTCCTGTGGGCCGGACAGAACAGCGCTCGCAATGTCCTCCTCACCGGTTCCGGTAACGGCACGGGCACCACGACGGTGAAGGGCGGCTAGTCTCGTATACGAGGTCTAGCCGCCCTGTTTCGATTTCGGCACACCGAGGCAGACTCAGGAGATGCTCGTGGCTCGTCGTCGCGATCTTCGTTGCGGGACTGTCGAGGACGGGCGAGATCCTGAGCGATGAGCAGTAGGGCCCTCCTCAGCTACGTGTCGGTGGTCCGGCAGGCCGAGGCGCGGGCAGTGTCGGCGCCGCGGGGTAGGTTGCGCAAACAGCCTCGGGACGCTGCGTCCGCACGGAGGACACCTGGTCGGCCGTGAGGTGCTGTGCGTAGATGTCCAGGGCGGCGAGAGTCGTGCCGGACGCGCCGTAGAGCATCCGCGAGCGGGGCAGCGTCAGCTCACTGGTGACGGTGCCGACGCGCTCACCGTTGAGATACAGCGTGATGGTCGAACCGTCGCTGGTGAGAGCGAAGTCGGCCCATTGCCCTGACCCGAGGCCACGACCAAAGCTCTGGGTCACACCGTTCCAGCGCACGGTGACGTCGGTCGGGCTCAGGGTGACCCGGTTCGTGGAGTCGACCTGGCCGAGCAGAGTCACCGTTCCGCTCACCTTGGCGGTGCCGGTGACCGACCAGGGTCCGGTCAGGTTGGAGGCCCCGAGCCAGTAGCCGCCGGAGTCGATGACCTTCACCTGGCCCTTGTCCGGGTCGGTGGCTGAGCGCGTCGAGACGAACAGCGGGGTCATCCCGCTGAGGTCGCATCGGTCGATGATTCCGCGTCGGTTGTTTGACGTGTGCGCGTCATAGGTGCCACGGGGGAACTCCGGATCCATGACGTATTGGTGGATCGGTCGGGCGTTCGTGGTGGCGTTGGGCTGCTGGATGCTCGTGTATCCCGGTGCGGTGCCGATGGTCTGCATGGTGGCCTCGTATGCCGCGTATTCCGTCTGGGTGCGCGGGCGGGTGTTCCACTGCCGGTCTGCGACCCGACCTCTCGGCATGATCGACAGCGACTCGAGCCACTGGCCTTCAGCCCAGCCCAAGTCGTCACCCCAGACGTGCATGCCCCAGCCGAGGATCTTCGGGTCGGTGGGTGTGGTCCACGTCTGGGCGATGCGCTGCTGGTTGGGGCGGCCTGAACGGGCCGGCACCAGGTAGAGGAAGCTGCTGTCAGCGACGATCTTGTCGTAGGGCTTCAGGTGGGCGGCGGTTCCACTGCCGGTCCAGTCCATGACGATGATGTTGGTGTCGAGCGGGATGTTGCGCGCCGACGCCTCGGAGCCGTTGTAGATCACCGAGGTGCGGCCCTGGGCTCGAACGTGGTCATTCACCTCATTGATGAACTCCATCTCGACATCGGCCGTTGTGGCGTACTTGCCGTTCGAGTTGGCCACGTAGTCCCCCAGAGCGGGGCAGCGGTTCATGTTCGGGGGCATCTCGTCACCACCGAGGTGGACCCATGGCGAGGAGAACCAGGGGAGGAACTCGTCGAGCATCTCCTGGGAGACCTTGAGGGCCTTCGGGTTCATGAGGTTGAACGTGAAGTCGTCGGTCAGGTGGCTGTAGCTGTAGCCCTGGCAGGTGTTCTGCGGAGTCGCGCCCGTGTCGCGCTCACCGAACCCCGGTTCGACCTCACGCGGCCCGTCTGCCATGCCGACGTGGAAGTAGGCCGACTTGGGTGAGACGTGGGCCGGCAGCTCGAAACCTGGAACGAGGGTCACGTTGTTCTCCCGGGCGATCCGGTCGAGACTCTCGATGTCAGCCCGGTCGTAGCTGAAGCCTGGCTCGGCCAGCCCGGGGTACTTGGGGCTGTTGAGTCGGAAACCCTCGGCGTCATCGACGTGAAGAACCAGGTAGTTCTGCTTGAGGTACCCCATCTGTCGGATGACGTCGGCCACGGCGCGCGGCTCCCAGTACTCACGGGACACGTCGATCGTGTTCATGCGCACGGTGGTGTTGGCGCGGTCAGTGAGGACACCGGTGGGCAGGGTGCGTTGGTCGGCGCTCCCGACCAGCAGCTGGATCAGGCTGCGCGACCCGTAGTAGATACCGCTGGCCGTGGGCGCGGTGAGCCGCACCGTCCGACCGATCTCCAGCCGGTACCCCTCGGGGCCGACCTCGGGTGCGAGAGCCGCATCGAGGGCCACCTGGATGCCGTTGTCGTTCGCGCTGTTCGCTTGGGTGAGGGGTAGGCGGACACCCGTGCGGGCCTCGATGTCTCGAGCGGCATACCGGGCGACCTCGCGCAGCGGCCGGGTCGACACAATGGGGTCGGATTCTGTCGTCATGCCTGAGACAACGGTCCAGCGGTCGGCGGTGGCCGGATCGATCACGACCCTGGTCGTATTCGGCAGCGTGAGCTTCCCCCCTGCGGGTTCCCAGTTCTGCGGAACCGGTAGCAGGGTCGTGCGTGGGTCGGCGACGTCGCTTTGGGCCCCCTCAGGCGTCGTCAGAACAGTAGATTTCGCGCCGGCCTCACTCGCCATTGCGGGCGACACCAGCACCGAGCATGCCGTCAGGGCTGCGAGGCAGCCGGCGAGTCGCGATACTCGCAACTTCGCCGACCCCTGGTGACGAGGGACGGCACGGCGACCAGATTTTGACATGATGCCTCCCATCAATTGGTCTAGACCGGTCTAGACCAATTGATGGGAGTGTGGCCCGTGTGAGCGCCACGGTCAAGAGGGGGCCAACGTGCAGGATTGACAAGAGGGGCCAGCGTGCAGGGCTGACGCGCTGCCCAAGCCCCTTGGGGTGCAGTTCCTTTGAAGGGAAGGGTTGAGTAGTCCGCTGTGCGTGGGGCGGGCCAGGGTCACCAGCCCTTGATCACCGAGCTGCCCTCTCGCGTTGCTCAAGCCACTCGAGGTACCAGCTGCGGAAGGTGTGAAGGATTCCGTTTGCATCGATGTGCGGCTCGAAGGGCGAGTTGACCGCGCAGTCCTGGTCGCGGAGTTCCCCGCGGTGCGGGCCGACGATGATGAGCCAGCCGCCACGAAGCTCGGCCGCGGTGAACTGTTCGAGACCATTGGCTTCCTCAACTACCTGCGCGAGACCGTGCTCGGCCCCTTGGCGGCTCGCCGGGTGGGCGCAATGCCCCGCGGTGTACGCCACCTCGAAACCGTCGCGCCCGAAGAGGCGCGCGACCTTCAGGCGACGCTGTGCGGCTACGACCGCCACGAGGCCGGACAGGCCCTTCTCGCCGCCGTCGAGCTCTACCGCCGGTGGTCCGATGCCGGTGGAGCAGTCGTTGAACGCCGCCACCACGCCGAGAAGCTCACCCTGCAATACCTCCACGACGTCAGCGACCAAGGACACTGACTGAAGCGGGTCGGCACACGGGGAACATGACGAAGCCCTTCCCCGGTGGGGGGAAGGGCTTCGTGAGTGAGCGCTGGGCAGGCCTTGCACCTGCATTTCCCCACGGGTAGTGGGGCGTCTTTCCTTGGACCACCAACGCAGCGTCAGTCACCGCAAGGTGCGGCAAACTTTCAAGATCGACTATAGCGCATTCAGGCCGTGGTCCGGCCCGGCCGACGCGCGACGGTTTGCCGGGATTCCGGTTCCGTCGCGACCTCTTTACTCCCGCACCCGGCTCCGCCGTGTACACGGCTCGACCATCATGTGACGCTCGATCAAGTTCGCCTGTCGCAGGCGGGGCGAGCATGGCGAACTCGGTGCTGCGGGGAGGAGCGTCGCTGGGTGGGGTGCTCGTCATCGGTGTCGCGCTGCTGACGGCGCTCAACTCTCTGGCGTAAGGCTTGTCCGCTTCTCGACAGCATCGGATGGACAGCGGACGAGATCGACACCCGCGTCGCCCTGCCCACGGAGCTCGGGCAGTTCGGCGCAGGGGAGGCGGGCGATGTGCGACTTGCGCATAGGCGACTGCCGCCGCTGGAACTGGTGCGGCGACACTCCATGACCGGGGCGTCGGCGGTGAGCGTGGGAGCCGCTGAGCTGTCCGGCGGCCGAGCGGGCTGCCTCGGTGCGGGCATTCTCGCCCGGGAGGCGGCCGGATCCGAACCGCGGCCCGCCCCGCCGTGCACGCAGATGCAGCGGAACGCGGGGCCCGCGATGTTCATTTATGAGCGCAAGAAGCATTTTGCAAACATCTATTGACATGCGGATGTTGCGCCGGTCACAGTCATCCCGCCAGTGATACCGACCACGTCGAATCTGGAGTCCTTCATGTCTGAAGTCCCCGCAGTCTCGCGGCGATCGGTTCTCGGAGGGGCGGTGGCCACGGGCGCGATCGCCGCCGGCTTCGGAGCCGCCGGGTCCGCCCCCGCGCTCGCCGCGCCGGGCGCTTCCGGTGCGGTCATGGCCTCCGAGCCGCGCCGCATCGCCGGCCAGACATCCATGATCAACGTGCCGTACGAGGCGCACCGGACCGTCCGGGTCGCCGTCATCGGCCTCGGCAACCGCGGCAACGGCATGACCACGGGCTGGTCCGCCGTGCCCGGCTGTCAGGTCACCGCCGTCTGCGACATCCGCCCGGACCGGGCCAAGCGCGTCGCTGACAACCTGGTCAAGGCGGGCAAGCCGCGCCCCGCCGAGTTCGGCGGCTCCGCCGACTCGTACGCCGAGATGCTGAAGCGGGACGACATCGACCTCGTCTACATCGCCACGCCCTGGGAGTTCCACTACCCGCAGGGCAAGGCCGCGCTGCTGGCCGGCAAACACGTTGTCGTCGAACTCCCCATCGCCACCCAGCTCGAGGAGCTGTGGGACCTGGTCGACACCTGCGAACAGACCCGACGACACCTGATGCTCTCCGAGAACTGCTCGTACGGCCGCAACGAGCTGGCCATGCTCAAGATGGCGCACGAAGGCGTGTTCGGCGACGTCACGAACGGCCACGGCGGTTACCTGCACGACCTGCGTGCGCTGCTGTTCTCGGACACGTACTACACGGACTCCTGGCGCCGCCTGTGGCACACCCGCAGCACCGCCTCCTTCTACGCGATGCACGGTCTCGGCCCGGTCGCCGCGGCGATGGACATCAACCGCGGCGACCGGATGACCACGCTGCGCGCCACCGCGACCGCCCCGAAGGGCCTCGCCGACTACCGCGAGCGCTTCGTCCCCAAGGGCCACCCGTCGTGGAACGAGACCTACATCAACGGCGACCTCGTCACCTGCATGATCGAGACCGCCAACGGCCGGACGATCCGCGCCGAGCACAATGTGAGCGAGCCCCGCCCGTACAGCCGCATCAACAGCCTCGCCGGCAGCCGCGGCATCTTCGAGGACTACGCCGGAACCTCCTCCACCGGCGCCCGGGTCTACTTCGAGCCCGACCACGGCGACGACGCCTGGCGGGACTTCGGGTCGTACCGCAAGGAGTTCGACCACTGGCTCTGGAAGAAGATCGGCGACGACGCCGCGAACAACGGCGGCCACGGCGGCATGGACTACGTCCTGCAGTGGCGCACCGTGCAGCTGATGCGCGCGGGCCTTGTGCCCGACATCGACGTGTACGACTCGGCGGCCTGGTGCGCGCCGGTGCCGCTGAGCGTCATGTCCCTGGAGAAGAAGGGCAAGCCGGTAGCGATCCCGGACTTCACCCGGGGCGCGTGGGTGAACCTTCGTCCCGGCCTCGACTCGCGCATGACCGAGATGCCGCCCGTGTGATTCCGGCCCACGTCCAGCCCTGTCCGCTGAACCCTGGCCGAGCACTGCCCGAACCGTGAGAGAAGGAGCGAGCATTCATGTCCGTACTTGTGACCGCAGCCCGAAGAGCCGCGGCGGCCCTGGCGGTGGGGGCGGTGGCGTTCACCTCCGCCCCCGCGAGCGCCGCGTCCCAGGACGCGACCTCGTCCGAGGCGCGCACCCAGGTGACGATCGCCCCCATCGACCTGAACGGCCCTGCCATTTCGGAGGTGAAGGTCACCGTCACCAATGAGGGACCCGATCGCCTGCGCCGGCTCAAGGTCACCTTCAACGGCCCCGTCGGCTGGGCCGTGCAGCCCGCGGTGCGCAGCGTCGACGGTTCGTACCAGCCGGGTGCCGCAGCCACGGCGGAGTTCCGGATCCAGGTACCGGAACAGCGCGCGGGCTTCACCATGCGCACGTTCACGGCCAGCGCCACCTACGAGGGAGGCGACGGCCGGGGCACCGCCACGGGCACCCGGGTCGAGCGGTCCGGCCCTGTGCTGGACCGCCTCTCCGACGCGTACAACAACGTCGCCATCACCGACGAGAACAACACCAAGGCCGGTAACTACGACGGCGAGGGCAACAGCTTCTCCGCACAGAAGCTCGCCGCGGTCGGGCTGACGCCCGGAGCGTCCGTCACCGCCCTCGGCGCCCAGCTGACTTGGCCTGCCGCGACCCCCGGCACGAAGAACAACGTGTCGAGCACCGGACAGGGCGTGAAGGTCGCCGGCAAGGGCAGCAAACTGGTCTTCCTCGGCTCCGGCGTCGGCAACGGGGCCACCGGCACGGCGACGGTGATCTACGCAGACGGGTCGAGCACCACCGGGTCGATCGGCTTCCCCAACTGGTCGTTCCAGGACGCCACAGCACACGGCGCGACGCTCGTGAAGTCGACGGACGGCCGCAACCGTCCGGATGGGTACGGCAACGCGGGCATCGCCTACCGGATCTTCGCCCACTCCATCGCACTGGACCCGGCCAAGCAGGTCGAACTCGTGGTGCTTCCGGCCAATGCCGGCATCCACCTCTTCGACATCGCCGTGGCTCCGTGACACCCCTCGGACACCACGGGCGGCGGCCGGCGGAGGGCACACCCTCCGCCGGCCGGCGCGGTTGATGAAACATCCCCGTGCCGATAAGGGGCACGGTGGTGTCCGGCCTGGCGGCGGCAAACGCCGCGAGCGGCGCCAGGGCACCCATCGTCATGACGCCGACGACCACTGCGCCCGCGGCCGGCACGGCTCTGGCGTGCGCCGGCGTGTTCTCGAAGTCGTCCAGCTCCAGCGTCAGGTAGTGCGGGAAGCCGAAGTTGTAGGTGCAGGCCAACTTCGCCTTGTCCTCCCGGGCGTAGGCCCGCCGGGCGCCGTCGATCCAGGCGCCGGCCTCTGCGTCCAGGCCCTGGAGAAGGACATACGCAACTGGATCAAGATCTGGAACGAAGACCCGAAACTCTTCGTCTGGACGAAGACCGCGGACGAGATCCTTGAACGCCTCGCCGGACAGCTGAACCGAATTCCCGACTCAGGACACTAGTGGTTTAGACCCTTGTGCCGTGGGGGTGGCGCTGCCAGGCTCAGCCGAGCTGGAGACCCGTCCTGAGACATCTGAGACAGGAGTGTCCGTATGCCTTCCTTTCCCCTGCTGTCCCGCCGCCGCTTCCTGGGAGCCGCCGGCGCGATCGGGGCCGCTGCCACCTTCGCGGGGCCCGGTGTCGCCCGGGCTGCAGGGAATGACGTCAAACCCATCGGTTGGCAGAACCTGGGGACGTATCCGGGGGCGGACGCAGCCGGGAAGCGGGTGAAGGCGATCCTTGCCGGGAGTTCCCGCTATCTGATCGGGCCCTGGTACGCAGGGACGTACACGCGGTATCTCCCCGACGGATACATCGATCTCAAGGGCACCGACGAGCGGGCCGTCCGCCTGCCCGCCATGGCCGCCGTGGCGACCGCCACCGCGCTGACCACCCGCACCTACGACGAGCGGACGCTGTCCAGCGTCAACGCCACCATCCGGACCCGGAACCTGATCCGCACCCTCGCCGCCCGGCACCGGGCGAACAACACCGACACCGCGACCCGATGGGGCGGCGACTGGCAGACCGCACTGTGGGCGTACTACGCCGCGCTGGCCGGGTGGCTGCTGTGGGACAAACTCGACGCCACCGAGCGGGATCACCTGGCTGCCATGCTGGTCTGGGAAGCCGACCGGCTGACCACAGGAAACGACATCTACCTCGTCGGCACCAGCGGCTACCAGCTCTACATGACTCGCACCGACGGCACCGTCGTCTCCCCCGGCGACAGCAAGGCCGAAGAGGACAACTGGAGCGCGGCCGCGCTCTCCCTGGCCGCGGTGATGATGCCGGATCACCCCAACGCCGCCCGCTGGAAGCGCCGCAACATCGAGCTTCTGCTGGCCGCAGCGGCCTGCCCCGCGGACCTCACGAGCGACGAGACGATCAACGGCATCCAGCTGTCGAGCTGGCTGCAGGGCACGAACATCGCCGACGACGGCACCCTGCAGAACCACGCTCGACTGCATCCGCTGTACATGGTGGCCTTCGACCAGAGCCTCTACCAGGGCTTCGTGTTCGGCTTGGCGAACCAGGCCGCACCGCGCGCCGCGCTGCACAACATCGACCGGACGTACGCGGCCCTGGTGGACAAGCCGTTCCCGCTCCCCGACGGGGGCACCAGCCCCATCTACCGCGCGAACTCGGCGGAGATCTACTACCCCGAGGGCAATGACTGGGGCACCCATTTCCCCTTCTACTTCGGCAATTTCGACCTGCTGGTCACTCTCACCGGCCAGGACACCGGTATCCACCCGGCCGCTGCCAAGTGGGAACGGCTGCACAACGAGAATCAGTTGGCCCTCATGTCTCGCTTCACGGACGGTCGCACGTACGGCGCGTCCGCGGAGAACACGTACTACGGCCGCGAGCATCGCATCGGCGCCATGGCCGGCCAGGCGTACCTCACCCTGTTCCTCGCCCGTAATACGACGGGCAACCGGCTGTGCTGGAGGTGACAGGAGAACGTCTGTGAGACGCCCTACGTCGCCCGCAACAAACTCGCCTCACTCGAACGCCTCACCCGGAACCGCAACCGCACCCCCGTCACACCGGGCATGCCGATCATCCCGGGCGAGATGCGATGACACAGCCCCAAACGCGAGGCAGATTCCGCTCGTTCTCAGCGTTGGGTAGCCAACAACTGTCCATCTGCACGAGCCAATTCCGCAACTATTCGGATAGCAGTGTGCAAATTGTCAAGCCCAGGGGTGCCACCCCTGCGTGGCGTGCTGCCCACCATCACGGCAACCAGCTCATCGAGAGCATCGGCAGCCTCACCAAGCCGCGCCAGCTGCGCATCGCCGCAGCAGCTCGTCAGAGTCCTAAGCCAATACTCTGCTTCGACGAGGTCATCGAACCACTCCCGCACGTGTTCCTTGGCCATGATGGCGGCGGCTTCTGCCGTGATCGTTGAGCGGCGGTTCGCGGCTCGAAGAAGGCCTGTGACGCGGCCGGGCAAGGGCAGGTTCCGTCGGCCGCGGAGGATCGTTGTCAGTAGACCTCGAGACCAGTCTGGTTCAGCACTGTCTGCACCTTCGTGAAGTAGTTCACGTAGTTTCCGGTGGAGGAAGAGTTGCACACTGACTGGATTCAACCGGTCGTTGCAACACCGGCTTGTTGGAGCAACAGTAGCTGCTCGTTGAACGCCTCGGCCGGTGTCTTCCAGCCGAGCGTCT
>NZ_JBHVFU010000107.1:0-13775 GCF_042801455.1 Streptomyces sp. NPDC057565 | reverse complement strand
AGTAACGGCCCCTGCCGACGCGGCCGCCGTTGCACCGAAAAGTGCAACGGCGGCCGCCGGATGTCCTGCGACAGCACACGCCGAGCAGTGCCACTTTCCAACACCAAGCAGTGCCAGGACCGCTGGGGCGGCACGGTCGCGGGCCGCATCCGGTTCGCCGTCGAGGCCGCGGCTGCGACCGTCGAGGCAGTCGACGCGGACAAGCTCGGCATCCGCCTCTCCCCCGGCGGAGGGCTCCAGGGCGCCGAGGAAGCCGATGCGGCGAGTTTTTCGGCGCTCCCTCCGCCGGGCATACCGCCACCCTCACCGGCACGACCGTCTACGTCGTCAGGGACGGCGAGATCGTCGAACTATGGGCCGGGATCAGCATTCCCCAGTTCCTGCAGCAACTCGCGGGTACTGCGTGACCACCGGGCCCATCATGCAACCCAGCCCAGCACCTCCGCTACGAGGCTACCGTCCTCGTTGCCGCCATCAACGAGTGGTTGTGACGTACTGGTCCGACGACAACTCGAACACCCGTACTCGCCGACCGCAGGTGGGATTGACGGTCTCACGGACCGGATGCATCCCCAGTTTGGTCATGATCCGTTCGGAGGCGTCGTTGCCCACTTGAGCGATGCTGACGATCCGCTCCAGCCCCCGCTCTTCGAACCCGAACCGTACAACGGCCGCAGCGGCCTCGGTGGCCAAGCCCTGCCCCCAGTGGGAACGTCCCAGCCGCCAGCCGACCTCAACCGCCGGCAGTACCTCCGGCAAGAAGTCGGGCACCGAAAGGCCGGTGAACCCGGCCAGCTCGCCAGTGGACCGGATCTCCACGGCGAACAGGCCGAAGCCCTGTGAGTCCCACTCGCTCTCCCATGCCTGGACCCCGCTGCGAGTCTGCTGTTCGTCACGGACGCTGCCGTCACGGATCCACCGCATGACCTCGGGGTCGGCATTGACGGCAGCCATGGGCGCAACGTCTTCCTCGCGCCAGCGACGCAGGATCAAACGGGGAGTCTCAAGCGTGACCATCCAATCAGTCTGGATCACAAATGGGCTCTCCGTCATCCTCACCAGGCACTCTCGATACACGCCCTAGTCCCATCTGCAGTAAAATCCAGATTCTGAGCGGGAGCGTGGAAGCCTCGGCTCGAGGGATCCGCGCCAGTCGCACGGGCGACGCCACGACCGGTGCGGATCTCTCGTGATCTCAAAGCCTCAGTGCCCACTCGCGGGCTATGCGGGGTCGGGCTCCGGGCTCATGGAACGAACTTCCAGGCGCCACAGCGAGTAGCCCCAGTTGGTTGTCCGCTTGATGCCTTGCATGCGCACGTACCGGGCGGTCACCGGATCCACAGTGAGCTCGTCCACGCGGGCGCCGGACGGCTTGCCCCGAACCGAGGCCACCGTCTTCCAGTTGGCGGCGTCGCCGGAGACCTGGATGTCGTAGTCACGACCTGAGGCGTTCTCCCAGTCGAGCAGGACACGCCGGACGGCCTGCGGGGAGCCGAGGTCGACCTGGATCCATTCATCGTCGCGGTAGGCACTGGCCCATCGGGTCCTGCCGTCGCCGTCGGTGGCGTTCTCCGGTCCCAGGCTCGCCACTTCGGTCGAGGAAGCGGTGGTCGGCCGGTGCAGCGCCAGGTCCGGCACCTCGAAGACGCGCATGCTCCACAGGGCGTACCCGTTCTGCTTCTTGCCGGCCTGCGTGCCGACGAGCCGTACGTGCCGTGCCGTGACCGGATCGAACGTCAGAGTGTCGACTCCCGCGGCCTCGCGGCCGGTACGGCTCGCGACGGTGGTCCACTTCTCGCCGTCACGTGACACCTGGACCTCGTAGTCCCGCCCGTAGTCGGGTCCCCAGTCCAGCTCGACCTTGCTGACCACGACCGGCTTGCCGAGGTTGACCTGCAGCCATGCCTCATCTCCCGGACCGCTGGCCCAGTTGGTGGTGCGCACCCCGTCGAAGGCCGCGGCCGCCTCACCGGCGGAGGCGGTCGCCTCCTTCCCCAGGCTCACCTCTCCCGACGCCGACGCGGCGAGTGTCGTGGAGACCTTCGTCAGCCCGGTGCCCACACCAAGCTTGCGGACCGTGTCGAGGAAGGCGCTGTACGGCATATCGGCCTTGGTCCCGCTCCACATCTTCTGAGCCAGCGTGCCGAACGTGGGCTCGACCAGCCCGTGCACGTCCGACTCCGAGTAGGTGGCCTCGGTCAGGTCGTTCCACACCGCCGACATGGCTCCGAGCAACTGCGGGTCACGAGGGGCCACGCTCTGCCCGCCGGGGAAGACATTCGGCTCCCACTGGTCATAGAGGTACTTACCGTCCAGCCCGTGGCCGTGGTAGTAGCCCGCGAACGGGACGATGTAGAGCAGGGCGTCGTTGGTGTTGATGAAGGAGTAGCCGTCTCGTTTGAGCGCCTGCGGCCCGTACCAGCCGTTGTTCCAGCTGTTCATGGTCACGTCGCGGTCGTAACCGTCGCTGTTGGTCGCCATGACCGACAGGCTGCCCCAGGCCCGTGGCTGCTTGCCGAGCGCGCGGATGTGGGCGGCCATCTCGTTGAAGTAGACCTTGTAGCGGGGCTTGTCCACCGTGTACTCGTCGGCGCCGAAGTGCACATCGGGACTACGGAACCAGGGCACGAACTCGTCGAACACCGACTTCATGAACTCGGTGGTCTCAGGCTTGGACAGATCGAGGTGGTCGGACTGGCCGTTGTTGAGGCCGAGCGACGGGCGGAACCGGATGAACGCCAGCGAGTGGGCGGGCGCGTCGATCTCGGGGATGATCGTGACGCCGTTCGCGGCGGCGGTGTCCTCGAAGGAGTCCCAGTCGGCGCGGTCATAGGACCCGTCCTGGGAAGCCAGCCCGGCCAGCTCGGGGTTGTCGGTCTTGAGCCGGAAGCCGGCCTGCACCTCGCTCCAGGGCTTGTCGCCCTTGAAACCGTTGTCGTTGAGGTGCAACTGCAGTTGGTTGAGCTTGAACCAGCCCATCACCCGCAGGTAGTCGCGGATGTAGTCGGCGGTGAAGAACCGCCGCCCGACGTCCAGCATGAAGCCGCGGACTTTGTAGTTGGGCCAGTCCACGGCCGTGCCCACGGGGACGGAATCGCGGCCGTCGTCGAGCAGAAGGATCTGCAGAAGGCTGCGGGTGCCGTAGTAGACACCCTTCGCGGTCGGCGCGGTGATCGTCACGTTGCGATCGGTGGCCGTAAGGGTGTACCCCTCCTCGGCGAACCGGGCGCCACCCGTCGCGTCGGCGAGGGAGGGATCGATCGACAGGACGATGTCGCCGTCCTGCGGGATCCGGGGGGACACGGCCGGCTTGTGCCCTGTCACCTCTTCGATCTCGGCCGAGAGTTGCGCGCCCTGGTCGTCGAGTTCGTCGGCCTGCTCCTTGGCCAGCACGATCCGGCTGTGCTTGCGCAACTCGAACGAACCCGTGCCACCCTCCCACTGCTGAAGAGCGGGCACCACGGCGGGTCGGGGGTTGACATCGGTGTTCGCGGGGACGGGTTCGGCGCCTGCTGAGGGCACTGCCAGGAGGGGCACGAACAAGCCGAGCGCTATCGCTCTGACCAGTCGAGCAGCATGTCTGTTTATGCGCACTCCAACCTCCGTTCGAGCGGAATTGAAGAAGGTATACCGGAGTTTCCAGTTGAGGTCTAGACCACTTGGTCCAGACCTCTGAGCGCCACGGCACCCGAGTCGTCGAGGGTCAGGTCCCCGCTCGGGTCGGCCAACTCGTGGCGTCGTCGAACCCGCTGTGCGCAGATGTGCAGCTGATGGAACTCGGCACTGCCGCTGCGGCTTCGCCAGATGGCAGCAACGCCTCGCCGGGGTAAAGGTTGGAAGCTGAAGCGAGTGATGGAGGAGCGGTGGGAAATCTGGTTGTCGTGGGAGTGGACGGCTCGTCGTCGAGTCTTACCGCGGTGGAAGCGGCTGCGGGGGAAGCCCAGCGGCGTCGTGCTGAGCTGCGCGTGGTGCACGCCTTCAGTTGGCCCGTCAGGCCCATGTATGCGCCGCTGGACCCGTCGCCGCTCAATCGCCTGGTGCACGAGGCTGCGCAGCATGCCCAGAGCGTGGCGCCCGAGGTGGAGGTCACCGAGGCCGTGGTGACCGGCGACGCGGTGGCGGTGCTGGAAGCTGAGTCGCGAGCCGCGGACCTGGTGGTCGTCGGCTCCCGGGGTATGGGTGGCTTCATCGGCATGCTGCTGGGATCAACGGCGGTGTCACTGGCCGCCCACGCCCAGTGTCCGGTGCTGGTGGTCCGTGAGGAACAGGCCGGCGCCGGGCCGATCGTGCTGGGTGTCGACGGCTCCCCGGTCGGTGAGAAGGCGGTCGACTTCGCCTTCGCTGAGGCGGCGCTGCGCGGGGCTGAGATCGTGGCTGTGCACGCGTGGCTGCCGGACTATGCGCCGCTCGGTACGGGCCCCGAGAGCCCGGAGCGTCTGCTGGCCCAGGCACTCGCCGGCCGTACGGAGAGGTATCCGGACGTCAGGGTCAGACACGACGTGGTGGGCGGCGAAACCCGCGAGGTACTGATCGCGGCGAGCAAGACTGCGCAGCTCCTGGTCGTCGGAGCCAGGGGGCGCGGCGGTTTTGCCGGACTGCTCTTGGGGTCGGTGAGCCAGGCGCTGTTGCAGCACGCGCACTGCCCCGTCACCGTCGTCCGTGGCAGGGCATGACCGGACCCACGCGGTGAGGGATGCCCGTTGTGGAGTCGATGTCCAGCCATGTGACGTCACCTGAATGCTCGTTCGCCACGTACAGACGCGTCCCCGACGGATCCAGGACCAGATCGCGGGGCCACCGACCTCCGCACGACACCGACGCCCTGGGACTGCGCCGACCAGTGGCTGCTTTCGGGTGGTGAGATCCAGTCCCGCTGTGGGATGCCCTGGCCAGTCTCGCGGCCACGGCAGGGCAGGCCTGGCGGCGGCCGGACCAGGGGATCCGGGAGGTACGCAACGAGGGGAACGCCTTCACCTACTCGGCCGGGCGATGCCAGGTTGCCGTGGACCGGGCGGTGCAGATCAGTGAGCGGCATGGCCTCCCGGGGCACATCGGCCAGTGGCGGGCCGAGTCCGACAGGCTGCACCGGCTGATCCTGGAACAGTCCTGGACGAGGATGCGCAGACCCTGAGCGTGCACCTGAATGGCGGCGGCGTCGTGGACGCGAGCCTGCTCGCGTTGCCCCTGCGTGAGGTTGTCCCCGCCGATCACCCGCGGATGGTGGCAACCACGGCGGCCATCACCAAGCGCCTGTCGGCCGGTGACGGGCTCCTCTACCGCTACCCGCACCCCGAGTCCCCCGGCGGCCTGGCCGGCGACGAGGGCGCCTTCGTGCTGTGCAGTTTCTGGCTGGTCGACAACCTGATCGGGCAGGGTCGGAGGAAGGAGGCGGCGGAGCTGTACGCCTCGCTGTGCGCGCGGGCCAACCCGCTCGGACTGCTGTCGGAGCAGATCCACCCAACCACCGGAGAGTTCATGGGCAACGTCCCTCGGGCGTTCAGCCACATCGGCATCATCGCCAGTGGTGTGAATCTCGACCGGCCACGCTCTACCGGAGCGGCGCCTGAGCAAGCGCGCCGGTCTGTTCGGGAGACCGACGTGCTTCGGCCCCGTGCTGCTGTGCAGCGCGGGGCCGAAGGGGTGCCGTCCCCGCTCCGACTCAGGTCACTGGATTCCGGTGGCTCCGGTCACCATGCGTTGATGACCGGCGCGTCGGGTTCGTGCTGCCGCCAGGCCTCATTGAGGCGCGCGAGCCGGTCCGCGGCGGCGATGCCGCGCAGGGACGCGACCTTGCCGTCGCTGACTTCGAACGCCACGGCGCCCACGACCCGGTCGTCGACCACGGCGAGGACGGCCGGGGAGCCGTTGACCAGCGCGACGTGGATCGCGAGGGAGCCGCCGGCCAGCCGCCGCTTCGCCGGAGTGGGCTTGAAGCCGGCCCGCACGTAGGAGGCGACGCGCTCGCGCGTCTTGTACCGCAGCAGCCGCCTGGCCAGTCCGGCGCCGTCCGAGACCGCGGTCACGTCGGCGGTGAGCATCGCCACCAGCCGTTCGGTGCGCCCCGACGTGGCGGCGGCGAGGAACTCCTCGACGATCCGCCGCGCGGACGCAGGGTCCACCTCGTCGCCGCCGCGGCGCTCGGCGGCGACCCGGCGTCGGGCCCGGTGGACATGCTGCTGGCTCGCGGACTCGGTGATGTCGAGGATCCCGGCGATCTCGGCGTGGGGGTACGAGAAGGCCTCGCGCAGGACGTAAGCGGCCCGCTCGACCGGCGAGAGGCGCTCCATGAGGGTCAGTACGGCCAAGGACACCGATTCGCGCTGCTCGAAGGTATCGGCAGGGCCGAGCATCGGGTCGCCCTCGAGGAGTGGCTCGGGCAGCCAGTCTCCGAGAGCGCGCTCATGGCGCGCCTGTGCCGAGCGCAGCTGGTCGAGGCAGAGATTGGTGACGACCTTGGTCAGCCACGCCTCCGGCACCTCGATACGTCCCCGGTCCGCGGCCTGCCAGCGCAGGAACGCGTCCTGCACGGCGTCCTCGGCGTCGGCCGCCGAGCCGAGCAGACGGTACGCGAGGGAGGCCAGCCGGTCCCGGCTGGCCTCGAACCGATCGATGGCTGCGCTGTCCATGCGGAACAGCCTATGCGGCGACCCGCACACCGACCCGGTCAGGTCCGGTGGCCAGGCGGCGCTTGCGCTTCGGCATGCCGAAGGTCGGGTGGGCGATGCTCCACCCGGCCCCCTTGAGCACGCCCGACTTGAGCCGCGCGGCGGTCCGGCCGCCCAGGTACCAGGACTTCGACCGGACGTCCCCGTCCACCATCTGGAAGATCGCGTCCCGCCGCCCGAGGCTGATGTGGTTGCCGTAGTACTTCAGCCCGGTGGTCGGGACCTCACTGCCCGTCAGGCGCGCGATGATCGCGGCGGTCGCCTGCATGTTGGTGAAGCCGGCCGAGGCGCAGGACATCGGCAGCGGTCGGCCGTTCTCGCCGATCGCGTAGGCGCAGTCACCTGCGGCGTATACGTCCGGGTGCGAGACCGAGCGCATGGTGCGGTCGACGACGATCTGTCCGGTCTCGGCGACCTCCAGGCCGCTGGCAGCCGCGATGGGGTGCACGGCGAACCCGGCCGACCACACGGTCACGTCGGCCGGGATGGACGTACCGTCGGCGGCGATCGCCCGTGTCGGCTCGACGGCTTCGATACCGGTGTGCTCGTGGACGGTGATGCCGAGCCGGTCGAAGGCCTGGCGCAGGTGACGGCGAGCCTTCGGGGAGAGCCAGGCGCCCAACTCGACGCGGGCGGCGAGCGCGACCGAGAGGTCGGGCCGGGACTCGGCGAACTCGGTGGCGGTCTCGATGCCGGTCAGCCCCTCACCGACGACCAACACGGTGCCGCCCTCGCCCAGTCCGGCCAGGCGCTCGCGCAGACGCAGCGCCGAGGACAGGCCGGTCACGTCGAAGGCGTACTCGGCCACGCCGGGGACGTCATGGTGGGCCACGGAACTGCCGAGGGCGTAGAGAAGCGTGTCGTACGCGAGCTCGCCGTCGCCGTCCTCGCCGGTCACGGCGACGGTCCTGCGCTCGGGGTCGACGCCGGTGACGCGCGCCAGGCACAGCCGCACCCCGGTGCCCGCGAATACGTCGGCGAGCTTGCGGAACGCGAGGTCCTGGCCGATCGCGAGCTGGTGGAGCCGCATCCGCTCAACGAAGTCGGGCGCGGCGTTGACGACGGTGATCTCGGTGTCGGCGGGGGAGAGCCGGCGGGCCAGGTTTCCGGCGGCGAAGGCCCCTGCGTATCCGGCGCCGAGTACGACGATGCGGTGCTTCATGGCGTTGCTCCTGTCTCGTTCGCGTGCCCCTTGAACGAGACGGCGCCCCGATTGCTGACAGGATCCGGGTGTGACTCGGGTCACCACAACGCTCAACTGACGTGCTCAGTCGCAGTCTCGACTGAGCACGTCAGTTGGCGGGTTGAGCCTTGTGGTTGGCGAGCGAGCTGATCTCGCCCTCCTCCAGGCAAGCTCGCGCCGCCCGAATCGACCGAGACGCCGCAGCCCAACCCACCCGGGGTCGTGGCGCATGAGCACAAGGCTCACGTGTCAGAGTGTCGTTGAGGCTCCGCGTCAGGACGGGCCGAGGACGCAGAACTCGTGGCCCTCCGGGTCGGCGAGGACCGTCCACGGGACGTCGCCCTGGCCGAGGTCGAGGTCGGTGGCGCCGAGGCCCCGCAGCCGGGCCACCTCCGCTGCTTTGTCGTCACCGGGGTACGGCAGCAGGTCAAGATGGACGCGGTCCGGCACGGTCTTCACGCCGGGCACGCGGAGGAACTCGAGATACGGGCCGACACCCTTGGCGGAGCGCAACACCGCATGATCGTCAGTCACCACATGCAGGCTCCAGTCCATCGCCTCACCCCAGAACCGGACCATGGCCTGCGGATCCACGCAGTCGACCACCACCGCGGCAATCGGCCCGGTGTCCCGGTAGATCTCCCGAGGCTCCAGCACGCAGAACTCGTTGCCCTCCGGGTCGGCGAGGACCGTCCACGGCACGTCGCCCTGGCCCACGTGGGCGGGCGTCGCACCGAGAGCCCGGAGGCGCGCCACCAACTCCGCCTGATGGGCCGCAGAGGTGGTGGCGAGATCGAGGTGCACACGGTTCTTTGTTGTCGTCTTGGGCTCCGGGACGGTAACGACGTCGATGCAGACGGCGACCGGGTCCGGCCAAACGAAGTCGCCGCCGGGTTCAACGTTGGTCACGCCGGGTCCCTCGCTGGAAACACTCCAGCCGAGCGCCTCCGCCCAGAACCGGCCGACCGCCGAGTCATCAAGAGCCTTTATGTTCACCTGAACAGGTCGCAGTGCCATGCCGGCGATCCTATGCACCCGGTCTGCGACGACGCAGGCACCGTCGCCAAACAGAGATCAACACTCCGACCAACGCAATGGTCCGCTCGCCGACTAGGGCGCTTCAGCCCAGCCAGGTGGACTGCTCACTCGCCATGTGAAGCGCCAATTCACAGCAGTCAGGGGTGCCTCAGGCCTCCGTTATGAACCTAGTGCCCCGCCCGGCAAGCCTTGCCCCGTCGCACCGCCCGGCACGCACGCTGCATTGTCGGGCTCGCCCGAGTACGTCCCGTACGAGGACGACCCTCCGCCCTGCGATCGCACGCACCGGACGCCGCCGGGCCCACCCTTCGGGCGGACGGCGGGACTTCCGACACACGCCCTAGTAGTCCAGCTCCACGTAGTCGATGTCGGTGAACTCGACCACGAGGCCTTCGGCGCGGCGGCCGCGGTCCTTGAAGTACTGCTCCTGGAGGCCTTCGGCGATGACGGCCTGGAGTTGCTGGTCGGTGGCGCCGGCGGCTTGTGCGTCGAAGAGGCGGGCGGCGTACTGGGGTGGGAGGTGCTGGGTGATGAGCCGGATGCGTCCGTCGTCGGTGCTGCCCGGTGCGGCGGTGAACCCGAACCGTGCCCGGGTCTCGACGACGATGCCGGTGGAGGTGGCGGCCTGCTTCCTCGCTTTCTCCTTGACCCGGGGCTGCCACCGGATGCGGACCTGATCGGCGAGCCGGGCCGCGAGGTCGGCGTGCGGCTTCTTGAACTGGTCCTTGACGTACCGTTCGACGGTGCGCTGGGAGATGCCCAGTAGTTCGGCGACGGCCCGTGTTCTCTTGTATTGCTTGACCAGAAACCGCATCTGCGCGCCGGCCGACTTCGGGATCGGTCGGGTCGCCGTGCCGGCGGTGGCTTTGTCGAGGCTGTCTCCGAGGATGCCCACCGAGTGCTCCTACTCTCCGTCGATCGCGGCGTCGGTGCCCTTGATGTGCCGGGCCGGGTTATGTCCTTCGTCGAGCATCGCGACGGCCCACAGCATCTCCTGGGTCCCCTCGTGCTTGACCATGCCGGGGCTGACGCCGAGCCGGAACGTGCCCGGGGTCGGCTTCCCGTCGGCGGTGTGCGGCAGGACGTCCAACGGGGACGGCCCGTCGGAGAGGTAGACGGCGCAGTCCGAGAGCAGCGCGATCGGCAGCAAGGCGTCCTCGCCGAGCATCAGGTGTCCGGCAGGGGCCGGAGCATGCTGGGTGGCGAGGGCCGTCTTCAGCAGTTTGCGGTGCATGTTGACGCGGGCGGTGGAGATGATCGCGGCGCGGATGTCGGGGCGCCACGTCGGGCGTTCCAGCGCCGGCCACCGCTCGCCGAACTTGTAACTGGCGCCCTGCGGGCCCTCGCGGAACTTCCCGATGCCGCCCTTGACGGTCGACTTGATCGCGGACAGGACCGCGGCCATGCCGGGATCGGTCTGCTTGTGGGTCTCCATGGCGGTCAGGAACTTAGCTTCGGTCATCCCGGTGACGACGCCGAGGTCGGCCATCGTCTGCTTGTACGCCTCGGCCAGGTGCTTGTACCAAGGGTCCAGGTACGCGCCGGACTCCGTGCGGATCCATGCTTCCAACGGCCGCAGAGTGACTGGCAACTCGTAGGTGCTGATGAGTTCGGCGGCGTAGGCGACGGTCGGTGTCGCGTACCAGGCAGGCCCGTCGGGGCGGGTGCCGTGCGGGGTGAAGGGGCTGGGCAGGCGCGGGTCCAGTTCGATGCCGGACAGGTCGACGAGCCAGCTGCCGGGGGTTTTCTTGTCGAATGCCGGCTGCGCGATGTGAACCGGTGCGCCCAGGCCCACGACGAGTCGGTTCGCGGCGGCGAGGAAAGCGGTGTTGACGTCGATGCCGACCGCGAAGCTGCGGGTGCACTCAGCGTCCGTGAGCAGTTGCGGGTCACGCGTCCACTCGTACGCCTCCTCGTCGAGCACCTCGTCCGGGGTGCGTTGATGGGTGCGCGGGTATCGGGCGGCGACGACCGGGTGCTGATCCGGGGCTTCCACCGGGGCCGGGTCGACGGGTTCGGTGAGCGAGCCGGGGACCGGTCCGGAGACCCAGCTGCCCGTGTCTTCGTCGCGTACGGCACGGGTCGGCGGGCGCAGCGCCGTCATGGTTTCCAGACCGGAGACGGCGGTGGAGCCGCGGGGGGTGATGACGCGGGTCGCGTAGGTGCCGAGCACGTCGGCGATGGCGGCCGGGGCGAGGTGGTCGGTGGTGCCCCAGGAGCGGGAGTCGAGAGCGCCCCAGGGCAGGACCGCGAACTGCACACACTGGCGCTGCCCGTGCTGCGCCGGGCGGTAGATCCGCGCCCAGGGGCCGAACCCGCGCCGGGTCAGCTTCCACTTCGCCTTGGTGATCTGCTTGACGACCTTGTGGTCCTCGGGCAGCCGCAGGCCGCGCCGGTCCTCCAGCCGCTCAGGCAGGCCAAGGCGTTCGGCGGCCGCGCCGGTAAGGACGATCAGAGGGTCGGCGTCCTTGCCCGACGGGTGCAGGCGCGGCGCACCCAGGTGCGCTTCGGTCAGGGTCCAGTCGACCAGCGCGGGGATGGTCGTGGCGGGACAGTCCAGGACGAGTCCGCCGATGCAGTACAGCGAGCCGTCGCCGTCCAGCACACCGAGCGGACCGTTCGCGTAGCGCGGATCGGCGGCCACCCGGGCCGTGGCCGGCCGCGGGGTTGACCGTTTCACGGCCGGTGGCGGCGACGTCGGCCTTGAGGTCCTCGCGGAACGGGCCTGCGTGGCATCCCGCGCCGGCGTCGGCATGGGGGCACGGGACTGTGGTGGGGCGTCAGGTTCAGCCGATGGCCCCGGGGACAGGGGACGGGCTTCAGCAGCCGTGTCCGCCGGTTCCGCATCGGTGACCTGGATGGGCGCAGTCGCGTTGACGGGGTAGAGGTCGGCAAGCTTTTCCAGCAAGCGGGCGTACGCCTCGCGCTGCGGGGGCCGCGGTTCGGTCTTCCCGCTCTCCCACGACACCACCGTGGCCCGGCGCACCTTGAGTGCCTTGGCGACCTGGTCCTGCGTCAGCCCATGGGCCCTGCGCAGGCGCTCCCGCTCGGCGGGCGGGGGCAGTGGGGACGCGGACGCGATCAGGGCGTCGACCGCCTCGAACAACTCGGACATGAGAACCTCCGGTTCCATCGTACCGCGAGGAACGCATATTACGCGTACATACTCCGTACAATAAGCGTATACCAAGACGCCTATGACCCGTCGCTCCGGGGCGGCGCAACAGTCCTCGATCGACGCCCGGGTACGGGAACTCCGGGCCAATCGGTAGTCCACGGAACGACGACGAGTTCTAGGGGTTCGGCCCAGCCCGGGCAGGCTGCGCAGCTCGACGATCCCCAAGAGTCGCGCTCTACTTGGCGGAAGGTCCTTCCCTGTTGCCACCTGCGGCTGTTTTCGCGTGGCGGGCGGAGCTCAACTCTTGACGGCCTCTGCGATCCGCAGGGCGGCCTGGGCGGGTGTGAGGTGCGCGGTGTCGACGACCTCGGCCTCCCCGTGCAGCCACGTGCGGGCCGCCTCGGCGTAGGGCTCAAGGTATTTGAGGCGGAACGGGGAGGGACCCATAAGAGTGTCCCCCTCGATGCGCCCACGGAGGGTTTCCTGGTCGGCGTGGAGGACGAAGTGTCTTACCGGGATGCCATGTTGGGCGAGGCCCGTGCTGATCTCGCGCCAGTACTGCTCGACCAGGACAGTCATTGGGATCACCAGAGTGCCGCCGGTGTAGTCGAGCACGCGGCGGGCGGTCTCGACGACGAGCTGCCGCCACGGCGGCCAGTGCTGGAAGTTGTCCGTCCCGGGCAGCCCCGGCGTGATGTCCATGAGTGTCTCGCCTACCTTCTCGGCATCGAACACCCTTGAATCCGGGATCAGTTGCTGCACGAGTGGACTGGTCGTCGTCTTGCCTGCACCGTGGGTGCCATTGATCCATACGATCATGGGACTCAATGCTAGCGCCGTACGGGCCGCGGGAACGGGCACGGCAGAATCCGGTACGGCTTCGGCATTTCCCAGGGTGTTGTCGACCATCAGAGTCAGATGTCTCAGTCACCCGTTGCCCCGTCGGTCCGCTCCCGCAGGAAGTCGGCGTGGCCGTTGTGGCGGGCGTACTCCTGGATCATCAACACGTAGACCCAGCGCAGGCTGAGAGAAACTCCCCGAGAGGACATGAAGGTCTCGTCGAGGTCGTGCCCGGCCACCGCCGCGTCGCACGCTTGGACCTCGGTCTGGAACAGTCCGAAGTCTCGCTCCGCATCGGCTGCGTGAACTCCGTCGAGACCTTCATCGCCATCTGACGGGCCGGTGAAGACATCGCCAATAGCTTCACCCGCGAAGCTTCGCCGGAACCACCATCGCTCCACCTCCGCCATGTGTCGGACCAAGCCGAGGAGGGTGAGGTTCGACGGCTCTACGGTCGTCCACGCCAATTGAGCCGGCTCGAGCCCGGCGCACTTGACCAGCAACGTTTCCCGATGCCAGATCAGCCAACCCTCCAACATCTGACGCTCGGCTACGCCTCCCAGGCCGCCCAGCTGCTTGGTGCGCTCGACCGGTGGTGCTGTCCATGTCATAGATCCACCCTGCACCGCCACCTCGGAGGGTTCAAGCAGGCAGTACGGCAGCTCGGCCAGGCACCGAACTCCCCCGGCATCTCCCGACACTGCCCGCCCGTCCTGAACCACCGGATCACGCCCTCGAACTGCTGCCGCAACCGCTCGGGGTACGGGCCCTACCCACCGATCGGCAGGTAAGGCTCGATGAACTCCCACCCGTCATGCGCAACCAAGTACGCGCCCTAAGCTTGACTATTAACCCCACCAAGATCATGTCTTGGTGGGGTTCGTCGTTCGCCTGACAGCTGGGCGGCCCTTGCGTGATCGTGTCTTCTCGC
>NZ_JBHVFU010000106.1:0-13896 GCF_042801455.1 Streptomyces sp. NPDC057565 | reverse complement strand
AGCCCCACCAGAACCTGCAGATCCTCCAGAAGAATCCGCCACGACACCACATCAACCACCAGATGGTGCGCCACCAACAACAACCGGTCCGCCCGACCCGGCACACCCGTGAACAACACAGCACGGAACAACGGGCCATCCGACAGACTCAAACCCGCCTGCACCCGCCCCGCAATCTCCCGCAGCCGCTCCTCCCACTCACCCGACGGACACGACGACAGATCGTGCACCTGCCACGGCACCGCCTCCGGCACCCCGGCAACCTCCGCCCGCCACCCATCCCCCTCCCGCACAAAACGAGTCCGCAGACCGTCATGCTGCTCCAGCAGACACCCCACCACCCGCTCCCACTGACCCGACGAAAGACCCGACTCCACCTCCGTCAACACCGACTGATTCACATGCTGAGCAGCCACGAACTCCTGCTCGAAAAACCACCGCTGAACAGGCGTCAACTCCACAACGCCCGTCACCGGACCCTGCTCCGCCCGCACCGGCGCAGCATCCTGCCACTCCACCACCAAAGCCAGCTCAGCAATCGTCTGGAACTCGAACAACTGCTTCACCGTGAAGAACAACCCACACTGCTTCGCCCGGAAAATCACCTGCAGACTCAGAATCGAGTCCCCACCCAGCGAAAAGAAATCGTCGTGCACCCCCACCGGCCGGCCCGTCCCCAGCACCGACTCCCAGATCCCCGCCAGCCGCTCCTCCACCTCCGACCGCGGCGCCACAAAATCCCGCCCGTCCACCGCATGATCCATCCACGGCAACGCAGCCAACGCCCCACGATCCACCTTGCCGTTCGGACTCAACGGCAGAACCTCCAACGGAACGAACACCCCAGGCACCATGTGACCCGGCAACCGCTCACCCAAAAACGCCCGCAACTCCCCCGAATCCACCGGACCGTCCGAGACGACATACGCCACCAACCGCCTCGACGCCGCCTCCCCCTGCACCAACACCGCAGCACCACGCACCAACGGATGCCCCACCAGCGCGACCTCGACCTCACCCAACTCAATACGAAAACCACGAACCTTCACCTGATCATCGACCCGCCCGAGCACCTGGATGTCGCCGTCGCTGAGACGACGCACCAGGTCACCGGTCCGGTAGAGCCGGCCTCCTGAGCCGAACGGATCGGCGACGAACGCCTCGGCGGTCAGCTCGGGACGCCCCAGATAGCCGCGCGCCAGACCCACGCCACCGATGCACAGCTCACCGGCGACACCCACCGGGACCGGCTGAAGGGAGTTGTCCAGCACGAACACCCGGGTGTTGTCGAGCGGTCGGCCGATCGGCAGCTCGACAGGCACCTGGTCCTGCGGCTCCATCCGGAAGCAGGTGGCGAAGGTCGTCGTCTCCGTGGGCCCGTAGACGTCCACCACCACCAGGTCGGGGCAGGCTGCGCGCACCCGCCGGACCGCGTCCGCCCCGACCGGTTCGCCGCCGGTCCACACCTCGCGCAGACCGGCCAGGCAACCGGGGTCGTCCTGAGCGAACAGATGGAACAGCACCGTCGTCATGAACACCGCGGTGATCTGGTGGGCCGCCACCAGATCACGCAGTGACTCCGAGGTCAGGGCCACCCCCTGCGGCACGGCCACCGCCCGGCCGCCGGAGAGCAGCGGTGCCCACAGCTCGTAGGTCGACGCGTCGAACGCCTGCGGCGAGTGCATGAGCACGCACTCGTGCCCCCGTGCGAACCGGCTGTCCAGCGCCAGCGCCGTCACATCGGCATGGGTCACGGCCACGCCCTTCGGGTGGCCGGTCGAGCCGGACGTGTACATCACGTACGCCAGGTCGTCGCCAGTCACGCCCGATTCCAGGGGCGTGTCGGGCCACCGGTCCAGCTCCGGCCAGACGTCCTCGACGGTCAGAACCAGCGCATCGGACTCGGGCAGCACCCCGGCCGCCGACCGCTCGGCCAGCACCACCCGCAGCCCCGCGTCCTCGGCCATGTACGCCAGACGCTCCCGCGGATACGCCGGATCCAGCGGCACATACGCCCCGCCCGCCTTCAGCACCGCCAGCAGACCGACCACCATCTCCACCGAACGCGGCACACACAGACCGACCAGACTCTCCCGCCCGACACCACGATCCCGCAGCAGACGCGCAAGCCGGTTCGACCACCGGTCCAGGTCGGCGTAGCGCAGCTCCGTGTCACCGAACGTGACGGCGACCCGGTCGGGACAGCGGCGCGCCTGCTCCTCGAACAGCGTCTGCAGCGAAGCCGGCCGGAGAGCGCGCTCGTTGCGGGGCCCGGTCCCCTGCTCGACGATCTGCCCGAGCTCCTCCTCATCGACCATCGGTAGGCGCCGCACCCGCTGCCCGGGGTCGGCCAGCGCGGCCCGCAGGAACACCTCGAAGTGGTCGGCCATACGCGCGACCGTCCGTTCCCGGAACAGATCGGTGCTGTACTCGAATCCGACGTGCATGCCCTCGGGATCGGCCTGGATCATCAGGGTGAGGTCGAAGCGGGCGACGCCGACGCTCATTCCCTCGGCCATCAGGTCGTACATCCACGGTTTCGGCTGCACCAAGGCCGAGTCGTGGTCCAGGAACGGCAGGCTCTCGTCGGCGAACATCACCTGGAAGACCGGGTTGTACGCAAGGCTGCGCGCCGGCCGGAGCGCCTCGACGAGCCGCTCGAACGGCACCTCCTGATGGGCCTGGGCGTCGAAGAGCTGCCTGCGGACCTGGAGCAGGACGTTCTCGAAGCTCGGGTCGTCGCGCAGGTCCACCCGGACGGCGGCCGTGTTGACCAGGAACCCGATCATGGACTCCAGCTCGACGCGGTTCCGGTCCGCGATCGGCACGCCGATGACGACGTCGTCCTGACCGCTGTACCGGGCCAGCAGGAGCGCGTAGGCGCTGAGCATGGTGATGTAGTTCGTCACCTGGTGCTCACGGCTCACCTCGACGACCTGCTGGGTCAGCTCGGGTGACAGCTGCCGGCGCAGGAAGTCGCCCGTGAAGCTCTGCGCGTCAGGACGCGGGAAGTCGGTCGGCAGGGTGAGCAGTTCCGGAGCGCCGGAGAGCTGCTCCTTCCAGTAGTCGAGCTGGAAGGCGAGCCTGTCCTCCTCCTCCAGCCGGCTCTGCTGCCACACGGCGTAGTCGGCGTACTGCACCTGAGGAGCGGGCAGCGGGGAGGGCTCGCCCTCGGCGAGGGCCCGGCAGATCTGGAGGAACTCCTGGCCGAAGAGACCGATCGAATAGCCGTCGAACACGGTGTGATGGGCGCTGAACGCGAGGACCTGCTCCGCCTCCGGCAGCCTGACGAGCCGGGCCCGCAGCAAGGGGCCTTCGACGAGGTCGAAGGGCTGGTCCCACCACCGGCGGATCTCGTCCCGCGCCCGCTGCTCGGTCTGCTCCCCGGGAAGCCCTGAGAGATCGGTCTCCTCCAACTCGATCTGCCGCTTGTCCGCGACGATCTGCCAGACCTGGCCGTCCTGCTCCGTGAGGGTGGTGCGCAGGGTCTCGTGACGGCGGATCATCTCGTCCAGGGCGTCCCGGAGCACCGGTGTCCCGAGGGAAGCCGGAAGGGGGACGAGCCAGTTGACGGTGTAGGAGGTGGTTCCGGGGCTCAGCCGGTCGATGAACCAGAGCCGCTGCTGGTCGGATCCGGTCGGCAGCGGGCCGCCTCGGGGAGCGGGGACGAGGGGACGCGGCGGCGAGGGCTGCCGCTCCTCCTGCCGGCGCCGCAACTCGCGCGCGACCTCGGCGATCGTCGGCAGGTCGAAGAAGAGGCGGACCGGCACCTCCAGCGAGAACACCTGCCGGATCCGGGCCACCAGTTGCACGGCGAGCAGCGAGTGCCCGCCCAGCTCGAAGAAGTCGTCGAGGACGCCGATCGGCGAACGGGACAGGGTCTGCTCCCAGATGGGGACGAGCAGGGCCTCGGTGGTGTTCCGGGCGGGCACGGAGCTCGGCCCGGCGGCGGGAGCCGGCGGGAGCAGCAGCGCCCGTCGGTCGAGCTTGCCGCTGGGGGTGACGGGCAGGGCGTCGAGGGCGACGAGGCCGGACGGCACCATGTAGCCGGGGAGTCGCTCGGCCAGGTGGGCGTGGAGCCGGGGCATCACCAGGTGCTCGATCTCCGCCTTGAGCGGCTGGTTGGCGTAGTCCGACCAGCCGCTCGTTCCCGGCCCGGGCTCGGACGGGACGACGAACTCCTCCTCGTCCGGGGCCTGTTCCACTCCTGCGCGGGTCAACAGCACGGAGTAGGCGCCGTCCGCGCCGTGCCGGCTCCAGTCGACGGCGGTCCGGTAGCCGGCCTCCTCGGCGAGTTCCCTGACGTCCTCCGGGTCGATGCCTCGCCGCGGCCGGTCCTGTCCGCGCCACGCCTCGGCGGTCTCGGGTCCGGTTCCGCTCTTCAGCCAGCGGAGCGTCCGTGCCGCCTCCTCGACGCGGGCGTTCGGGACGTCGCGCAGCCGGAGCCGGTCGGGCCGGTCGCCGGCCAGTGTCTCGCGCAGCTTCGCGGGGGTGAGGCGTTCCGCCGTCCAGTCGAGTTCGGGGACGGCGGTCGGCGCCGTCCGGTCGGCCCGGTCGCGGGCGGATCCCACATGGAGCACTGCCTGGTAGCGGAACTTCGACATCTCGTTGAGGCTGCGGCCACCCTTGGGCCGGATCTCGACGCGGGAGACGCGACCGGTGGCGGCGGCCCAGTCGCGGAAGAACGCCGGGTCGAGGGTCAGTTCCTCCTCCAGCTGCACACGGCGCTGGACGCGCTGCCAGAGCTGCTGACGGGTCAGGGACTCGGGCGCGTGGTGCAGCTCGACGTCGGCGTGGAACGCCTCGAGCAGCGGCAGGCTCCGGACGTCTCCGACGATGATCCGGCCACCGTCGACGACCCGGGACAGCGCTTGGTCAAGGACGCGGAGCAGGTAGTGGACGTCGGGGAAGTACTGGACGACCGAGTTGACGACGACCGTATCGACCGGTTCGAGCTCCAGGTCGTCGAGGGCGTCGGCCTCCCGCCGGTGCAGGACGACGGTCTCCCGGAGTTCCGGCCGGGAGCCGAGACGCCCGCGGACGGCGTCCAGGGCGGACGAGGAGAAGTCGGTTCCGTAGTAGCGGCGGCATCCTGCGGCGAGCGGGAAGAGCAGCAGGCCGGTCCCGCAGCCGATCTCCAGGATCGTGCCGGGACCGTAGCCGTGGATCAGCGCGACCGTGTCGTCCTGCCAGGCCAGCATCTCCTCCCGGGGGATGGGGCCGCCTGTGTAGCTGCTGTTCCAGCCCGAGAAGTCGTTTCCGTCCTCCGACTCCTTCGCCGCGTCCGGGTCGAACGCGTCGTACACCTCGCGCCAGCGGTCGATGCGCCGGCCCACCAGCGAGTCCTCGTCGTCCTGGACGGCGGAACGGGCGCGCTGCGGGTGGAGGACGACGTACGACACCAGGGAACGGTCGCCGGACGCGTCCTCCCGGACGACGGTCGCCGCGTCCTGGACGACGGGGTGCTCGCCCAGCGTGCTGTCGATCTCACCGAGCTCGATGCGGTAGCCCCGGATCTTGACCTGGGAGTCGGTGCGCCCGAGGAACTCCAGGTTCCCGTCCTCACGCCACCGTGCCATGTCACCGGTCTGGTAGATGCGCTCTCCGGGGGTGGCGCCGAAAGGCGACGGAACGTATTTGCCGGCCGTCAGCTGCGGCTCGTCCGCATAACCGGAGCTGAGACAGATGCCGCCTATGTAGAGGTCGCCCGGCACGTCCACCGGACAGGGGCGCAGGCTCTCGTCCAGGACGTAATAGCGTGCGTTCTGAATGGGCTTTCCGTACGGAATGCTCGACCAGGCGGGGTCCACCACGTCGACGGGGAAGAAGTTCGACCAGACGGTCGCCTCGGTCGCCCCGCCGAGGCCGACGACCTTGACCTCCGGGAAGGCCGCCTTCATCAGGTCCGGCGAGTGGACCGGTATCCAGTCTCCGCTCATGAAGATCAGGCGCAGGGACCGGGAGACGATCTCGTTGGCGCCCTCGCCGTCGGTGGGCAGGAAGGGCGCGAGCTGCATCAGGGCGGCGGGCGCCGAGTCCCAGAAGGTGATGGGCTCGTCGGCGAGGTGGCCCAGCAGGTTCGCCGGCTCCTGGATGTCCTCGCCCGTGGCCACTCGGATCGACCCGCCGGCGGCGAGCACGCCGAAGACGTCGTAGACGGACAGGTCGAAGGTGAGTGAGGTGATGAAGAGGATGCGGTCGTCCGGGCCCACGGAGAAGGTGGTGTTGACCCATTCGATCAGGTTCACCGCCGGGAAGTGCGCGACCGCGACGCCCTTGGGCGTTCCGGTGGAGCCGGAGGTGAAGATGACGTAGGCGATGTCCGACGCAGTGCCCTGCGGCGGAAGGTTCTCGCGGGGCAGGTCCGTGAGTCCGGCCGACGGGTGAACGGTGTACGGGCAGTGGGCGGGCACGGGCGGTTCGTCGTCCGCCGGGTCCAGGCACACGATGTGCGCGAGGTCCGGCAACGGGTCGGCGGACATGACGCGCGGCACCAGGGCGCGCTGGGTCAGGACGCAGGTGACCTTCAGCGAGTCGATGATCCAGTGCCACCGCTTGACGGGAGCGTTGACGTCGAGGGGGACGTACGTTGCGCCGGCCTTGAGGATCCCCAGCAGGGCGGGAATCATCTCCGCGGAGCGCTCCATCAGGATCACGACCTGGTCGCCGCGTCCGATCCCGAGGCCTCTCAGCCGGTGCGCCACCTGATTGGCCCGCTCGTTGACCTCGCGATAGGTCCAGCGCTCGTCCCGGAAGAGCAGGGCCAGGGCCCCGGGGGCCTCCTCGGCCCGCCTCTCGAACAGCTGGTGAATGCAGACGTCCTGTGCGTACGGCGTGTCCGTGTCGTTCCACTCATGGACCAGCCGGGAGTGCTCGGCCGGGGTGAGGAGGGCCAGCTCCCCCAGGCAGGCGTGCGGCTTGCGCACCAGCTCGGCGAGGATCTGCCGGAGGTGTCCCGCCGTGCGTTCGACGGTCCGCGGCGCGAAGCGCCCGGTGTCGTAGTGGACGGTGAGCGTGAGGCGCTCCCCGAGGGTCGCCACGACGCTCAGCGGGTAGGCCGCGTGGCTCTCCTCCCGGACCACCCGGAAGGAGCCGGTCCCGGTTCCTGTCTCCTGGTCCTCGACCATCAGGACGCTGTCGAAGAGCGATTCGCCCGAGCCGACCCCGCTCCACTGCTGGACCAGCCTCAGGGGGCTGTACTCGTGCTCCAGGATCTCCGCGTACTTCCGCTGCAGGCCCTGCATCCACTCCGCCCAGCCTGCCGGGGCCGGAACCTCGACCCGCAGGGGAAGCGTGTTGATGAGCGGCCCGACCATGTCCTCGACACCCGGCAGGTCGGCGGACCGGCCGGGGGTGGTGACGCCCATGACCACCTCGTCGGCGCCCCGGTAACGGCTCAGGAGGAAGGCCCAGGCACCCCGTACGATCGTGGGAAGCGTCAGGTCCCACCGCGCTCCGGCGGCGCGCAGGGCGGCCGTCTCCCGTTCGTCCAGGACCAGCGCCACCTGTTCGTACACGGCGGGCGGCGCCTGTGCGGCGGCGTCCTCGCCTGCAAGGGGCCTGAGTTGGAAGGGAAGCGGGCTGACGGGCGACACCGACCGCAGCTCGTCACGCCAGAATGCCTCGGACCGGCCGGCGTCCTGACGTCCCCACCACTCCACGTACTCCTGGAACGGCACCACCGGCGGTTCTTCGAGGGGCTGACGGGAGGTCAGCGCCTCGTACACCTGCTCCGCTTCGCGGAGAATCCTCGTCTGGCTCCGCGAGTCCATCAGGAGGTAGTGGAGGCTCCACAGAACCCGGTACCGCGCGTCCGCCAGGTGGGCGACATGGAGCCGCCACAACGGGGCCTCGTCCAGTGAGAAGCCGTGCTCGCGGTCCTGCCGCAGCCGCGCCGCCAGCCGGTCGGACCGCTGCTCCTCGTCCAGGGAACGCCAGTCCTCGTGGACAAGGGGAACGTCCACGCTCTCACGGACCGTCTGCACCGGTTCGCCACCCGGACGATCACGGAAGCCGGTTCTCAGCGCCGCGTGCCGCTCCGTGACCCGCGCCCAGCTCAGGCGGAACGCGTCGATGTCGAGATCCTGAGCGACCTCGAACTCGACCTGCGTGTGGTACAGGCCGGTCCCTTCCCCGTGGCGGGCCTGGAAGAGGATGCCCTGCTGCGTGGGTGACAACGGGTAGGAAATCTCGGCCCGCCGGTCTCCGGAGAGGGCAGAGAAATATTCGGCTGGGTCGCGAAAAGTACTCAAGGCCGCAATCCTCTGAAGTCATGAGCGATGATGCGCACTTTCGCTCCGGCCGAGCGGGAATACGGTCACCATGGACCGCCCCGAAGCCATGCGGGCGCGCTGGATCGGTCGATCTTTACGGACCCGAAAGGGGACCCGTGAATATCTCGTCAGTGACGTGCAGAAGAACCAGGGAATTCCGGTGCCGGTCGGTGCGTGAAAGGCGCCCCGGCGGCGGCGCCGACCACGGGGCCGGCCGTGCGAGTGCCTGGGCTCCTCGGTCTCCCAGGGGCTGCTTCGGCGACAAAACGCAGGTCACACGTACCGGACGAGGTCAGGACGCCGGGACGGCCCGCAGGGCGTGTGTGCACGGTTCCGAGTCTGGCCCGTCTTCCCATTTTCAAGTCCCCCGGACGCGAACAGTGCGTGTACGACTCACAACGAATGGGATCTCGCATGTGCGGCCCCTCGGCGGGGCTGCGCTCATCCGAACCTTCGACATCGATCGGTATGCTCATGCAGCCCACAGCGCCTGTCAACCGACCGGATGCGCGCCGCCACCTCGTGATCGAAACCGCATTCTTGGTCCCGTCGGCGATTCACGGAGCTGCTTGTCGCAGGTCAGTGGGGATGCCGGCGCAGAAATACTCCCCGGGCCGTCACCTTTTGGTCCGGCGGACGGTCGGGGGCGGCGGACGCAGGACTAGGAAATCGACCATTCTTTGGAAGAGTGCGAAGCGGAGACGCGCCCGGCGGCTAGGTTCGACACATGTCATGGACCGGCACTGCTCTTCTCCTCCTGAACGCCGCCTTGATCCTCTTGGCTCTGACGGCCGTCCACCGGTACCTGTTCCGGCGCCTCGTCAAAGACGTCTCCCACGAGGGCTCCCCGTGGCGGCGTGCCGGCACGGGGCTGGTGTGGCTGCTCTCGGCGACCACAGCGGTCCTGCTGTTCGCCGGGCCCGCCGAGCCGCCGTTCGAGATCGCACGCGTCCTCACCCCCGCGGGTGAGGTCTGGCTGCCGCTGCTGATGTACCTCACCCTCGCGCTGCTCCTGGGCGAACTCGTCCGCCTCCTGCTCCGCCTGGGCTTTGCCCGGCGGGCCGCCACACCGTCACCGGAAGGACCCGACGTCCTTGGCGGGAAGGACCCCTCCCGGCGGCTCTTTTTCGCGCGCACCGTCGCGATCGGCGCCGCCGCCTTCGCCTCGGCAGGCGTCGCCGCCGGGGCGGGCGGAGACTCGGGCGCACAACGTCCGGGGGCGCGGGGTGTCGAGCTCTCGCTGCCCTTCACCGGGCTGTGGCGTGCCAGGAACAGCCCGGCCCGGCGGATTCCGAGTCATGGGACCGAGCTGTTCGGCAGCAGTCACGCCATTGACTTCATCGGCGTGGACGAGCGCCACCGCACGGCCGACCACCGCAGCTGGCGGACCTTCTTCGCCACCGAACCGCCCGAGCTCTTCCACAGTTTCGGCCGGCCGGTCCTGGCTCCCGCCGCCGGCACCGTGATCGCGGCCCACGACGGCGAGCCCGACCACGAGGCACGCCGGTCGCAGCTCGCCCTGGTGCCGTACATGCTGGGCCAGGCCGCACGGGTACGCCGCGGGGCGAACGCCATCGCGGGGAACCATGTGATCATTTCGCTGTCGGAGCACGGCCCCTACGTCGCCCTGGTGCACCTCAAGTCAGGCTCCGTCCAGGTGTCCGCCGGACAGCGGGTGGTGGCCGGCCAGCACCTCGCGAGCTGCGGCAACTCCGGCAACTCGACCCAGCCCCATGTGCACATGCAGGTCATGGACAGCTCCGACCTCTCGGTCGCGCGAGGCATGCCGATGCTGTTCCGGCGCTTCCGTGAATGGCCGGGCGGCCCAGGTGGGGATTCCCGGGTCAGGGAGTTGGCTGTGCCGGACGAAGAGGCGGTCGTGGAAGCGCTTCCCGCCCCGGCCCGGGACTGACCCGGTCCCGCTCGTCCATCGGCCGGCCCCGGTTGCCGGGCGCGGCGTGCCGGAAGGAAAGCGCTGGTCGCAGTGAATCCACTGCGGCTGCCGGGCCGGGCCGACAGCCGGGTGCCCTCCCCGTTCGCCGGTGGTGTCGCAGGCCACGATGAAGATCCTGCGGGTCATGACGTGACCGGGGTGCGGGTGGCCGCCGTTCTGGCGGTCATCCCGCACGGGCCGAATGCGCGCGGATGTCCGTCCGAGGGGAGTGTCGCCCTGGAGCCCGGGGCTGAGCACGGGATCCGCGGGGCGACGCTCCGGGCTCGAGTGGGCCCGGCCAGGAGCGTCGCTGTCCGCGGTCGCGGCTCAGGGCCGCCGGGCGGTCATCCGGTAGGTGATGAGGAACCCGATGAGGGACCACACCGCCAGGACGGCGAAGGGGAGCACTGCGACGCCCTCCGGTGGCCTGTTGAGTGTGTCCCGGACCGCCTCGGCCATGTACTGGAACGGCAGCACCGTGTGCACGGACTCGAACCAGTCGGGCAGCCGGGACGCCGGGAAGGTGATCGGTGAGAACATCAGCGCCACGAACACGACCAGCTGGGACATCATGCGGGCGGCCGCGGGCGCCAGTCCGTATCCGATCCCGTAGCCCAGACCGATGGCGGTGAACGCGGTCAGGAGGACCGCGGGAAGGACCAGCGGGCTGATGTGGAGGGTGAGGTCGAACCGCAGACCGGCGACCACAAGGGCGGCCACCATGCCGGGCAGCGCGGTGAGCAGGGCAACCGTGGCGTCCGACGCGATGAGGGCACTTCGGGGAACGGGAAGCGACCGGTTGAAGTCGAAGATGCCCTCCTGCTTCGAGGAGGCGACTTCCTGCGGGCCGATCACCATGCCGACGGTGATGAGTCCCAGCACCGGGGCGCCCGTCGCGAGGTAGAGGGCCGTGGCGTCGTCCATCTCGGGCACGAGATAGGCGAATCCGACGATGATGCCGACCGCCAGGAAGGTCTGGATGATGAGATTGAGAGGGAGCGTCGCGCGGCTGCGCAGCGCGGTCCATCCCAGCAGCAGTCCGTAACTACGCAGCCAGTGACTCACCGTGCTCTCCCTTCTCCGCGTCAGGTGCGGTCTCGCCGCCGGCGAGTTGCAGATACACGTCCTCCAGGCCGACCGGCACGAGAGCGAACTCGTCGACGATCCCCGCTGCGCGGAGTTGCTGGCCCCAGGCGAGCGCCGCCGACGCCGCTTGGGAGTCGAGGGGAATCGCCAGCCGCCGGACGGCACGCAGCGGTGGGCCGGCGGCGGGGATGTGGCCGGGGAGAGGCGGGATGCCGTCGGCGCTCGCCGCCGTCAGTTCCAGTCTGAACTCACCGACCGTCCGGGAGCGGAGCTGTGCGGCCGTGCCCTCCGCCAGCACCTTGCCGGAACCCATTACGACGATCCGGTCCACGCTCCGCTCCGCCTCTGCCACGTTGTGGGTGACGAGGAGAACGGCACAGCCCCGGTCGGCCAGTTCGCGGATCTGCTCCCACAGCAGCCTCCGGCGGACCGGGTCCACATCGTTGGTGGGTTCGTCGAGCATCACGACACGTCCGGGCGACGACGCGGCCATGCCGTACGCCGTCAGCCTCCGGACGCCTCCGGAGAGCCGTTCTCCTGTCGTGTCGGCCCATGCTCCGAGGTCCAGCGCATCGATCAGCTCGTCGGTGCGCGCACGGCTGTCGTGCTTGTTCATCCCGCGGATGCGGGCCATGGTCCTGATGGCCTGCCGAGGCGTCACTCCGGCCAGCGGCGCGTGGGCCTGAGGCATCACCGCAACCATCCGACGGACTCTGGCGGGCTCCGCGACGGGGTCGCACCCGTCGACCCGGATGGTGCCGGACGTCGGTACCGCGAGCCCGGCCACCTGGTTGATCAGGGTGGTCTTGCCGGCTCCGTTGTGCCCGAGGAGGCCGACGACCTCCCCTGCCTCGACCTGCAGGCTGACGCCGTCGTTGGCGCGTGTACCGCCCCGGTAGCACTTCACGAGGTCTTCGATGATCAACAAATCTTCCACCATGTGAATCGAGACGAGATGCGGGTTTTCCCGGATCGCCGACGGTGTCCACCTCGCTCGGCACGCGCCGGAACGGCCGACGAGGAGGCTTCCGTGACACCGGCGTCAATACGCCAGTTGCAGGAGCTTGTTGGGCGTGGAGCCGGTCGGCACTCCGGTGAGCGCCCCCACCACTGCCGCACGGTCCAGGGCCCTGCCCACCGCGGCCGGGGTGGCCTTGGGGTGTTCGCCGAGATAGAGCGCGACCGTGCCGGAGGCATGCGCCGCGGAGACCGAGGTACCGGAGTCAGTGAACGTCCCCCCGCCGGGCCAGGTGGAGGTGATGTCCACGCCCGGGGCATAAAGGTCCAGCCCCGCACCGTAGTTGCTGAACGAGGCGACCCGGTCGGCGCAGTCCGAGGATCCCACGGTGATGGCCTCGGCCACCCGCGCCGGGGAGGAGTTGGCGACGTCGTCGAAGCTGGCGCCCGCCGACAACGCGTACGTGACACCGGCGGCTATCGAGTTGCGCACCGCTTCGTCGAGCACCTCGCTGGCGGGGGCGCCGATGACGAAATTGGCCACCGAGGGTCCCTTGGCGTGCTCGGTGACCCAGTCGATGCCGGCCACCACCCCGGCGAGGGTGCCGCCGCCCTGGGCATCGAGCACCTTCACCGAGATCAGCGTGGCCTTCTTGGCCGCTCCGTGTTCGGTGCCGCCGATGATTCCGGCCATGTAGGTGCCGTTGCCGTGCTCGTCGCTGCCGTCTCCGCCGAAGGCGTCGAAACCGGGCCGGGCGCGCGGGCGGAGATCGGGATGGCTGTAGTCGATGCCGGTGTCGATCACATAGACATCCACGCCGTTCGCCGCACGCGGCGGGTAGGCGTAGGAACCGTCGAGCGGAAGCGAGCGCTGGTCGATCCGGTCGAGCCCGCAGGACGACGGGGCCGACTGCGTCAACCTCGGCCGGGCAGGCCGCCCCACCAGGGTGTTCTGCTCCACCCGTTTCACCGCCGGGTCGGCCGCCAGTCGCCCGGCCTGCGCTGCGCTCCCCTCGACCAGCACCCCGTGCAGCGCGCTGTCGTATCTCTCCCGCACCCGCAGGCCGTATTCCGCGACGACGTCCTGGCGCGCCCCCTCTTCGAACAGCACCAGATAACTGCCGTTCACGGCATTTTCACTTCCGGCATTCACGACGGTGCCCGCGTCCTTGGCGTATCCCGGGGCGACCACGGTTCCCATGCACAGAAATACACCCGCAGCGACAACGCTGACGCACTTTGCGCGGCGACCGGGCGACCAGGCTGATGTCACTTCTTCTCCTCGCACTGAACGTCTCATTCCGTTTGCACGACAGTGCCCACGCTGCCCCGGTGAAGGCAGGCGGAACAAGCCCCCCGCGACCCGACGCCGGTGAGCGGCTGTCCCCACGGTCCCAGTGATGTCGGCTATTCGGCTGCTCATCGCTCAAGCGCTATAAGAATTCCCAGTTTTTCGGGAGCGGCATGACGACCGGACAGCCCTGAGGGCTGTCCCGCTGAGCACAGCCCTCAGGTGAATCCCTGGTTGTCGCGCGGCGCGTGCGGCGGCTAACTTGATCTTTAACCTCGGAGGTCGAACGGCTCCTCGTACTTGATCACTCGGACTGGCAACCGCCTTACACGAGGGCGGCCTTCGGCCGAGCATGT
>NZ_JBHVFU010000105.1:0-14790 GCF_042801455.1 Streptomyces sp. NPDC057565 | reverse complement strand
TGTACCGCTTCATGTACTTGCTTCCCACCTGGTGCTACTTCCTCTGGAACCTCAGGTCCCAGTCTCCAGGTGTCCACGATCAAGGGGAAGGTTCACTCGGACTGGTCCTGGACGTGTTGGTCACGCCCGCGTCCACGACCGACCGGGACGCCGCCCGCACGCTGCTGCCTGCAGGGAAAGAACGGTTCCGGCGCCTTGCCCGCGTCTGGGCCGACGGCGGTTACACCGGCCACCTCATCGACTGGGCGGCCCAGCATCTGGGCCTGGCTGTCGAGATCGTCCGCCGCAGCGACGATGTCCACGGTTTTCAGGTCCTGCCACACCGCTGGGCCGTCGAGCGGACCTTCGTCTGGCTCCTGCAGAGCCGACGCCTCGTCCGCGACTACGAAAGGCACCCTGCCACCGGCGAAGCCGTCATCCGGTGGTCGATGACCATACTCATGAGCCGCCGTCTGGCCGCTCGGCACCAGCACCAGGAACCCGTTCCGGCGCGGGCAGCGTGAACCTGCCCGGCTTCACCTCCACCAGCCAGCCCCGCTCCACCAGCCGCTTCAGTCGTGCCCTCGCTCCCTCGACCCGGGAGGCGGACGCGCTGTCCCAGCCCAGCACCACCGCCGCCCGCCGAGCACCCAGCCCGTCGCCTCCCACCTCCACCGCGGCGGCCATCAACGCCTGGTAGTCCACCGACAATCCTTCGACACCTGCCGCGTTCTGCCGGTGAGGCACCGCCCGGCGGGGTCCCACCGGCCTCGCCGGCGACACCCCGCCGGCCACCACGGCGGGCGCGTCCGCCTCGGCCGGCGCCTCCAGATACTGCTCCAGGCCGATCACACGGCGCCTGAGTACGTCCTCTGCGTCCGCCAGAGCCAGCTGCACCCGCTCCAGCTCGGCTCCGAGCTCCTCCACCAGCACCGCCGCGGCCTTCTGCCGCTCTTCCAGGACCGCTCGCATCGACGGCATCCGCCACTCCAACGACAGCTCGGTCAACAACGAACCGAGACTTCCGCGACAGCCGCGATCTCATGTCTGACCAGCAAAAGTCGCACACGAGGTTCGGAAAGAGAACGACCTCTCAGGAGCTGTCCAGTGTGGATGCGCAGGTCAGCTTCGTCGCAGTTCTCCAGGTAGTGCAGTTAAGGGTGAAGGTCAGGCACGCGGACACGGTCGACGCCCTGGTGGTCGGGTTCAGCGCTTCGGCCGCCACCTCAACTACCGCGGCTGCCATGCCGTGGACACCGAGATCAAGCTCCTCGGCACGGTCCACAACCTCAACAAGCTGCTCAGCCACACGGCCAGAACTCGCTCTTGACCTTCACGAAGCAGAAGTTGTGCGACAGCCTCGCGGCTTTCGCGTGCAGGTTCCTGAACCCCCTGCGGACGCGGGCTGGTGTCAGTTTGTTCGGCTCGGTCGGCTTCTCCCAGGGCCGCCGCAGGTCGGTGGCCAGCGGGCGGGCCAGTCGGAGCTGGGCATAGGCCGCGATCACCAGCCATGTCCACCGGTCGGCTGCTTCCGAGCTGCGAAGCCGAGGTTTGGTCCACCCGAGCGTCTGCTTGAAGAGGCGAAACGTGTGCTCGATGTCGAAGCGACGGAGGAAGGATTGCCAGCAGCGGTCGACGTCCGTCTCCGTGGCGCCGGTGCCCGACCACCACAGCCAGACGGGCTTGTTCACCCCGCCGCTGGGCAGCTTCTCCACGACCAGACGGACGACGGTGCCTTCGATGATCGGCAGCGGACCTTCGTGGTCAAGCCAGGCCGCCCGGCGGGTGAGCCGCGGGTGCAGCCGGTCCCACGCCTGCGCGGTCGCCTTCCCGTAGAGGCGGGTGTCCGTGGTCGTCACGGCGTGCTCGACGGCCCAGGTTTTGGGGTCGCCGAAGACGAACTCGTCGCCGTGCTTGGGCGGCCGGCCGCCCTTGGGGTCGTAGACCCGCGGCGGTGTCGGCCTGCGCATCACGCGGTCCGAACGAAGCCGGCCGAGGATGTCGACAGGCAGCCCTGCCAGCAGGTGGGCGATGCGCGGGGCGTCGTATTCGGCGTCCAGCACGACCAGGACCTCCGGGTCACCCGGCTTCCACTGGCCAGCGGCGACGAGACGCTCGACGACCTCACGGATCTGCACCGTGGTCACGGCGGCGACGTCGGCGCCGGGCTCGAGACGGACCGCGTCCAGCACCGCCGTCCAGGAGGTGCGGCCACCACCGAATACGGCCAGCCGGGCACCATCTGATGCTTTCCCTCACCCCGCCCGAACGTGTGGCAAAAGGACGGTCAGCACACGTGTTGGCGTCCGGCCGCAGCCACGGCGAGACATCCACGGCCAGCACAAGCCTGCCGTCCGCCGCCCTCGGTAGCGGCATCCCAGCCAGCGCACGACGCAGCCGGGCGACATCGATCCGCCCCTGGTTGAGCCCGCCGTACAGAGCTCCGTGACCACGGCGGTGTTCGGGCGCAAGCGCGAGATCGACCAGCGCCCGCACCGGACCGTCTGTGCACAGCAACGCGTCGCATATCTCGAACAACGCGTCGCCCCGTGCGGTCATGCACGCGTACAACTCCGACCGGAAGTGTGACACTTCCGCGAACGCATCCCGCAGGACGCCCTGATGCACCAAACTCACGACCACGGCCTTCGCACTCTTCCTATGCCTCTGTGACGGAGCACAGGATCAGACGAAGGCCGCCTTCACGTCCGCTGAACTGCGAAAACGCAGATCAAGTTCGAGCCTCGTTCGACGCCGGACCATAAATGACAAGCTGAAAGCCTGTTTCCGAACCTCAAATCCGCAGGTCACAGCACGTTTGGTCGATCCGGTAACCGGAGGTATCCGTTCGCTCAACCGTCTCCGTGACGGTCATCGGGCCGGAGCCGGCGAGACCGCCGAGCGACGAGGCCAGGGCGAAGCCGATCAGACCGATGACGAAGGCGCGCTTGCGGCCCCACAGGTCCGCGACCCAGCCGCCGAACAGGAGCAGGCCGCCGAAGGCGAGGGCGTAGGCCGTGACGACCCACTGCCGGTTGCCGTCGGATATGCCCAGGTCCGTCTGGGCGGAGGGCAGGGCGATGTTCACGATGGTGACGTCCAGGACCACCATCAGCTGGGCGAGCGCAATGAACACGAGCGCCTTCCAGCGGTTGGCGTCGAGAACGCTGGGGCCTCCGGGGCTATATCAGACATGGGCTGGGTATCCACTTCGGGACTTGCTGGCGAAAATGTGACGTGCGGACGCGGACGGTTCCCGCCGCCTTCGTGGTCAGCTAGTGGGGGTGGGGCGAGCGAGAAGGAACCAGGCGGCGCCGACCACGATGTGCATGGGGGCGAGTGAGAACGCCGTCGAGATCTGCGTGGCGGAGATGAAGGGGTTGGCCACGCTCAGCAGAGCGACGACAAGGCCTATCCAGGCTGCGAAGGTCTGGAAGCGGGGCTTCTTCGCGGCGATCAGGGCGACCACCAGTGCTGCCAGCAGGAGAGGGAGCGCGGTGAGCAGCCCCACGGTCACGGCGGTGATCGGATACGGGGTGTTCACCTCCATCGTGACGCCGACGCCCTTGGCGATGGCGTAGACGACGAGATCGGTGACAAGGGCGGCGGCGGCCGCGATGGCGGTGTTCTTGACCGTGATGCGACGTGAGGGCGTGGCGTTCAAGGTGATTCCTTCGGGTGCGGATCGGACGTCCCGGGGCGGGAAGCGCAGCGTGGCCGTGCTTGACTCGAAGACGGCAACGTTCAGTAGCCGGGAAACAATAAGCCGGATAACTATATGCATGGAGGTCCCCTCCGGTGGAATTCGTCGCCGCCCCGCGGCTGGAGGAGGTCGGCCCGATCAGCTCCCTGATCCCCGCCCTCGCACGCACGCACCGCACCCTCGCGCTGTCTCTGCTCCGCGAGGTCGGACTGGTGCCTGGGCAGGAAGTGCTGCTGGCCCACCTGTGGGACGAGCAGCCCCGCTCCCAGGTCGAGCTGGCCGAGTTGCTGTGCGTGGAACCGCCCACGGCGGCGAAGATGCTGGCCCGCATGGAGGCGGTCGGTGTCATCACCCGCGAGAAGTCCGCCCCCGACCGCCGCGTCACCCTCGTCTCCCTGACTGACAAGGGCCGGGCGCTGCTCGAACCGGTCCAGGAGATCTGGGCGGAGCTCGAGCGGGTGACGACCACCGGCTTGACCGAGGACGAGAAGGCCCTGCTCAGCGATCTGCTGAGCAGGATGACCGGAAACATCGACGCGCAGCGCCACTCGGTCGCCGGGGCGTGATCAACCGCTCGTCGTGTGGGGCCGGCCGCTGCCCGACACCGGTAGATGATCGTCCTCGATCCCATCAGCCAAGGCATCCGCCCCGCCGACGCCGCCCGCGCCGCTGCCCGACGCGCCGCCGGGGCCTGGCCGGCGGTGCGAACAGTCCGAGCAGGCGTTCCTTCTGCCGGGGACCCAGACCCTGGGCGCGGCGGGTCCCGGAGATGTCTGAAATTGTGGGGCTGCTTGTGGCGTTGGTGGAGGATGCAGCGGATTTCGTGGGCGTCCGGGTGGGATGCGAACCGGCGCCGTGCGGGTGGGGGGTGACGTTGGTGCCGGATCTGGTGCTGTTCATTCAGAACAGCACCAGGCCCTCACTGCTGGCGTCCACGATGACTGGTCGGGACCGGGCGGGGAGGCCGTCCAGGCGGTCAGGTCCGGCCGCGGCGGCCACGGCAGGGGCGGTCTCGGCCAGCCAGGTGCCAAACCGCTCGGCGGCTTCGCGGTAGGGGATTTGCGCCAGGACACGGTGCTCGCCGGAAGGGCAGAAGTCGACGGCGACAGTGAGCAAGCAGGAACGGGGCGCATTCTGACTGCCCGTCCAGGAAACGCGCAGCACACCGCAGGGTTTGCGTGCGCGGGAGCCGCGGGGATCGCGGTGGGTCGGGCGCAGTGATCGGCAGCCTACGTGGGCGGTCCATGCGGCGAGGTGTGGCAGTGGCAGGGTGGTGCGGGCGCGGCAGCCAGGGCGGCGGTGCCAGTGGCGGAGCCAGTCGGTGGTGTGGGTGTCAAAGAGGCGTGTGTAGTGGCCGGCCACGCGGATGTCGTTGCTGTACAGGTGGTCGGGTCGTTCTTGTGTGTTGCGGGAGTGGCAGACGGGGGCGCGGACGTAGCCGTGTTCGTGGCAGTGGTCGAGTGCGGCGGCGGGTGCGGTGCGGCAGATGGTGCACCTCCACCCAGCCACCTTGCGGGAGGTGCCGGACTTCCTGCTGAGTACCGAGTACAGGTGGCCTTGCAGTTCCCCGTTGTGCGGGCGTAGCGGGGCGGTTGAGCAGTCGGAGTTCGTCGTCTGCTGGCCGTCCGACGGCTCGGGCCTGCCAGCCGTGGGCGGGCGGCTCGGTGACGGCCGAGTTTCCCTGCCAGGTCCGCGCGGCTTGCAGCCACTGCGTTTCGGTGTGCTCGGCCACATCCAGCAGCCTGACCACGGCGCGCGGCAGCCACCATGTTTGCATCGTCCGGTCGCGAGTTTGCTCCACGAGTATCCGCCGCCAGTCGATCCCCGCCAGATGGTACGGCCGGCCACTCTCACGTCGTGCTGCCCGCTCGGGGTCGCCCAGCTCCTGCAGTTCCCCGGTGATGCGCTGGCGCCAGCGCATCAGCGTTGTCTCGTTGCACTCCTTCTTCGGCGCGCCACGGAACGGACCGATGCGGACCAGGTCCTGGCAGTCCATCTCCACCGCGTTCAGTTCCGCTGCCGCCCGGCGCACCTCAATCTCCGGAACACTCCACTGGCCGCCGCTTGCGTTCACCATCGCCACCACACGGCTGCCAAGCAGGACATACCCCGCCCGGGCATGAGCAGGAGAACAGGTGAACGCCGCAGAAGCCGTCGGCACAGCGCTGTACCGCAGATTGGGCATCCGAGATCCTCGGCACCTTCGCCGGCCTGGCGGAACGCAGGGACTCCGGACCACCCTCCCGCCAAGCTCGACGCCAGTGTTCCACCGAACGCTCGCTCACCCGCAACTCCTTCGCGATCACCGCGGTCTTCTCACCCGCCGCGAACCGCCCGCCGGCCTCCAGCCGCACCCGTTACGCAACGCCCGCCGCCCAGCAGTCAGGCCCCCACCCTCCGCATACCGCATCCCACCGGCATACCGCAGGGATCACCAACAGTCATCACCCGACGACAATGCGAAAACCTCAGTAACCGTGATCGGCTGCACCACGACAAGGGACGCCATCACCCGCCCATCGGCATCAGCCCGCTCGGTGACATCCCCGCAGCGGTCGAAGCGGTCGCCTACTTCGCCGTCACCGAGGCTCTGGCGAACATCGGCAGACGCAGCCGGGCCACCCATGCCTCGGTTCGTGTCACCCGCAACGGTGCGCTGCTCTGCGCGGAGTTCGAGGACAAACGGGACCGGCGGAGCGGACGCCAGCCCAGGGTCCGGCCCGGACGGAATGCGCCGCCGCGCCGCCGCTCCGGACGGCACCTGAAAGATCAGCAGCCCCGGGCGGGCCGGCCGTCATCACCGTGGGGCTGCCGTGCGCGTAGTGACCACCGAGGACAACGTCCTGCTGTCATCGCAGTCCAGTCCCGCCGCGACCATCCCGGACTTCCCGTCTTGGTCCTGTCGCAGGAGGTGGAGCAGGAATATGTGGGCCGCCTCCTCGCCGACACCCGGGGCGGCATCGGATATTGGCTACCGATGTCGAACGCTGAGACCGGCTCTGCAACGAGAGCGCGCGTCTCACCGGCCTTCCCCACGCCAGGTAGCGATGGTCTCCTCCAGCGACACTTCGAGCGCGGCGGGCTCTATCCCGAAAGCCTTGGTCGCGGCAGAGGAATCCACCACGAACGGCTTGCGGAACTGGTACTGGGTCTCGCGGAGTTCGCGGACGATCGGATTGCCCAGCCCACCGAGCCAGAGCACTGCCGCGGGCATGGTGGACAACCGCGGCGGGGGCGCGTCGGCCAGTGCACAGGCGCGGGTGGTGATGTCGCGCATGGAGACCGGTGCGGTGGCCGGCACGTGCCAGGCGCGGCCCCACGCGCTTTTGTCCGCCGCGACGGCGACCAGCGTGCGCGCAACATCGCCGACGTAGGTCCAACTGCGCGGCGCGTCCAGGTCCGCGGGGACACGCACGCGCGCCCCCGCCAGCGCCTTGGGCAGGACGGTCATCGTGAGCAGCGACTGGGTGCCGGCCCCCAGGTAGTCCGAGGATCGGACCTCCGCGGTGCGAATGTGGCCGGCTTCGTGCGCGGCGAGCGCGTCGGCCCACATCCGGGCCCGGACCTGGCCCTTTGCGCCAGTCGCCAACAGCGGATGCCGCTCGGTCATGGCGCCGGTCACCGGGCCGTAGCCGTAGAGGTTGCTTGCGGTCACCAGCACGGCGCCGCTGGTGCGGGCTGCTTCGATGAAGGCCTCTGCCAGCGGGGGCCAATCGATGGGCCACCGGTGGTAGGCCGGGCTGGCGCAGTTGTAGAGCGCGGTCGCCCCCACACAGAACCGAGCGAGAGCCGACGCGTCGGTCGCGTCGGCAACCACCCGCTCGACGGCCGAGTGGTCCGGGCCGGTACCGCGCCGTGTGACCACGCGGACCTGTTCCCCTTGGTCGGCGAGCAGGCGCGCAGTGGCTGTTCCTACCGGTCCGGCGCCCACGATGACGTGCAGAGACATGAGTGACCCCGAGTCTGTGTACGGTGTTCTCTTGCGAGAACAGTGATCTCGAATCAATGTGAGCCACCAGCGACCCGCATGTCAAGAACACTGTTCACGCTACGGACCACTGTTCTCCTCACTGTGCGAGAATGCCGTCATGTCGGTGACATCACTGCGGGCCCGGATCCGCGCGGAGACCGTCGAGGAGATCCGCGCGATCGCCAAGCGGCACCTGGCCACGCACGGAGCGAACCTGTCCTTGCGAGCCGTGGCGAGGGACGCCGGCCTGGTCCCCTCGGCGCTGTACCGCTACTTCCCCAACCGTGATGCGTTGCTGACCGCGCTCATCACGGACGCCTACGCGGCGCTCGCCGCATCCGCGAAGGCGGCGGAAGCCGCCGTACCCCGCCACGACTTGCCGGGCCGGCTCCTGTCGCTCGGGAACGGCGTGCGCTCGTGGGCCCGTGACCACCCTGCCGAGTACGCCCTGATCTACGGCAGCCCGGTACCGAGCTACATGGCCCCGCCGGAGACGGTGGGGCCGGCATCAGAAGTCGTGATGGCCCTGATCGGCATCCTGTTCGACGGTGCCGAACGCGGGCTGCGCCCGGTGGCCCCGCCCCGGCCGCTGCCCGCGGCGACCCACGCGGAGCTGGGTCGGCTACTGGACCAGGGCCCCATGCCGAAGCCCTCCTGGACCGAACCGGCACCCGAAATGCTGATCGCCACCGCCTTCACGCTGTGGACCCAGATGTTCGGCCTGGTCAGCTTCGAGGTCTTCGGACGGCTCAACGACTTGATCGAGGAACGACGGGAGTACTTCGAGCATCAGATGCTGGTCATGGCCGACTTCGCCGGACTCGCCACGGTCGCCTCCTGCCCCGGCGACGGGTGAGCGACGTGGAACATCGACAGCTCAGATACTTCTGCAGGTCGCCGGGGAGACGAATCTGACGCGGGCGGCGCACCGCCTGCGGGCGGGGCAGGCATCGCGGTGTCTGCGGTGGCCGGAAGCGGCTGGTGAGGTGGGTCTTTGAGCGGTGTCCGCCGATGAGGCCGTTCTCGGTCCACAAGGGCAAACGGTTGGCGCCGGGATGGTGGTGGTCGGCAACCACCGGGCATCTGGTGCACTACGCGTCGACGGCGATGCGGCTGCATGTGATGCTGTTTGACCGCGATCCGCGCGTCAGCGCTCTGGCCGCCCGGCCGCTTGAACTGCGGTGGCGGGGGCCGGGCGGGGTGCGTGCGCATGCTCCGCAGTTGATGATCCGGCTGGCTGGTGGCCAGGGGGTGCTGGCCGACTGCACCGCGAGAGCGGAGCTGTGCGGCGCAGCGGCAGCACCGGTCTCGGTCGTCGACCGCCATCAAGGTGGTCAGGGCCGACAGGGACGGCCAGCGGTTGGCCAGGGGGTTGCGCGGCGGGGGTGCCAGGAACGACAGGCCAGTTCGGCCGCGACGACCTGTGCCGGGGACGGCGGGGGCTCATCAGGGGTGGCGAAGGGCCTCGGTGAGGCGGGCAGCGGCCTCGACGACGGCCTGGGAGAGGTGGGCGCCGGGGTAGCGGGTGAGGCGTTGGATCGGGCCGGAGACGGAGACGGCGGCCACCACTCGGTTGGACGGGCCGCGGACGGGCGCGGAGACGGAGGCCACATCGGGCTCGCGTTCGCCGACGGACTGGGCCCAGCCGCGGCGCCGCACGCCGCTGAGGGCGGTGGCGGTGAAGCGGGCACCCCGGAGGCCGCGGTAGAGGCGCTCGGGCTCCTCCCAGGCGAGCAGGATCTGGGCGGCGGAGCCGACCTTCATGGGAAGGGTGACGCCGACGGGAACAGCGTCACGAAGGCCAGAAAGGCGCTCGACAGCAGCCACGCAGATGCGCTCCTCACCCTGCCGACGGTAGAGCTGAGCACTCTCGCCGGTGGCGTCGCGCAGGCGGGTGAGGACCAAGCCTGCGGCGGCCAGCAGGCGATCCTCGCCGGCGGCGGTCGAGAGCTCGGCGAGTCGGGGACCGAGGGTGAACCGGCCCTCTATGTCCCTGGTGACCAGGCGGTGTCGTTCGAGCGCGACGGCGAGTCGGTGGGCGGTGGGCCGCGCCAGACCGGTGGCGGCAACCAGTCCGGCCAGGGTGGTGGGGCCGGCCTCCAAGGCACTGAGGATCGAGGTGACCTTGTCGAGCACACCTACGCCGCTCGTGTTCTCCATGAATGGGTACTCCAGTCTCAAATCCCGCGAGCGGCGGTTGGGTTGCGCTCACGGGGGCTCCGGGCGAGGAGCGGTGAGGTCAGCGGGGACAGGCCGGAAGAGTCGGCCGATTGCCTGCGCCGGACACGAGACGGGTACGCGGAAGGGCCGGGGCGGGAAGCGCCCGGGCGAAGGACAGCACAGAGAGCACCGTGTCTCCTCATCTTTCCCGCGCCACGTTGGCGACAGGCCGGAGTTGGCACTGATCCCGGCCGGTGCGGTGCGCGCGTCGCGCGCCGACTCGACCGGGGAGTTGCCGGGGCTTCGTAGGGCCGGTCCCTCCACCCCTCTGGATGATTCGGGAGGAACCTTACAAGATGCCTCGGGCGGCCCGCCAAACCTCCCCCAGCCCTGACGACTTGGTACGCGATTGAGGTCGGGACGTGCTGGCCTGGTGGATTGGCTGGTGGTGATCAGCAGGCCGTGCGGTGGACGGGCACCATCCTCGGTAGCCCTCGTCGGCAAACCACGGCTGGCCTGCCCTCCGAGGCTGCTATGTCGTGTCAAGCCGCTTGAGTGAGATTCTCAGCGTGTTCAGCTGCCGGTCGCAGTGGCTGGTTCTCCGTGGCCCTGCCACGGTCGGGCGAGCGCTACCAGCGCAGCTCCCGCCGCCGCTACTGCGGTCAGCATGATGAGGGCCATCGGCAGAGAGCTGTCCGCGCCGAAGAGGCCAACCAGGGGTGAGGCGAGGGCACCAAAGAGAAACTGGAAGCCGCCGAGGAGAGCGGAGGCGGCACCCGAGGCGTTTCGTGCCAGGGCATGACCGATACTCATCGCCGCGGGGAAGAGCAGCCCGACGCCGCTCAGGGTGACGAACAAGGTGACCCAGGTGCCGGTGAGGGTCTCGCCCACGGCCAGCACCAGCAGAACCTGCGCGACAACACCGAGCGCGGCGATGCCGACACCTGCCATGAGAAGCGAGTTGAGGCGGACGCGCCCGGCCAGGCGGGAGAAGACCACCCCGGCGATCAGCATGCCGGCGGCGTTGGTGGCAAAGATGAGGGAGTACATCGTCGACGACACCCCATACAGGCTCTCGAAGACGAAGCTCGAGCCGCTGATGTAGGTGAACAGCGCCGCCGAGACCAGGGTCAGGACGAGGGCGTAGCCGATGAACATGCGGCGGGCTAGCAATTCTCCCATCGCGCGAAACGAGCTCGCCACGCCGCCGCTGTGGCGGCGCTCGACCGGCAGAGACTCCGGGACACCGCGTATCACGCCGATCACCAGCAGCAGGCCGATCGCCGTCAGGACAATGAACACCGCACGCCACGTGGACACCGACAGGGTGGCTCCACCAAGCACAGGAGCTGCGATCGGCGCGACGCTCATGATCTGGTACAGCACCGCAAAGTAGCGGGGTAGTTCTCGTCCGTGAAAGCGGTCGGCGAGGACGGCCCGGGCCAGCACCAAGCCCGCCGCGCCGGCCGCGCCCTGCAGGAAACGGGCACCGGTCAAAACCGCGACGCTCGGCGCGACAGCGCACAGGACAGAGGAGACGGCGAATCCGGCCGCGCCCCCGATCAGCAGGCGGCGTCGGCCGATCTTGTCGCTGATCGGCCCTATCAGCAGCTGCCCCACGACGAGTCCGGCCAGATATGCGGTCATGGTCAGCTGCACGGCCGAACTGCTCGCCCCAAGGGCGTCCCCCATCGCGGGGAACCCCGGAACGTACATGTCGGTTCCGAGCGGGACGACTGCGGTCAGGGCACTGAGGACGGCGACGAGCACCACGACGGCCCGCCGGGAGGGGACGGGCGGCGAAGCGGAGGTGGCGGAACGCGTGCCTCCAACACGAGTAGAAAGGGGAAAAATCATGACATAACAGTAAACCAGTAGTTCACCTTTCAACAAATTGGTCCAGACCGAAGAGGCGAGCACCATGTCCTCCCCGTCCGAGATCCGTACACAGTGGGCCCGGCACAACGCCGACCTCGACACATCGCCGATGGAGCTCGTCGGTCTACTCAAACGCGCCACAGGCCTGCATGACCGGGCGGTGGAATCGCTCTACGCGGGCAGCCCGCTCACCCCACCCGAGGTCGACACGCTCATCCCCCTCCGGTACGCCACCGCCCCCGTCATCGCCCGCCGCCTCGCCGAGCAGCTGGGTCTGTCCCGGGCCGGGGTGAGCAAGACCCTCGCCAAGCTGGAAAGGCGCGGATTCATCGCCCGAAGGCCAAATCCCGCCGACCGTCGCGCCGCCCTGGTCACCATCACTCCCACCAGCGCCCGGGCCATCGACGAGCTCTTCCCCCGCCAGCTCGCGACCGAGGCAGAGCTGCTGACGGGACTCGGAAAGGATCGAGAGTGGGTGCTGAAGGCACTGGGTCGGCTGGTGAACGCGATGGAGGAACGAGCCGGGCGCGGCTGACGTCCACTTCCTCACCCGACGCCATCCCCGGGTGCGGCACACAGCGCGCGTTGCCCCAACACTTCCGCGCCTGCCTCCGGCCTGGCCGATCGGCCAGTGCCCGGCTGGTGTCGATGGCCGCTGAACTCTGCATCCTGCTGGTCACCGGAACAGCGCCCCGCTGTCCCAAGCGCAGGTAGGGCCCCCGGCACGTTCAGTGCCTACCCTCTCGCGGGTCGGCACGGCGCCGAGCAGCAGGGCGAAGGTAGGTGCCGGCGAGGTGCCACCGGCAAAAGAGCCAAAGAACACCCTGGCCTCTTCTCAGTCCGGCCCGACCGGCCGGCCGATCGCGTCGACCCGGCCGGCGTGGGCGCCTGAGACGACGAGCTGGACTCCGGACAGGCGCTCCAGCAGCCGGTGCGACAAGTTGAAGTAACCGCCCTGCCTCAGCTTCGGGATGACCACCTCAGTCGTTCCGGCCCGCATGTTCCACTCGCGCGGGCGATAACCGCTGCGCCGGTTGACTCTCTCCTAGCCGACCTGCCCGTACTCGACGACCGTCCGCCCGGCCTCCACCGCGCATCCGGCCCGCGGCGTCACCGAGATCCTCTGCCACCTCGCTGCCTACCTGCCCCTCGGCCCTGGAGACGTCGTCCTGACCGGCGCCCCCCGGCGGGTTCGGACCGCTGCGTCCGGGCGGGCAGGTCGAGGCGACGGTCGCGGGAATCGGCACCCTCGCCAACCCGGTGATCCACGGCACCCACCCGCCCCGCCCAGGAGAGACCACGTGCCCCTGAAACCCCCCGCCCATCTGCCGCCGCCCCGCCTGGACGCGGTCACCTTCGGAGAGACGATGGTGATGTTCCGCGCGGAGGACAACGGCCCCCTCTCCCAGGTCGACCGCTACACCCGGGCGCTCGCCGGAGCGGAGGTCAACGTCGCGATCGGGCTGAGCCGCCTGGGTCACGCCACGGCCTGGGCGGGCCGGGTCGGCGACGATCCGCTGGGCGCCCACGTCGTCTCCGCGCTGAGCGGTGAGGGCATCGACACCGGCGCGGTCGAGGTCGATGCTCATGCCCCGACCGGCTTCCAGCTCAAGGGCCGCGCCGACGTGGGCGACCCCGAGGTGGTCTACTTCCGCGCCCACTCCGCGGGCAGCCGCCTGGCCTCCTCCCCCGCCGCCACCGCTCGGCTGGCAGGTGCCCGACATCTGCACGTCACCGGCATCCCGCCCGCCCTGTCGCCAACGGCACGCGAATTCACATACGAGGCGATGGAGACCGCCCGTGCCGCGGGTCTCACGATCTCCTTCGATCCCAATCTGCGCCCGGCGCTGTCGCCGGACCGGGACGAGATGGTGCAGGTCGTGGGCGACCTCGCGGCCCGGGCGGACTGGGTGCTGCCCGGGCTCGGCGAGGGTCGGCTGCTCACCGGCCGGGACGACGCCGAGGGCATCGCATGCCACTACCTGGCGGCCGGAGCCCGCCGCGTCGTCGTCAAGGACGGTGGGCACGGCGCGACCCGGCTGTTCGAGGACGACGGCTGTTGGGTCCAGCCCCTCTTCTCCGTACGGTCCGTCGACTCCGTCGGCACCGGAGACGGCTTCGCGGCCGGTCTCATCAGCGCCCGTCTCGACAGGCTCGACGCACCGCAGGCGCTGCGCCGGGCCACGGCCGTCGGTGCCCTCGCCACCACGCGGCGAGGCGACAGCGACGGCCTGCCCACCCGTGCGGAACTCGAGGAGTTCCTCGACGCCCACGTCGCCGCCTGAAGCACCATCCATCACCCCGTTCATCAAGGAGATCCTCCCGTGGCCCTGCAGTTGCAGATCGCCCTCGACCGCATCCCGCTGGAGCGCGCGGTGCGGATCGCCGCCGCCGTGGCCCCGCACACCGACTGGATCGAGGTCGGCACATCCCTGATCAAGCAGTTCGGCATGGAGTCCATACATCAGGTCGTGGCCGCGGCCCACGGCGCGCCCGTCCTCGCCGACCTCAAGACCGCCGACGACGCGGTCTTCGAGTTCACCCTCGCCTACGAGGCGGGCGCCTCCTCGGCCACCGTCCTCGGTATCGCCGACGACGCGACCCTCGACAAGGCGGTGCAGCTCGCGGCCTAACACGGCAAGCAGATTGTGGTCGACCTGATGGAGACCACCGGGCCACGGCGTACGGACCTCGCGGCGCGGCTGCCCGAGTCGGTGGTCCTCGCCGCGCACATCGGCAAGGACGCCCAACACGGCGGCGCCGATCCCGCTTCCCTGCTCGGCCCGTGGAGCACCGGCCGTCGGCTCGCGGTCGCCGGTGGACTGACCGCCGAGCGCCTGCCCGGCCTCGCCGGCGCGGGCGACCTGCGGGTGATCGTCGGCTCGGCCGTGACGGGCGCCGCCGCCTCCGCGGCCGCGGCCCGGCACCTGGCGCGGGTGGCGGGCCGCGATTGACGTACGCACTCCGCACGACACCAGCACGCCATAGGAACGGAAAGCACAGACCTATCGGGTAGGCGAGCCGGTTCTCCCGGCCCGCCCCCCACACCACCGGACATGCGGGCCCGCATCCGGCGGTTCGTCTAGCTGATCTCAAGCGG
>NZ_JBHVFU010000104.1:0-15143 GCF_042801455.1 Streptomyces sp. NPDC057565 | reverse complement strand
GTACCGCTTCATGTACTTGCTTCCCACCTGGTGCTACTTCCTCTGGAACCTCAGGTCCCAGTCTCCAGGTGTCCACGATCAAGGGGAAGGTTCACCCGGGTCGCCAGGTCGATGACGGTGGCGAGGTACCACCAGCCGGCAAGGGTAGGCAGGTAGGTGATGTCCGAGACCAACTTGGTGCCGGGCTCGGCAGCGGTGAAGTCACGTCCGACCAGGTCAGGGGACGGGGCCGCCTTCTTGTCCGGGCGGGTCAGACCGCGGCGTTTGCGGCGGGTGATGCCTCGGATGTCGTGCTCGCGCATCAACCGCTCGACCCTCTTCCGGTTAATCCGCCGTCCCTTGCGACGCAGTGCGGCCGTGATCCTCGGGGAGCCGTAGGCGCGGCGGGAATCCGTGTGGAGCTTGCGGATCTGCGTGACCAGCTCGGTCTCCTCTCCCGCTCGCGCCTCGGCGGCCGGGCGTGCGGCACGCCAGGCGTAGTAGCCGGAGCGGGACACCCCCAGGACCTTGCACATCAGGCTGACGCCGTGGCCGTCCGGGTTGCGTTCGGTGGCCTTCTCCGCATCGATGAACGCGTAGCGCACGGCTACTTCGTCGATTCCCTCGCGAAGAAGGCCGCGGCTTTTTTCAGGACCTCGATGGTCTCCTGCTGTTCCCGGTTCTCCCGCCGCAGACGCCGCAGCTCTTCCTTTTCATCGCTGGTCAGGGCGCCCGCAGGCCCATGCCCTCGGTCGGCCTCGTCTTGCTTGACCCAGTTGCGCAGTCCCTCGGCGCTGACGCCGATCTCCCGGGCGACCTCGGTAACCGTCTTCCCTGAGGAATGCACCAACGCGACCGCGTCACTCTTGAACTCGGCCGTGTACCGCTTGCGCGTGTTGCTCTTCTTGCTCACTACCTGGGACTGCTTTCTCCGGGACCTACCGTCCCAGTATCAGGCTGTCCACCTCAGCGGGGGAACTTCAGCGGGCGTGAATGTGCGACTGAAGTCCTGGAACGTCTCCCGCAAAGCCCGCTGCAGTCCCAACCGCATGACCGTCATCGCCGCAGCAGTCCTCACCCTGGAGCGTCAACGCTGAAAGAGCTCCATCAAACTAAGGGCTGTCCCGTAATCCCTGGCGGAACAGCGCGCGGCGTCAGATGCGGTGTATCGCAGGGCGGAGGGGCGTCCTCATACTGGGTGTATTCGGGCGTTCCGACAACGCAGCGAGGTGCCGTAGCTGTCGTCGTGCGCCCGCCAGGGATTACGGGACAGCCCTTAGCGAATCGTCACTGACAGCCCTCACTGACACCAAACCGGCGCATCGCACCTGGTCGCGGGCACCGAAACTCTGGCTGCCTGAGGAGGACGACCGCGATGACCCCGGACGCGCGGCCTGCCGCGGGCCTGGTCGCCGCAGGGATGTCAGTGGCATGAGGTTGACTGTCGGCCGTGGGAACCAATGCATTCGTCGACAGCGTCTGGCGCCTGATCAACGGGAATCCCCCTAATCTGGGTGAGCCCGTCATCCTGGAGGCCCCGCCGGGCACGGACCTGCATGAACTCGTCGCGGAATTCGGCCGGTGGGCGGGGCAGCACCGGAATTTGGCAGCGGGCGGGTTCGTCGACCCGTCGCTCAGCGAACGCACCGGCCTGCCGCTGGCCGAGCCCTTCGGGGCTGGGGAATTGCTGGAGATGCGGGGCTGGGGCTACCGGAACCGCTGGGTCGGGTGCGGCCTGGTCGCGTCCCCCGACAGCCCACGGGCTGTCGCCGTGATCACCCATCGCGAGGACCCGGCGGCTGCCGGTTTCCCACAAGGCGCGTCCTGGGCCGAGAAGCTGCGCATCGTCACCAGCTGGGAACCGATACCCAAGCCGCGCGTGGACTGGCCCGCCATCGAGGCCGACCTCGGCACACGGCTACCCAGCGACTACAAGGAGGTCGTCGACCTGTTCGGCGCGGGCAGCTTCGACGAGTACTTCGAGCTTGCCGTGCCCGGCGGCCCCGGCGCGCGCAGCAACCCGTGGAAGAGGTACGGCCCCGGCCTGTCATCCGGTGGACTCGTGCCTTGGGGCTGGTCAGAATACGAACTCGGACTCATGTGGTCGACGGGCGCGACCAATCCTGACGAGTGGACCGTGGTCACGCAGTCGGAAGGCGATGAAGAGCAGCAATTCGATTGCGGAGCTGGTGAGTTCATCTTGCGCATGCTCACAGATGTGCAGTTGGGATACCCAATGAGCCACGCCTCCAGGCACTTCTTCGTGAGCTATGGCCCGCTGCACTCCTGACAGCGATCGCCGAGCCGGGCGTTGTTCCGGGATCGGCGGGGCGATCCATCCACAAGATTTGACTATTGCTCCTGGTTGCGCGTGGACAGCTCTCTCCGGGAACTCCTTGAGGGATCTGCTCCGCCCCTCGTGCCGGTCCCTACAATCACACCATGCTGGGACGCGGGGGGAAGGCGAGGACGGGCGCGGGGCGCTCGTCGGGAAACGGGTCGTTCGACGAGACAAGCTGGTGGTGGGTCCCGATCGGCGTCGTGGTGGGGCTCGCTGTGAGCTGGGGTATCGCCGGGCTCATCGAGGGTGGCTGCAGGCGGGGGTCGCGTGGCGGCTGCGTGGCAGCGGACGGCTACGAGTTGCACGGTTGGGTGCTTTTTCTCGCAGGCATGCCGGCGATGGCGGTGGTGCTCTTCGGATTGGGCGCTGGCTACTGGGCACCCACACTGGGCCTTGCTGGCGGCGGTGCGGCCGGTGGGCTGTACGCGCTCGCTCAAGGCCAGACGGAACCGTACGTGATCAGCGCGGGCGTCTTCTTTGCGCTTGCTGTCGCGGCGCCCATTGTGACCTTGTGTCGGCCGTCTCAACGGCCGGGCCGACGCGGGCGTACAACGGTTCGTTGAACTTCGCTGCGACACAGTGCGCAGCGTATGTGTATCGTTGCGTTCTGTGAGCGGCTGTCCTGAGCAGCAGCGCAGCCGACCACGCGCGTCAGTAGTGCAACAGCAGCACACCTGCCTTCCGGGCGGGAGGTCCTGGTGCGAATCCAGGCTGGCGCTCCACCACGAAGCCCCTGAACGGCCCCGGCCGGTCGGGGGCTTCGCTGTACCGCCCTGGCCTGCACCGATGCCCCAGGAGCGGTTCCGTCAGGTCGGCTACCATCGCCGCTCGCCTCAGCGGAACCGTCACAGGAGCGGCCCATGTTCCACGGCTCGATCCCCGCGCCCCTTCGGTCGATCATCTACGAGCACGCCGGGACCTGGCCTGGCAAAGACATCTACGTCGGGTGCTCCGGCAACTTCACCATCGAACGGGTGCTGTACTCCCGTTTCGGTGCGGAGCGGAGCATCCACGGCAACGACATCACCGCGTACTCGTGCGCCAGTAGGCCGCGACCAGCAGAGCCCGGTCCTCCAGCGGCAGACTCCACGGCCGGCCCTTGCGGACCGCGTCCGCACCCTCGCGCCGCAGGACCGTCACCAACTTCCCGAACAGGCGAGGGCTGAGCCCAGTGAACGGAGTTATCCAGACACCTCACGGCGCCAAGCCGTCAAGTCGGGACAGCGGGCACGAGCTCACTGTTCGATTCCGAGGGCCCTGCCGGTGGTCATCAGAGAGCGTCCTTGATGTGGCCTCGGGCGAAGTCCCATGGGGCGGGTGCATTGGCGGCCGCGTACTCGTCTGCGATGTCGAAAACGCTCCCGCATCCTGGGCATTCCGCCTGGCCGAACAGGTGCGTCAGGCCCCAGGCGAGCCGTTGCTGGCCATCCCGTACGGCCGACTCGTGCAACATCCTCCCGGTGCCGGTCAGTTCGTGCGGGACGGCCGGCCGGAGCGGGACCTGGTGGACATCCCCCAGATTCCAGTCCCGGATCGAGGAGTAGCAGCCGTAGTCGCCGACCGCGATCGTCACCGGTGCGTCACAGTGCGGACAAGCGACAGTGACGAAGGAATCGGTGAAGTCGTCCAGGGCCTCGAACCACAAGGGCTGGCCATCGAACGCGAGCATGGCCCGCAGCCGGCTCAGGTAGATCTTCCCGTCCAGGCCAGACCGCAGCCGGGCGGCGGCCATGGCGCGAAGCTCGGCCAAGGTCTCCGCACAGCGGGCGACTTCTTCGTCGGCGCCGTGAGGTTGAAGGAGGCCACCCGCTATGGCTCCGGCCAGATCGAGCGCCCAGTCCCCGGCGTCCTCGGTCTTCGCGATGTCCGCCAGCTGCGGCAGTGCGGCGATGCTCGCCGGGGTAATCGTCCCCTGGTGGCACAAGCGCCCCCAAAGCCAGTCGATGGCCTCCTGGTCACGACCGATGGCTCGGTCCAGCAGCCCGGGTATCGCGCGTGCCGGGCCGTAGGCGTCGTGGAGTGTGGACCAGTCGATCATCCGGTGATTCAAGCACGCTGCGGAGCGACCTCCGGGGGGCGGTGAGTCGTGAGTGGGATCACCTACGCCACCGCCAGTGCTGGGGCCTGCGGCGCCGGGAACGCGGTGTGCTCATCGAACAGGCGGCGGTTCTTGAGGCAGTGGTGGAGCTGGCCTAGCATCCGGTTGAACAGATTGCGCTGGCCAGCGGCGTGCCAGTCTCCGTGGTCGTCACGTCGCCGCCGGTAGTGGGCCTTGGCACCGGGCGAGGCAGTGATCGCTGAGAACGCCCAGAGGTAGCCGGCGTGGTTGAGCCGGTCGTTCTTCACCCATCGTCTGGTGATGGTGGACTTCTTGCCGGAGGCCCGGGTGACGGGTGAGGCGCCCGCGTAGGCCTTCAGGCCGCGGGCGTCCGCGAAGCGGGTGCGGTCATCTCCGATTTCGGCCAGCACCCGGGCGGCAAGCTGGATACCGAGGCCGGGGAAGCTGAGGATGATTTCGGAGTCCGGGTGCTGCGGGAACGCCTCCTCGACGGCCTGGGCGAGGTCGTCGGCGGCGGTGCAGGCGGCCGTGAGCTGTCCGAGTAAGGCGAGCGTCTGCTTGCCGAGCGCGTCCTCGACAAGCTCGGGCTGACGGGCCCAGTCGGTGCGGAATGCCTCGCGCAGCCGCTCGACGTCCGACTCGATGCCGCGCTTGCGGCCCGCACGCTTGAGAGCCGCCGTGATCTGGGTGCGAGTCAGGCTCGCGGCCTTGGCCGGAGTCGGCGCGAGCTTCATCAGCTCGCGGGCCTCCGGTCGGCACAAGCCGTTGTCCCACTTGGCGAAGGCCTCCAGAGCGGCGGGGTAGTACTCGCGCAGCAGCGAGCGGAGCTGGTTGGCGACCTGCTGCCGGTTCCAGACCGCGTCCTGCTGAGCGCGGGCCAGTACGGCAATGGCGCGGGCCAGGTCGCTGTCGTTCGGCAGCGGTCGGTGGGCATGCATATCCGTGCGCAGGATGTTTGCCAGGACCAGGGCGTCGCCGCGGTCGGACTTCTTACGGGAGACTGCGTGCCGGTCGCGGTAGCGGGCGGCAGCCATCGGGTTGATCGCGAACACCTTCCGCTTGCCTGCCCGCAGCACCGCGACCAGCAGACCGCGGGAGGTCTCGATCGCGACCGGGATTGGGGTCTCCTCCGTGTCGCCGTATTCAGCGAGCAAGTCCATCAAGCTCCTGTAGCCGGCCGCGTCGTCGGTGATGTGTCGCTTTGCAAGTAGCTGGCCGGTGTCGTCGACCAAGGCAACGTCGTGTGTTCTCTCGGCCCAGTCGATGCCGCAGTAGATCAACTTTTCCTCCCCAGAGGTGCGGTGTTTGCGCTGGTTGCGAGCGCATGCGGGCCACGCAGCGACCTAATTCCAGGACTCGACCATCCGGTCGGTCCGCCACCTCACTAGCCGTTCGTGGCACCAGCGCACCTCACGGGCCCCGGTCTCCTCGGGAGCTCTGACGGCTCTGGAGTATCAGGAGGTCACCGTGCGACGGGCTCGCACCACCAACACCAACGAGTGATCAAGCGGACAGTGTTGACGGTGGTGGCGACCTCGAAGACACCGAGCGCCGCCGCTCTGGATAAAGGGATCGAGTGCCCAGACGGCTCCAGGCGTACGGTCGGTGCCCGCGAGGCTGCCACCACCTGCACTGTGGAAGGCCGGGATGAGAGAAAAGCGTCGGCCCCCGGCGCTCGAACGGACTGGTGGCAACCCCCGGCTCCCACAGCCCGTTACCAAGGAATTAGGACGGCTCTGACGCCGTGATCACACCAGCCACTCCAAGATCATCTCATCGTAACCACCGTGACTGTCCGCGCATCGAGCCAGACTTGGTGGATGGAGACGAACGCCCCGTGGTCACTGGCAGTTGCATGGGACTGGATGGAGGAATCCGCGCGGTCCGCCGACGCCGCGGTGCGAGGAACCGACTCGTGGGTTCCTCCTGTCGCAGAGGCGTTGGTGCTGGCCGCCAGGGCGAGCGCGTTGAGCCAGTGGTATCCGTTCACCAGCCACAACTATCTTCGGTTCGTGGACCGACCCGCGTTCTGGATGCCTGGCGCACAAGACGACGGGAGCGAGCTGGCGGGGTCCATCTCCTTCGACACCGGCGGGCCGGAGAGCCGTCCCGTCTTCCGGGTCTGGAGCGGCCTCCTTCTCCGGAAGCCCGACCCCGTACTCGTACTCGCCACTCCGAACGCTGTCGAGGCCGTAGACGCACTGGTAGGGCTACTGCCAGCTCACGACGTGGAGAGCCGACCGTAGCAGCGTCGTCTCGCACAGCAATTTCGGGACAGCCTTTAGGTGGCGACAGCGGCGGACCCCTGCTCCACGGGGCAACGGCCCTGGGCCTTCTCTCCGGCGGCAGCAACGAAACAGTGTGCAACTCTTCCTCCACCGGAAACTACGTGAACTACTTCACGAAGGTGCGGACAGTGCTGAACCAGACTGGTCTCAAGGTCTACTGACAACGTGCCGCCGCAGCCGGCGGAACCTGCCCTGGCCCGGCCGCGTCACAGGAAAAGGGCAGTTGCCACGTCACCGTCTTTTCGGAGGTCCACATGCGCATCCGGGCGTCGCACTCACTGAGCCTGCTCGCTGCAGCGGCTTTGTCCGCCACGGGTTTGGTGGCCGTCTCCGGTTGCAGCGGCCAGAAGGATGCCGGCGGCGACACGGCGGTGATGGCGCACCGTGCCCGTGAGGTCGCCGGAGCCTGGGACGGGTCAACCGCTGCCGCCGCGTGGCGAGCTGGCTACCACCCCATGGGCGAGGTGGTCCAGCTGCCGCGCGGCGGCCTGCGAAGCCAGGCCGACAAGCAGGCCTACCAAGACCACAACTTCGTCCTGCGGGGCAGGATACCCGACACCGGGCCGAAGGACGGCCGGGTGACTTGGATCGGAGGCGGATCGCTCACACGGCAGCTGGCGGGGGCGGTTGAGTCGTACAAGACCCTGGCTGGGGGCCGCACCGGCGGAAAGCCACACCTCACTGTGACCGGGGCGAAGCTGGGTGAGATGAGTGTGGCCACCAGCCGGGGACCGGCGGTGGTCCCAGCCTGGCTGTTCACCCTAAATGGCTATGCCTCCCCTCTCAAGCAGGCCGCTGTCATCCCGTCGCCACTCCCCCGGCCGCCGATCGGGCGGGCCTACGGCGTCCCGGGCTATCCGCTCAATCAGCTGGTCCAGATTGCCGCAGGAGGGCGTTCGGTGACCGTGGTTGCCCTACACGGTGCCTGCGACGATGGCCCCGTGGTGGCTGTACTGGAAACACGGGGCAGCGTGGTGCTCTCGGGCTCCGTCAAACACCGGAAGGACGACGGCGGCCTCTGCACCAAGCAGGCAAGGTTGCAACAAGTGACTGTGAAGCTGGCACGACCCGTAGGCGACCGCGTTGTGCTCGACGCGCACACCGGCCAACCGGTTCCCTACAAGCCACCGCACGGACCCTCGCCAAGCTGGAGTTGAGCAGTGCCAGTCCTCGGCGAGCGCATTCCACTCTTCAGGGGCAAGGCCCGACACTCCCGTCGAACGCGTCTGAGCCGCCCTCAAGCAGCACCTGGACAGCACGGCCATCTCCTGGCCGGCGACGTAGTAGCGCACTACCCCGTAGGAGACATCCGCCCCGGGCGCTGTCACGTTGGCTGACGGGGTGGGAGGATGCTCGGGCTGACCACGGTGGAGGGGGTCGTCCGTGGAGGGCATGTCGCCGTCGTACAAGGGGCACCGGCATCCGGTCGAGGTGATCTCGCACTGTGTGTGGCTGTACTTCCGGTTCCCACTCAGTTTCCGTGAGGTCGAGGAGCTGATGCTGGAGCGCGGCGTGATCGTCTCGTACGAGACGGTCCGCCGCTGGTGCCTGAAGTTCAGTCAGCAGTACGCCAACGGACTGCGCCGCCGGCGGCTCCAGCCCGGCGACAAGTGGCACCTGGACGAGGTCTTCATCAAGATCAACGGTGAGCAGAAGTACCTGTGGCGGGCTGTCGACCAGGACGGCAACGTGCTGGACATCCTGGTGCAGAGCCGCCAGAACACGGCTGCGGCCAGGCGCTTCTTCCGCACGCTGCTGACGAAGACGGGCGGGGTGCCCCGGGTGATCGTCACGGACAAGCTCCGCTCCTACGGCGCGGCCCACCGCGAGGTCATGCCCTCCGTCGAGCACCGTTCCCACAAGGGCCTGAACAACCGGGCCGAGAACAGTCATCAACCCACCCGGCAACGCGAACGGGCGATGAAAGGCTTCCGGCGCTCGCCCTCATCCTCAAGTTGTGAGACCCCAGAGAAAGCCTGCTGTCGCGCTCGCTCCCACGAACCGACCGCAGGAAAGAGGTGCCCCAGATCGGTGTAAGCAGCTGCTCCGGGGCGTCGAGCCGGCGGCGGGCTGCGGTGCTGACCGCCTTGCCGAGCGGGGCCGCGCCGAGCCGGCCGCGGTGAACCTGCGGCTCAGTGGGACACACCCGTTGGCGCGGGGCGAGCGCCGCGGAGCAGAGCTGAACCGGAGCGGAAAAGAGGGGAGTTCTCAGTGCGGCCGGCCCAGACCGGCGTCGCGTGCCCGGACGATGGCCTGGCTGCGCTGGGTGAGGTGCAGCTTGGCGAGGATCGCCGAGACGTTGTTCGCCACGGTCTTGCCGGACAGATGCAGGCGCCGACCGATCTCGGCGTTGGAAAGACCGGCCGCGAGGTGGTCGAGGATGTCCCGCTCACGTGCGGTGAGTTCCGGGAACGGGCCGTCCTGCGGCGGTGGCGAGACGAACCAGGTCCGCAGCCGGCCCGCCAGTGCCGCGCCGAAGACCGGCTGCCCGGCCGCGGCGGCGTGGATGGCGGCGACGATGTCCGCTCCGTCGGCCCCCTTGACGAGATAGCCGAGCGCGCCGGCCTGGACGGCTGCGAAGACCGTCGCGTCGTCCTCGAACATCGTCAGGACCAGCACGGCCGCGTCCGGCACCCGGGTCCGGATCTGCCGGGTGGCCTCGATGCCGTGGAGCCCGGGCAGTTGCAGGTCCATCACGATGACGTCGGGCAGCAGCTCAACGGCCCGGCGGACGGCTTCGAGACCGTCCCCGGTCTCACCGGCCACCTCGATGTCGTCGACGGTGTCGAGAACCGCTCGCATCCCCTGGCGTACCAGGGGATGGTCGTCGGCGAGCAGCACACGGATCATGGCCTCTCCGGGATCGGGAACCAGGCGGTGACGGCGCCGCCGTCGGGACTGGGGCCGGCCTGACAGCGTCCGCCCAGTTCCGCGGCGCGTTCGCGCATCGCGGTCACGCCGACGCCGGGCAGCCACGGACCGGCGGACGTACCGTCGTCGCCCACCCGCAGCACCAGCTCCCGCACGGAGGCGTCCAGGCGTACGCGGCACTGCCTCCCGTCGCTGTGGCGCACCGCGTTCGTGATCGCCTCGACGGCGGTGCGGTAGGCGGCGACCTCGACCGCGGCCGGCAGGTCGGACAGCTCGCCCGCCTCGACGGTGACCCGCAGCGGTGAGCCCGCCGTGAGCCGGTCGGCCTGCGAGCGCAGGGCTCCGACGAGCCCGAGGTCGTCCAGGCTGGGCGGACGCAACCCGTGCACCACCTTCCGCAGGTCCGCCAGCGCCTGGGCGGCGGCTTCGCGGGCCTCAGCGATATGGTTGTCGGCCGAGGGCGGGTCGGTCTCCAGCCGCGCGCGGGCCGCGTCCAGGGTGAGGCCGATGGCGGTGAGCACCGGACCGAGGCCGTCGTGCAGTTCACGGCGCAGCCGCCGCCGCTCCTCCTCCCGCGCGGCGACCAGGCGTTGCTGCGACCGCACCAGCTCGACGGTGAGGGTCCGGGTGTGCAGCGCCAGACCGAGCTGACCGGCGATGTCGGACAGCAGGCCGCGGTCGCGGTCGTCGAAGCCCTCCTCGCCGCGCCGGGCCGACGCGACCAGGTAGCCCTCGATCTGGCCTTCGTACAGCAGAGGCCGGCGCTCCAGCGGCTCCACCGGTGTCCCGTAGGACGCGACCGGGGTTCCGTCGGCGCGCTCGACGGACACGTACGGCAGCCGCAACGCGGATGCCATTGCGTGGCCGAACGAGCCCAGCGCGTCGGCGCCCGGGACGGAGTTGAGTCGCTGCCCGAGGTCCCGCAGCGTGCGGTACGGATCCTGACGGCCGCCGTAGAAGAGGCGGTCCACCAGGTGTTGCGTGCGGTCGCGCAGCGGGACGAAGGACAGTGCCACGGCCGCCGCGGCGACCGGGGTCGCGACCTGCCGGGAGACCACGCGGGTGGCCAGCCCCGTCAGCACGGCGAAGCCGATGATCAGGGCGGCGGTGATCGCGCCGTAGACCAGGGAACGGCGCAGGATCGTGTCGATGGACCACAGCCGGTAGCGCAGCACCGGAAGGGCCAGAGTCAGGACGAACACGACCGCGTCCACGCTGTTCGTCAGCGACGGCAGTTGCTCGGTCACGGCGAGCGGGAACAGCGCCAGCGCCACGACCACGCCGACCGCCCGCCACTTCAGCTGCTGGCGGGCGACGCCCTCGGCCCTGGCGAACCGGACCACGACGCCGATGCCCGCGATCAGCCCGAGCAGCACCACCACGGGCGCCAGGAAAGTCGCCGCGTCGGCGATCCGGCCGACCGTGCTCCCGCCGGTGAGTGGGTGGGCGAGCCCGCTCACGCCGCCCCCGACGTCCCGCAGGGTCGTGCCCCCGAGCAGTCCGCCCACCATGACCAGCGCGGTGCAGGTGATGATCACCTTCTCGAGGACCGCGCTCCACCGGCCGGCCGGTCGCCCGGACGGGAACCGGAGGTTGATCAGACCCTGCGCGGCGACCGGCGCGAACGCGAAGGTCCCGGCGGTCAGCCCCCAGCGCGCCGGGACGCCGCGGTCGCCGTCCAGGACGGCCGCGTACGCCGGCGGCAGGGCCAGCACCTGCACGACGACCAGCACGGCCGCCCCGGCGAGCAGCCACCCGAACGGCAGGTCCGGACGGCGGTCGATGAGCAGGGCCCCCGTCACCCCGTACGCGATCATCGTGACCAGCGGCTCCACCCAGGCCGGGGATCCGCCGGAGTCCGGCATCGGGTGCCCCGCGGTCACCCACCACAGCAGGAAGCCCACCCCGACGAGGACGGCCGCCAGCGTCGCGGCGGCCCATCGGCTGCCGTCCGGGGTCCGGTGTCCGCGCGGAGTGTCGATACGGCGAGTATCCCGATCCGCGTCCGGCGGCAGCAACGGCCGCGTTTCCCGAGTTTCCGGGAAACCTTCCCGGCCGACCCGGGAATCGGGGCGTCCCGCGCCGGACGCGACCGCGCCGACTCGGGAAGGCGAGCCCTGGGCCGGGGGTCCCGGCGCGCCCGACGCTGATCCGGCAATCGCCGTATCCAGGAGGCCGCCATGAGGACCATCCGCTGCTTTGCCGCCATTGCGACCCTCGCCATGTCGCTGCTCAACCTTCCGATCGCGCTCGACGACGGAGGCAACGGCATCCCGGCCCCGGCCGCCTGGCTGATCAGCCTGCTCGGCGCCGTCGGCATCGTCGCCGCGATCGCCCTGCTCCGCTCCGCCGCCTGGGCCACGCCCGCCGTACTCACCGTTGGCGCGCTCAACCTGATCGGCGCGGTCGTCGCCCTCGTCCGGAGCTGGGACGGCGCCGTCATCGGCCTTGTTCTCAGCGCCGCCGGCACCGGCCTGGCCCTCGCGCACTCCGTGGGCCGGACGGCGAAGACGCCGCAGGCCGGCTGACCCACCCTCACCTCTCCAACGGGAACGGAGGTTCCACCATGCAGTCCGACACCGGCACTCAGCCGACCAGGGCGGCCTCGCCGCAGCAGCCCAAGCCGCTGAAAGACGTACGAGGGTTCTGGCGCGTCCTGCTCGCCGTCGTCGCCCCGCTGCCGATGACCGGCATGGGGCTCAGCTACATCCTCAGCCCCGTCGACGGGGGCTCGTCGTTCGAGGACACCGTGACGGCCTACACCGGCCACCTCGATCAGGCCCGCGCCACCCAGTACCTCGGTGTGCCGTTCCTGGTCCTGCTGATTCCGGCGACGCTCGCCGTGATCTGGGTGTCCCGCCGGGGCGCGCCCCGGCTCACCACCGCCGGAGCGCTCCTCGCGCTCCTCGGTCAACTGGCCGGTTTCCCTCTGAACCAGGGCGGCGACCTGCTCGCGTACATGACGGCGAAGAACGGCCTCGACGTGACGACCGTGGCCGCGCTTCAGAAGGCCCTGGAGGAGGATCCGTTGGCCCTGACGGGCGGCCTGCTGTTCATCGTCGGCATCGTCCTCGGGTTGCTGCTGCTCGGTCTCGCCCTGTGGCGCAGCGGCGCCGCGCCGGCCTGGGCGGGCATCGCCCTGGCACTGGGCGGCTTCACTCACCCCTTCATGCCGGGGCACGTCGCGTCCGGCGTCGGTCTGCTCGTCGCCGCGGTCGGCTTCGCCGGGGCCGGCTGGGCACTCCTGCGCATGAGCAATGACGACTTCGACCGGGCACCCGACCGCCCCGCCTGACAGGTCCGCGTCCGGCGCGGTCACCCGCTACCGGGGCGTCGGACACGTGCCCGAGCGCGGGCGGCGCGGCCGGGATCCGTTCCAGGACGCCGCCCGCGAACACGTCGTCCCGGGCATCGTCGAACCGACGGGCTGACTCGCACGAGCGGCGCCGTCTCCCGGGTCCCACGGGAGACGGCGCCGTCCTGTCACACGGGATCGCGCCGCGTACGGCTCACCCCATGGCTCCAGTGGCCGGGGCGTGTCACTTCACGCCGACCGCCCGGATGATCTCCTGGGTGACCTTGCCGCCCCGGTCGTCGCCGGCGGTTGCGCGCACAGCCGACTACCCGCCCGGGTTTCCGAGGGTCGGAGTTGGACCCTCGGAACCCGTACGGCGGGGCGCCTGCCATACGGGCCCGGTACGCAGCAGAGGGGACAGGGGGCTGCTCCCAGAGCAGGCAACGCCCGCACGACGGTGACGACATCGGACCGGTGGGCCCGCAGAATGGCCACGACGCAGACGAGCGTGGCGCAGAGCAGTGCGACGACGAGGCCAAGCGGTACGGCGGTGGCGATCAGGGCGAGTGCGTCCATGGGTGTCTCCTGTTTGAGGGCGTGCGGGGGTAGGGCGGTGGCGATGCGGAGAGAAAAAGCCCTCCCGTCCCCGACAGCCCGCGGGCGGTCGGTGGGGAGGCCTAGAGGTCTGTTGGCAGACCACTAGATGATCAATTCCAAGGGATGCCTGCAGGGGGTGTGGGGTGGGCGGCGGCCGAAGCCACCGCAAGACGGTCAGGCGGCGGGCTGCCGACCCTGGTTGCCGAGGTGGCAGCGGGCGGTCAAGCGTCAGGGTCGACTTCGGGGTGCGTGAACCGCACGGGCTTGCCCAGCGACCGGGCGTAGGCGATTTCGGCTCGGGTGCTGTCTCCGATGTAGTCGCCGACTACGAGCACCTCATCAGCGAGCCGGATCTTCGCCCGGTGCAGATCGTCGAGTCGAACCTTCAGCGCCTCGGCCTCGGCCTCGACAGGATCGGACCAAAGTTCGTGCGGCGACTTCATGTCACAGCCCGGTTTGACGACAATCTTTCCGGCTTTGGTCTCCCGCAGATCGGCCTCGGTCATCTCGGTCATGAAGCGGGTGGAGCCGCAGATCACGACGATACGCGGGAGGCTCAGCTGCTTCTTCGCGTCGGCGAGCCTCTCCTCGGGGGTGAGCAGTTGCGGGTATGACACTGGTTCCTCCTGGTGGTGTGGTCCAAGGGGCGCCTACGGAGACGAGAACGAGGGTGTCCAAGATCGTTTTGTGACGAACGACGTGGACACCCTCGCGACAGCACTCTATGCGACGACCGACGACATCCTGAAGGAGCATCCCGGGCTGGCGCCGTGGCGCCCGCCGGTCGGCATTACGCCCCGCCTGAGCGATGCCGAACTGCTCACCCTCGCCACGATGCAGGCCATACTCGGCTACACCTCCGAGGCCAAATGGCTCCGCCATGCCCGTGCCCACCTGCGCCACCTCTTCCCCTACCTGCCCCAGCAGCCCGGCTACAACAAGCGGCTACGCAAGGCCGCCGGTCTGATGCGAAGCGTCAACCGGATCCTGGCCACCACCACCTCGGTGTGGAGCGACGACGTATGGGTCGTGGACTCCACCCCGGTGGAATGCGGCCGCTCCCGCCAGACCGTCAAACGCTCCGACCTGGCAGGCTGGGCCGAATACGGCTACTGCGCCAGCCACAGCCGCTTCTTCTGGGGCCTGCGCCTACACCTGGTCTGCACCCTTCAGGGCCTGCCCATCGCCTTCGTCCTGACCGGGGCCAAGGCCGACGAACGCGAGACCCTCCTCGACCTCCTGGCCGCCGAATGCGCGCTTCTGCGAGAGCGCCCCCGACAGACTCTCATCGGCGACAAGAACTACTTCGGCCGTGGTTTCGAACGCGAACTGTCCGAGCATGGAGTCCAGTTGCTGCGGCCTGCCCGTAAAGGTGAACGGGAACGGCCTGGCGCAGCCCTGTTCAAGCCGCTGCGGCAGGTCATCGAATCGATCAACGAGACCTTCAAGGGACAGCTTGACCTCGAGCGGCACCGAGGGCGCACAGCCGACGGTGTCATAGCCCGCGTCATGCAACGCATCCTCGCGCTGACTGCCGCGATCTGGCACAACGACGCGACCGGACAAACCGTCCTACGATCACTGATCGCCTACGATCACTGACCCCTTGGAATGGATCATCTAGTGTCTTGAGTCTTTATTTCATTGCAGAAGTAGGCTGGGTTCATGGCGCGTATGGGTCGGCCGACGGTCGAGGTGGTTCTGGCGGATGAG
>NZ_JBHVFU010000103.1:0-16122 GCF_042801455.1 Streptomyces sp. NPDC057565 | reverse complement strand
GGTGATGCCACCGCGCGGACCGATCACCACAGGGCTGCGGGCCTGCTCCGCCGACCATGACGCGATATACGGAACAACGAGCGGCCGCGGGAAGGTCGTCACCGGACCTGCCGCGGCTTGCAGTCGTCGCACAGAGGGATCGTTGCCCCCACGACGCTGAGGCTGGGAAGGCTGGTTGTACCGCAGCTGGCGCACCGCCGGCAGAGGCTCTGCCACGCGTCCTTCAGCCGACGCAGCTTCTCGCACGGCCTGTCAGCGCCGCAGTCGGCGTGGGTGATGGTGTGGCCCACGTAGGCGCGGTATGCCGTCTCGGCGCTCTCTGTCGTCTTATCCATGACCGTCCTCGTCCGCCTTCGCCGCCAGGCGCTCCCCGAGGGCACGCTGATAGCGGCCGTAGGCGACGAGCTGCGAGACCGCGTCCGGGCTGCACAGGGCGCCGGGGCCGTCCATCGGCACACACCAGTAGGACCGGAACTGCTCCGGCTCGGTCCGCTGCGGGCGCGGGACACCGAGGAAGCAACCGGACCCAAGACACTCCGCTTCCGGCACCTGACGGTCGGCCCATTGCGGTAGCCGTGACGCGCTCGCCGGTACGAGGGCGTAGTACCGCTGGGAGGACGTGTCGATGAAAACGGGGCCGTGGACCGCTTCGTCCAGATAGACACCGATGCGCTTGGGGTCCTCAGTGCCAGCGGCAGCCTGCACGATGCCGGCCGGGATGCGGATCGCAGCGAACAGTCCGCCGCACCGCAGGAGCGCGATACCCCTCGTCGCCCACTGCTCGCGAGCCTCATTCATGTTCGGAGCTGCGGTGAGCAGCCAGTGGCCTACCGCTAACTCCCGTTCTTGCCTGGAGTGCACGGACACTCCGGGGCTCAGCTCGGCCGGGGCTCGTACGCCTCTCACCGCGCCACCTCCGAGGCAACGCAATCGGCGTCCACTCTGACCTCGCCTGCACCGCAGATGAGTTGGGCACGCTCAAGCATGGCGACTCCTTCCGACAGGTTGTTCGTGGTGGTCACGACTGGGCGACGCCGAGCACGAGCACGACCAGGAGCACGGCGAGGACGGCCACATACACGAGCTGGTCGCGCCCGCTGCGGTCACCCTTCATCTGCTGGCTCCTGTCCGCATGGGTTCCGTGTCGTCGGCGTCGTCCTGGCCCAGCGGCGCTTAGCAGAAGGCCCCAGCCGGCAATCGGAGCCCTCCGCCAGGATCGAACGCGGCTCCCAGAACGGTCGGGCTCGTCAGCTTTCCCGAGCCGTCCGGCTTCTCCAGCCACCCGTAGCCGTCTATGTACCGCTCGGCCGGCGGGCACCGGAGCGGCCAGCGCTCCGGATGCACCGTCAGCCTGGACAGGTCATCGAGGGCTTCCTCTGCGCCCGGCAGCACGGGCCACCAGGCACGGTCAGCACTGGGGTAGACGAGGACCGGACCGAGCCGGTCCGGGCCGATGCGCTGCATCGCGGCGACAGTCGGCCTGATGTCGGCCTCGACAGCGAGCCAGAGCCGACCGGACGGGAGGGAGGCCAGTTCACCGGCCGCCCACGTGCGGTGTACCTGTACGGGATCCGGGGCGCACGAGGCCAACCATTCCGAGCCCGGATTGCGTGTCCGTTGGGCCATGACCAGCACCGTAAAGACAGATGTTGCGGCATTGCGCGCCGGTTTCTCCGAATTTCGAAGAGGCCCGCTGGTGTTCTCGGTGTTGCTCACATCAGGTTGAGAGAGGCCCTCGCTCGGGCTATCAGCCGGTGTGCCTCCCGACCGAACACGGCGACGTCCTGGAGCTCACACCACACCGTCCGATAGAGCTCGATCTCGGCGGTGTCCGTAAGGCGGAGTTCTGCGCCGATCGTCTCGACCATGACGAGCTGCTCGTCGAAGATCCAGAAACCGTGAGTGGGCACGACGGTCAGCTCCGCGCCGAACGGGACGACGCCCAGGGATACGGTCGACATCCCGTGGACACCCGCCAGCCGATCCAGCTGGCCGGCCATCACTTCCCGTGGGCACAGCAGCATGTGGAGCGCAGGTTCCCAGACCAGGAAGTGGAACGACCGGCCAGGCGCATAGAGGGCCTGCTGCCGCTGCATGCGCGCATTCACCCCGGCCTCGATGTCCTGCACGGTGCGATGCAGCGTGGTGGTGCGGATGAACATGTGGCGCGCGTACTCCGGCGTCTGGAGCAGCCCCGGAATCACTGCTGACTCGAAGTTCCACACCGTCGCCGATGCGCTCTCCGTCGCCTGCCATGCCTCCTGCCTGGCCCGTACACCAGCGGCCAGTTGGCGGCGCCATGCCGCGTAGTGCGTCTCAAGGGACCGTAGGCGGCCCATCAGCTCCGAGACGGTCTCCGGTACGCCGAGCGCCGCGGCCCAGGCCTTCAGGTCCTCACCGGTCGGGCTCTGCTTACCCGTCTCGATCTTGCTGACCTTGGATGCCGGCCAACCCAGCCGTACGGCCAGCGATTTTCCGTTCAGCCCGGACTCGGCGCGGAGCTCACGAAGCCGCGCGCCGAGTGCTATCCGGGCAGTCTGGTAGTCGCTCACAGCGGCGGCGCGTGCTCCTTCTGGTAGTCCTCGAAGGTGATCGCATGGTGCCATGCCGCCTCGCGCCACTGCACGTGGCGTAGGACGTCCTCGGGGTCGTCGTAGAGGAAAACGCCCAGGAACCGGTCATGGTCGTCGAAACGAAGCCGGGCCACGGTCCGGGCGTCGAACAGCCAGTAGTCGTAGTTCGGCAGTCCGGCGGCCTCGGCCTGGTCCCGGGCGAGGTATCGGATGTCCTCCCCGGCCGCGAGGTTGTTCGGCGTGCCCCACAGCTCGAAGCGGAGATAGTCGGAGGGCGGGGAGTCGATGACGCGGACGCGCTCGACGCGCTTCCCCGTCCCGGTCTCCTCCCGCATCAGGTCCAGCCACGGCGCGAACCAGTCCAGGCCCGGATCATCACCCGCGAGGAAGCGCCGGTAGGGCTCGTCCTCGTCCGGGATGCCGTACGAGGTGCGGACCTCCAGGCGGAACGCGACGTGTCTGAAGTCGCGGAAGAGCTGGAGGAAGGCCTGGCCGCTGACCAGCTCAGGCACTGGTCACCTTCGCAGCGTGGTACTCGAACAGGACGGCGGGGACGACGACGAACTCCTCACCCGGCTTCACCTGGAGGAGCTGCGCGATCTTGCTCTCGTCGGTGAGCTTGTTGCCCTGGACGACGATGTCACCCGTCTCGGTGTCACGGTAGAAGGACGGGCAACCGCCGCCCTGGGAGGTGTTGCTGCTGCCGAGAAACTCCAGTGGCATGGGATCAACCCTTCGTAGTGGTCGTGCCCTCAGAATGCTCGCGCTAGCTCGACACCACTCGATAGTTGCTCGAAATTTCTCCTGCCGTCCGGGACTTGTCTTGATTGCTCACCACACAGCCCCGGCGCAGTCCTGCCCGGTGTCGGACCCTGCCCCTTCCGTGGTCACATGCCACCCCACCCACGGCCTCTGTCCTCTGACAGGCGATCTTGACCGTTTGCCAGGTGAGCTTGACCGCCCAGCTCAGAGCGTGGTGGTGAACCGGGACGGGAAATGTCCCCGTCACGGTCGGCCCGCCCGCCGACGACACCCTCGACAACGTCCACCCGCTGCAGAAGCGCTGATCCTCCGGTCGCTCCGCCTGGTCCTCGCCCACCCGATCGCGGGCGGGCGAGGACCGGACAGGCCGACCGGTCTGCACAACCAGCCCCCACCCACTGTCCAACCTTCAGCAGCCACCAGGGAGAGCACGTAGCCGCCGTTGGCCGCGAGCTCCTCCTTGGTCGCCAGGCTGGTGCCCAGGCAGAGCAGGAACACAAGCGGAACAGGGCTTACCAATCTCCCAAACGTCTCAATTTCGCCTCCACCACACCTTGGGAACCATCCCCCACGTCTGCTAGCTTTCCCGTTCGATTCCGAACTGCCTTGGCACAGCGGCAGCTTCGAGACAACAGGCATGTCTTCAGACATGGCTTCAGACATGGGAGGCCCCATGAACAGAAGCGCCGCCGTGCCCCTCGGCGCGGCCTTACTCCTTCTCCTCGGCACGGCCGTGCCCGCCGCCGCGGGAACCCCCGGCGACGGCGCGGCCACCGACGGGGCGACGCTCTACCGCGACAACACGATCGACGTCTCCTACCGCCAGGTCGCCCCCGGCGACGCGGCGTGGAGCCAGGTCCCGGCCGCCCTCCGCGGCAGAGCGACGGAGGGCTCGTACGTCGCCCGGCTCCAGCTCGAGAACGTCTCCGATCACCCCGTCTCCAAATGGTCGCTGACCTTCGAGCTCTCTGACCGCATCACGGACACCTCCGCCGCGAAGCTCGCCGCCCCCCAGGACGCGCGCACGACGCTCCAGGGCGTCGGCCCCACGAACACCCTCCAGCCGGGCAGGACCGAGACCGTCTGGTACCGCGCCGAGCCCGGCGCCAAGGCCGATACCCCGACCTGGGCGTCCTTCGCCAAGCACGGCATCTCGCCGACAGAGGACACCGACGGCGACCGCCTCCCCGACGACCTGGAGGTGCGCGCCAAGCTCGACCCCAAGTCCGAGGACACCGACGGCGACGGCCTCTCCGACTTCGCCGAGCTCGGCTACCGCTTCAGCAGCCCGCTCAAGGCCGACACCGACGGCGACGGCACCAAGGACGGCGCCGAGGACCCCGACAAGGACGGCCTCACGACCGCCCGCGAGCTCAAGCTCCGCACCACGCCCACCCGCGCCGACACCGACCAGGACGGCCTCGCGGACGCCCGCGAGCTGAAGCTCCGCACGGAGCCCACCAAGGCCGACACCGACGGCGACGGCGTCCAGGACGGCGAGGAGATAAGGCTCAACACCTCCCCCCGCGCTAAGAACTCCGCCTTCAACGTAACCCGCCGCGCGGACGGCGGCGCCACCGCCGCCGAGGCCACGCTCAAAGGCCTGCGCGCCAAGCAGGTCGGCGGCTTCCAGGTCACCAGGCTCCCTGCCAAGCAGCGGGAGTTCCCGGAGTCCACTCCGGGCTACCTCGGCAACGGCTTCCAGGTCTCCGCCCCCGCGGACCGCGCCGCAAGGCTCACCTTCCGCCTCGACCCCGACCGTACGGAGGGCACCGCACCGGCCCTCTACCGCTACGACGAGAAGGCCCGCCACCTCGTCAAGCAGTCGGGCCAGCAGCGCAGCGGCAGCACGATCACGGCCACCGCCACGGCCGACGGCTCCGCCAAGTACGTCGTCCTTGACAGCCACGCCTTCGACAAGGCAGGCCCCAAGGCCCCTGGCAAGCGAATCCTCTCCGACGGCCCCGGCGACGGCGGAGACCCGGGCGACCCGCCCCCGACCGACATGCTGATCCACCAGTCGTCCTTCCGCGAGGGCCGCCGCAAGGCCCCCGACCCCCAGCACCCGCCCGTCCCGGCCGACCCGCGCGTCGCCGACGACCTCACCTTCAACGACTACAACTTCGACGAACTCACCGACCTCAGCTGGGAGTTCTGGGTCGCCCGCATCACGCCCGAGTCCTGGATGTGGGCCGAGTTCAACGACATCATGAACTTCGGCAAGCTCGGCGCCGACGCCGACTACGCCCAGTCCGTCGACGACCTCCGCAACGCCTTCCGCTACGGCCACGGCGGCCAGAGCGCGGGCACGGTCACCGTCGACGACAACTTCGACCCCGGCCGCTACCTCTACGGCGGCTCCGGCACGGCCCTCTCCCGCGCCGTCGGCGCCTCACCACAGGAGAAGACGTACACCGACAAGGCCGGCCAGATCATCAAGCAGTCCCTCATCGACAACAAGGGCCGCACCGATCAGCTCAAGGTCCAGGAGGACCTCTCCAAGAACTTCCTCTTCCAGGAGTTCCTCCGCCAGGACGTGAAGTACCCGGTGTACGACTTCTCGCTCTGGGACGCCAACCAGCGCGCCCTCTCCATCGCGATCCACCAGTTCCACGGCCACACGATCGCGCTGAAGGACTACAAGGTCGAGGGCAACTCCTTCTCCGGCAAGCTCGTCTTCCACTCCTACGACCACTTCGGTCTCGACCCGGACGACGAGATCACGGAGTACGGCTTCATCGACTGGTTTACGCTCCAGCACTATGACCGGTTCGATGGGAAGTACCCCCCGCCGATCGCGCAGGCGGACATCGAGATCCCCATCAGCGGCACGTTCTGACCTCACCGACCTGATGCCCCACAGGCGCTCGCCGGGCCGGGTCCTGGTCGTCACGCTGCTCGTCGTGACGGCCGGGTACCTGGCCTGGCGGGTCGCCGTCCTCGCGGGCCTGGAAGCCCACTTCGGCAGCGGCTTCGACGAGCAGCGCTTCAACCGGCTGCAGCAGGAGTACGACCGCCGCGAGGACGCCTTCGCCCGGGCCGACGCCCGGATGCGGAAGCTGATCGCGGAACACCCCCGCGCCGAACGCATCGACTGGAGCCAGTACCGGACCTGCGTCCGCGAGCCCGGCCGCCCCTCCGACACGTGCACGACGACGCCCCCGCGCGACCAGAAGGTGTACGACGCCCTCTGGGGCGTCAGCGTGATCCTCTACCAGCCCAAGGACGAGGGCCGCACGTTCTACCGCTTCTACCACGAGGACCCCCCGCGCTACACGATCATGCGCGCCCCCGAGGACACCGCGGAGGAGGCCGAGGAGTACGCGGACGCCCACGGCTTCCGGTCCACCCGCCCCCTCGGGCCCGGCTGGACGATCCTCGGCCCGATCGACGACATCGGCCGCGAGGAGAAGCAGTTCCCGTAGGAGGGCTCGCGGAACGCTTCGCCGGGAAGCAGCAGGGAAGCAGCAGGCCGCGCGCGACAAGGCCATGGCAGCTCGGCAGACATGCGGCGCCTACCGCCGCCGCTACCACTTCGTCCTATTCCGGCCCTGCTCAGGCATAGACCGCCTGTTCAGGGCGGTGGAGTCGGTCTCGCAGCTCCACCGCTTTCGACGTGTGACGCCTGGCTGTTGTGTTTGACGCAACGAGGCACGCGTGGAGGCCTTGTTCCGCTGAGACCCGTCGTGGCATGCTCAGGGCCATGATCAAGAGAATCGAGTCCTCCGTCCGCCGATGAGCGAGACGATCGGGCCAGGACTGCCCGGATCACGGATACCACTCTTCGAGTACGCCCTGCAGTTGCACCGGCTGACCCCGGAAGAGCCACTGCCGAGAGACGGGGAACCGTATCCCGACGATGCGTTGCACCGTCGTTGCCCTCGGCCGAAGGCGCCGGAGGATCGACGCTTGGCAGGCAAGGACGTGGCGCTCATCCTGGACACGCATTTCGCGCGTACCACTGCTGTTCCAAGCGAATTGGCCGACGCATTCCACGACGTCTACATCCCGATTCACCCCAACGAACACATCATTGCCGCTGCTGAGCGGGCGGACAGGGAACGCGTCTGTGAGACGGGTCGGTGGCTGGTCCGACATGGAACCGACCGCTGTTCAGTAACCGTGGGGCTCGCCCTGGTCGCTGCCGTGGGAGCGGTCGATGACATTCCCCTGATTCAAACGATTGGATTGCTGTCAGACCGGTTCGGTCCGCTTGCAGCACACGCCTTGGAGAGGCGGCCTGGAGGCACCGAGGCTCTCCTCTGGCTTGCTGATCGAGTCACCGGCTGGGGACGGGTCTACGTCGTAGAAGCCCTCTGCCGGCTCGACGATCCCGTTGCTCGGCCTTGGCTCCTCCGCAGGGCATGCGATGGCGATTTCCTCAACGCGTACTTCGTCGGCAGCGTCGCTCAGACCGCTGGCCTCCATGAAGTCATCACCGGACCTTGCGTGGATGCCGAGATCACTGACCACACCGGCAGGCTGCTTCTGGTGATGACCTATAGCCAAGGCATGGGCGTGACCCTCGCGCGCTATCCCCATGCCGAGGAGGTACTGGCTGCGCATCTGTGCCACCTCGATCGTCTGGGGCCCACTGCCAGTCGCTACTGCCTCGCTGCGTGGCTGGCGAGCAGCCTGGGTGAGCAAGGTGACTCAGGTTCGATCGGGCCTGTTCGGCGTTGGCAGCCCTATCGGGACGACTATCTGGCACTTCTCGAGCGTGATGACTGGTGCGAGACGGCAAGGAACGCCCTCGCAGTCAAGGACCCTGGGATCCTCCGGCTCGTCGAGACGTCTTCAGGCCGTCAGTTGCGAGCGTTCACTGACCGGCCGCTATCCGGCGAGGAGTAGCGAAAACCAGGGGCACCCTGGCCGACCCGGCCAGCTACACCCTGCCCGCCTCGACAACCGGGTGGCCTGAGCGCGGCCCGTCACGGCCCGCCGCACCCTGCGGCGGGCCGCTTTCTCGTCCCGCACGTAGTTCGACGCCCGCAGGGTTAATTCCGCGGCACCAGCCTGGTCCTGGACCCCGCCTTCCGCCGGGAAGTCGCTACTTCCTGCCCAGGTGGGCTTCTGCGGCGGCTTTGTACCGGAATACCGCATCTCCGGAACAAGTGCACTCCGCCAGTACCGACCTCCCTCAACAGCTGCCTGGAATGCCACGACGGGACCCCCGCCGACCCGCACAGCTACATCGCTCCCCCGGCCGCCGGCCATCAGCTGGCCGCCTGAACCCCGCACAGCACGGTGCCCGGAACAGCCGCCAGGACTCTCCAGTTCGCCGGCTGTTCCGGGCTTCATCCCGTAGCGCTACGAGAGGAAGCCCCCAGTATGACCACGCTCGCGTTACCGAGGAAGACGCTCCACATCACTGCCCTGGCCGTCCCGCTGGCCGGATGGACCCTGCACACCACCCTCCTGCGCCGCCGCCTCGTCCAGGCCCGGCGCGACCCGCTCACCAGCACCTGGCGCCGCGAAGCGTTCACCGACCGCGCCCAGCGCCTCCTCAAGCGTCACCCGGACGAGGTGGTCCTGATCCTCGCGGACGCTGACCACTTCAAACAGCTCAACGACCGCCACGGACACGCCGCCGGTGACACCGCACTCGCCGCGATCGGCAGCCGACTGACCGAATGGGCCGGACGCCACGGTGTCGCAGGCCGCCTCGGAGGCGACGAGTTCGCCGCCCTCACCCCCATCGAACCCCGGCACCAGAAGCTGCGCCTGGACCACCTGGCCCGCCTCATGACCCGCCCCATCCCCTACGGCGACGGACTGCTGCCGCTCACGGTCTCCCTCGGTGCCGCCACCCCGGCCGCGATCGGCACCACCGACCTGCCCACCCTGATGCGCGCGGCCGACACGGCCATGTACGAGGGCAAGCACACCGGACACATCGTCCATGCCCGCCCAGACCACGCCCACATGCCCAGCGTCAACGGCCGTCGGCAGGGACGCCCCGGCACCACGATCCGCACCACCACCGGGCGATGACCGGGCCAGGCCAGCCGGTGCTCCTCGACTGGCGGGCCAGCCTTCACTTCCGCCGCGACACCCCATGCGTGCTCTGCGGAAACCCCACCCCGCTGCGCTCCCACGCCGGGGAGGCCGCACACAAGGTCTGTGCCGAGGCATGGAATGCGAAGCACCCGGGCGAGACCCGGTTCGTGTCCGACGCCCAGCCCAGGCGCAAGCGCGACGACGACCACGCCTGAACAACGAAGCCAAGCCCGGGGTGACCGTTCCGTATCCGGCCCATTCGCCAGCCGCCCACCCCGGGCGCCCCCACCCTTGCACACCGTCTTTCTGACGCGGCACGCACGAGTGATTCCCGAACCGCACACCCGCGATCACCTCCGTGCGCCCCCCTGATCGCCCGGCACCCCTGGGCAGGATCACTCAGCCCAGAAACCGCCGGGAGCTGAGTTCCACTACCCGACCCCAAGACGGAGGCCACCCGCCCATGCGCGCTCGACCCGCTCTCGCCGTCCTAGCTCTGGCAGCGGCCCTCACCCTCACCGGATGCGGTATCGACACGCAGTCCCCACCCCAGCACGACGCACGGCTGAAGAAAGCTGCCGGAATCGGCAGCATGGACCTTGTCCTGACCAAGGGACTGTGGAACACCACCCGGCCCGCGAGCCTGGACGACCACAAGACCCGGCCCGCCGACGGCGAACGCGGTACCCGTGGCCTCATCCGGATCACACTGTCCGGCACCGAGCTCGGCACCTACCTCACCGAGCTCGACACCGACGCACACTGCGGCTGGGGCACCTGCTACGCAGACACCAATGAGGCCGCCGCCGCCCGCCGCGTCTACGACACCCTCGCCCCCGCCATCGACCGCGTCAGCAACGTCCGCGCAGCAGGGGATCCAGAACCCGAAGTCGTCATCGACGACACCCTCGCCACCCCCGCGCCCTGACCACGAAGCGGCCCCTGCCCCCGGAATTACTGGGGGCAGGGGCCGCTTTTTTTGTTCTCCGGCAGTCAGATCACTGTCGCGCCATCCGTAGCCGGGCTGCCGTGGTCATTGCCGCGCCCGGGCGATCCCAGGCGGAGCCACCTTTTTGCGCTGAGAAGCAGTCAGACCGCAGCTGCTTTCTGGACGACCGAGCTGCTGTGGTCGTCGCTGATCCGATCTAGGAGTAGCTCTGCGACCCCCGCCAGGTCCGCCGCAGAGAGGTGAGCGACCAGTGCGTCGACGACCTCTGACGGGGACGCCGTGGGGATCAGCACGAGCTCCGGTGCGGCAGCCGTAGCCTCCCCGCTATTAACGGCGTTAACGGCCGACCCCGAAGACCCTTCCCGCGCCAGCTCCGGCACCGAGGTATTAACGGCGTTAACGGTTTCCGGACCAGGCCCCTGAGACAGCACCCGGCGCGGTGAACGCTGGCGCGGGGTATTAACGGCGTTAACGGTCTCCGTCGCCGCCGCAGCCTGCTGCTGACGGGGAATCCCGTACCTGCCTCGCGCTCCTATGCCGAAATCGGAACCGCACAGATCTGGGCCAGCACGGGATGCCGTGTCTTCCTCTGGCACACTTCCCGCAGCCGTACGAGGGGGGAACACATGAGTGAGCAGGATGTCGACGCGCGGGTCGAGGAGCTGACCCGGGGGTTGCGACGGATGGCCGCGGGGCTGCTGGAGGCGGCGACCGGGCATCCGGATGCCGTACGGGCGCGGGAGTTGTCGGCGGCGGCCCGGGTGCTGACGAACGACGTGCTGGCACGCCTGGACGCGGAAGCCATCGAGGATTCCCCGGCGCACCGCAACGAGCCCGAGGTGCAGGACGCCGTACCGCTGGCGAAGAACGCGGTCTCCGAGTCCGGGACGGCGCTCGACGAGCTGGTGGAGCTGTATCTGCCGGACTACGCGCGGCGCCTGGACGAGGACCCGGTGATGTTCGACCCGGACCTGCCCTACGAGCGGTGGAACTCTCTGCACCGGGTCCAGTACGGGCGCGGCAATCCTTTCGAGAACGCGCCGATGTGGAACGACGCCGTGCCCAGCCGGGGGAAGGCGGTGGTGCGCGCCATGACCTCCAAGGCGGAGGTGCTGCGCCGCCTGCACCACAGCTACGTGATCCGGCGGGACCTGGACAGCCCGGAGGGAGAGCTGGCGGTTCAGGTGCTGCAGGGATGCAAGGCGATCCGTCGCTGCCGCGCGATCGACGACGGCGACTTCGTCGACAAGTCGGATCTGGCGCTGAAGCTGGACGCCCTGCAGTGGCACGCCCTGGTGATCGCCGCCGGTCGCGGCGAGTACGCCCGTGCCCAACTCCTCACCCAGCTGCGACAGCTGGGGGTGCTGGCCGCCGCGGTCCTGGAGCTGGATACCGCGTTCCGGCAGCGCAACAGCAACCCCTCCCTGGGTGCCCAGATCGCCGGGGCCGCGCACGGTGTCAAGGCGGTGCTCCAGCACTGGCCGCCGAAGGTCGAGGCAGCCGCTACGGAATCAGGTCATACGACGCTGTGACACCCGGACACACCAGCACCTTCCACCCCGCTCACAGCTCACTGCAGCTCCCGGCCAGTGCAGTGCATCCCGCCATCTCCCTTGATCGACATGTCAGGTTCAGTCAGCCATGATGGCAGTGCAGGCACAGGTCTCCCAGTGATCACAGAGCGTCGCAACTCCATGATCGCTAGGTCCTGTGCCTGTTCTACTCCCGGGGTGGCCCAGCACGCCTATCTGCGCGAGTTCTCAGTCGTCCTTGGCTATCTGCCGACCGTCTCTCTCAACCTGAACCACCGCGACCACCGATGAATCCGAATGACGTCGTGCCTGGTGCTGGCCTAGCGTTCGCCCATGACCTCCCCGGACGGCGCCATCGACGACAAGCCCGGCGTGACCATCCGCTCCCTGGACAACGCGGCCGTCGGGGTGCGGCTCAGCGAAACGCAGCCGTTCGACGAAGCCTGCGTGCAGTACATGGTCGAGGCCTGGGCTCCCGGCTTGACCGCGCGTGTCGACGAGGTCGTGGCCTGGATCTGGGACGCCGATCTCGCGGCCTTCCTCGCCGAGCTGGCCGCAGATTATCGGGGCTGGGAGGGCGAGCGGACCTGGCAGACATATGACGGGGATTTGGCGGTGTCGGCCGTCTTTCGGTCCGGCGGCCGCATCGGACTGACGTGGACGTTGCGCCCCTGGCCGGACGTCGCGGGAGGATGGACCGCTTCGGTCACCATCTGGTTGGAGGCCGGAGAACAGATGTCCTCCCTGGCAGCCGATATCCAGCACTTCCTCGCCGAGGAGTCGCAGTGACATCCAGCGTGCGCATCACCTGGACCCTAGGGGCACATGGGTGGGCTGACTGCACTGTTGAGGACCAGCAGGCTAAAGCAGAGCTCACCGCGTCCTACATCAGGAACGCGCCCCAGGACTTTCTGACGAGGACCTCTGGGTCCGCATGCTGGAACTGCGTCATGGCAGCGACACGACAACAAGGGCACCCGAGATCTGGTCGGCCCAGCTCCCCAGCGACGCACTCGTCCGAGCTGTGATTCGCTGCTTCGACGAAGTGGCGGCCTGGTTCCGCTCCTGTGCTGGCCCGCCGCCATGGGAAGACCGCTCAGTCCGGACCACGCCGACGCCGTCCGCCTGGAGGAGGTGCTGGCGGCGGACTTCGTCGAGTACCGCCGCAGGAGGCTGCCGTTCTGGACGGACCCGATGCCAGCCCCTGCACCTGAGGGAATCGAGCCATGGCCACACGACCCCGGGCCGCCCTTCGAATAGTGGCCGGGGCTGACGCCGGCGATGCCGGTTACGTCCGCGGGCCTGACGCCCGAAGAGTCTGCGTCAAGCCTGCTTGTCGGGCTCATTGAGACGTGCGAGTTCGGGCTGGACGAGTGCTGCCTCGTTCTCGTCCCTGCCCATCGCAGCAGCGATGCTCTGGCGTTGATCGGCTGGTCTGCGGAAGCGCCACTCCCTCTGCTGTGTGCACTCCTGCGGAGCTGGGAGGACCGCTTCGGTGCCCAGGTCGTGGCGGCGTTCGGCAGCGAGCTGCACGTCTCGGTCGCAAGACCTCTCGTTGAAGCAGAGCACGCGAGCCGGCTGAGCCGCAGCCGGCGAAGGGGCAGGCAGCCCCGCGGCTCACTCTGGAAGCGTGGAGGCCTCGCCGACGACGGCGAGCAGTTCGAAGGGGAGCTCTCGATCGACTTGGCCGATGGTGAGCCCGAGCCAGCGACCAGCAGACGGCACCTGCCACACCTGCATGCTCCCAGCAAGGATGCACAGGGAGCCCAGGGGCTCGGGCGCCTCCTCGATGTCTGGGTAGTCCGGATTGTCGAGCCCGAGATAGGGCCACAGATCGACCACGGTCGCACTGCCCCAACGCCCAGCCAGCACCGTGACCAGTGAGGTGAGGTCTGCCTCCAACTCCTCCTCGGCCGCCGTGATCGTCTCCGGACCAGGAACGTCCCAGAAGTCCCGGCTCTCCCGGAGAACAGCGATGTGATATCCAGGCCCGCCCCATCCGTGTTGCGTCCTCGACTGGCCTTCCTGTTCGGGGAACGGCAGAGCAATCAAGGCATCGATGATCGACAGCTGCTCCTCAGCGGAGCCTGCGGACCGGGGCTGGATCGGCATGGCTGGAGTGTAGGGCTGGTGACAGATGTCGTGCCCAGATGACAGCTATCGCACCCAGTCACACACAATCAGCAAGATCACGATCTACAGCTGGAGTATTAACTCCGCCCGGGCCGCGTGTGACTGGCTGGCAGGGCGCCGAACGTTTCGACTACATCGCTACCCGCAAGCAGAATTGACCCTTAGGTCAGCCGGTGCTCCGGGCGGCCCCACGGATGGTCTTCGCAGTCAGCACCGAATTGACAGGGGGTACCAGCTCTTTCGTGGCGACCCTTACAAGGTGATCCGGAACGGTGCCGTCCTCCAAGGCGCCCACGTACTCGATGACCTCGGCAAGAGACAGCACCGGCAGTTTCTGACGCAGAGCGTGCATGGCATGGATCCGCCCCCGAACAGCCGCCACAGCACGAACCTCATCGTGTAGATCATCCACCGGAGTCCGCACCGCCTGCCCTCGGATACGGGTTCTGTAGTCAGCCTGCCACCCATCGGTTACCGCAGAGACGACGCCGATCTGGTGCAGACTTCCGTCGAGTCGATCAACCAGGAAAGGACCGTTTCCGACCAGCATGAAGTCCGGATTCCGGGTGCGCAGGTACTCCTCGGACGTCCAGGAGACGATCCACACCAGCTCGTGCTCTTCTACTTGCGCCACGGCCATGCGCATCGGATCCGGGCACACCGAGCAGTCCGTCACATAGTCGCGTTCCAGCTGTCCTTCAACGATCTGGACCGCGGTTTCTCGATCGATCACGTGTTCAGCATCGCGCACGGCCTCGCACGGAGACCAGCGGGTTTCACACCCGCCAGAGCATTCGGGGACGCTGAGTTCCGGAGCACGACACCGTGGCTTGGGCCATGGGCCAGCGAGACCACACGAGGAGTGAGGCCGTCACCTTGCTTCAGCGCATTCGTCGACGAAGGCGCAAAGTCGGCGAATGAGGCTCAAAAAGGAGGGGATGGGGTCCGGGTTGGGCTGCATGTGAGACGCCTCCTGGAGCCACTGTTGCCACAGACCGCCCGGGCCCAGGAAGCGGGAAGCCTGGTCGCCTTTGAGATTCAGGTCGATGAACAGGAGAGCGCCCATGACTACGGTCTGGTCGTACGCGAGGTCGGGGCGGCAAAGGTAGCGATCAAGGTAGGCGGCGAGCAGATCAGCGTCGCGCGCCGTTCCGAAACTGGCCAGGGCCACGCAATAGGCCAGCCCAGCACAGCAAACCTCGCTGGCCAGGAGGAGTTCTCCGAGGCGCTCACGGAACTCGGTCCGGCGGGAGACAGCCACGAGCCATGCCGCAGTCCTCCGTTCCCGCCAGCCGCCCTCAAGAAGAGTGGCGATCTCATCCGCAGTGATGAGTCCCGCGTCCTCGCAGAGATCTCGCATGAATCGGTCGTACTCAGGACTTCGCATGCGTAGCAAGCTGCCGCCGAGCTTCAGGTAGCGCCGCTCAGGCGTGACATAGCGGCGAACCAGGGCGAGCAGCTCGGCATTGTCGTGGGGATGACGTATCACACGGCCGATCCTGCCTCGCTGGTGCGCAACTAGGCCAGCCCGTTCTTTGCGCTGCTCGTCCCAGGAGAGACGACAACCTACGGGGCTCGTCATGCCCACCCGCACATCTTCGGCTCCTACGGCGACCTGTCACCGGAATAGCGCGACTACGGAACAAGTGCACTCCGCCAATACCGACCGCGCTCAACAGCTGCCTGGAATGTCACGACGGAACCCTCGCCGACCCGCACAGCTACATCGCTCCCCCGGCCGCCGGCCACCAGCTGGCCGCCTGAACCCCGCACAGCACGATGCCCGGAACAGCCGCCGGGAATCACCAGTTCGCCGCCTGTTCCGGGCTTCCCATCCCGTAGCGCTACGAGAGGAAGCCACCAGTATGACCACGCTCGCGTTATCGAGGAAGACGCTCCACATCACTGCCCTGGCCGTCCCGCTGGCCGGATGGACCCTGCACACCACCGTCCTGCGCCGCCTCGTCCAGGCCCAGCGCGACCCGCTCACCAGCACGTGGCGCCGCGAAGAGTCACCGCGCAGACCGCCAGCGCTATGTCGGCGCCGCCTGCCCGGAGCGCACCGCGAAACTGCCCAGTATCGGGTAGGCGAGCCGGTTCTCCCGGCCCGCCCCCCACACCACCGGACATGCGGGCCCGCATCCGGCGGTTCGTCTAGCTGATCTCAAGCGGG
>NZ_JBHVFU010000102.1:0-17338 GCF_042801455.1 Streptomyces sp. NPDC057565 | reverse complement strand
GAACGTCCTCTGGGCGATGATCCGTGACGGAGCGTGCTACCAATCCGCACCGAGTGTCGCACCCGCGGTTTGACAACGGCATTGGGATGTTCTCTCTACTTCTGGATGGTCAGGAAGTCGGCCGGGTTGTCGACGAAGATCGTTTTGATCGCGGCCTCGTCGAGACCGGCAGCGCGGAGGTCCGGGATGAGGTCCTCGAAGATGTAGTTGACGGTGTGTCCCTTCACGCCCGGCCAGCCCAGCGGGCTGCAGTTGGCGTCGGCGGAGGCGAGTACCTGCTTCAGTCGGCCTTCGCCGATGAACCGGAGGAAGTGGTCCAGCCGCTCCTTGCGGGGGCGGGCCCAGAACGGCGGGTCCGGCAGCTCGGTCTCGTAGCCGAAGGTGTCGAAGCCGATGCGACCGCCCTGCTCCGCGATCCAGACATCGCGCGTCCTGTCGGCGTTCACACCGTCGTCGACATGCCCGAACAGGACGCGGTCCAGGGGAAGGCCCTCTTCGTCGAAGATCGCGATCGCGTTCTCGGCGTCGATCGCGAGGTGGGTCAGGATCGGCACGCCCGTGGTGAGCGAGGCGCGGGCCGCGGCGCGGTAGATGCGCTTGTCCAGATCGGTCATACGGCCGCCGCGGCTCACCCCGACCTTGATGACACCGGCGAGGCTGCCGGTGTCACCGATGCCGACGGTGATCTCGTGGACGAACTGCTGGGTCAGATAGTCCACGTCGGCCCGGGCGAAGTGCGGCAGGGCGGTGTCGCCGCCGACGAAGCCGGTGCAGGCGACGATGTGGACGCCGGTCTTCGCGGACAGCGACTTGTAGTAGTCGACGTCACGGCCGTTGCAGATCCCGGTCGCGTCGACGAAGGTGCCGCCGCCGTGCTCGTGGAACGTGCGCAGCTTCGGGACGGTCTCCTCGTACCGCTGCTCGGGGGCCTTCCACCACTTCGTGTCCAGTTCGGAGCCGGGCATGCCGTAGCCAATGTGCTCGTGAATGGCCACGAGACCCAACTCCTCGGCCGGGACCGGCCCCAGGACGGTGTTCACTCTCGACACAACACTCACCTTTGACGAAAGAAAATCGATGGTCGTTCGTGCTGGCGCGCTCAGCGCACCGACAGCAGGTCGCGCGGGTTCTCCACGAGAATCCGCTGCACGTCCTCGTCGCTGAGGCCCTGTGCCTTCAGGAGCGGGACGAAGGTGGTCAGGACGTAGCTGTACGGCAGGTCGTTGGCGGGGTGGCCCTTCGCCACCCCGGTCGCGTTGCTCGAGAGCAGGATCCGGTCGCCGAAGCCGGCCTGCACGAGGTCGGCGACGAGGGCGGCACGCTCGCCATCCGTGATGTGGGCCTCGTCCTCCAGGCCGACGTGGTCGAGTGCGACATGGGCGCCGCGGCGGGCGATCCCGAGGGGCGCACCGGCGGCGACGGCGTCCTTGCGGTCGAGTCCGCCGACGACGACGCGGTCGGCCGGCAGCTTCTCCTCCAGGACGATGCCGAGGTCGTGGACGGCGTCGCTCCCGTAGCGGATGGAGACCGCGACGCCGGTACTCAGGGCGGTCCGGGCCGCACCGCGGAACAGGCTCTCGTCGGTCGCGGTCATGCCCTCGAGGGTCGCGGTGGTGACCACCAGGCCGGCGGCGCCGCGTCGCTCCACACGCGGGACCACCATGCCCTCGGCGATCTCCTCGGTGAACAGATCGGCGAACTTCTCGGCCGGCCACGGCGTCGGCGGGTTGGTCTGCGGCGTGAGGAAGTAGCCGCCGAGCAGCTCCTCCGGGCCCTGCCCCGTCGAGGCGACGATGTGCACGCCGGTCGTGCGGGAGAGAGTCTCGTACAGCCGGACATCCCGGCCGTGGAACATGCCGGTGCTGTCGACGATCGTGCCGCCGCCGTGGGCGCGGAAGTCCTTCAGCTTCGCAGCGAGGGTCTCGAAGATCTCGGCGCGGTCGATGGTGATGTCGAAGGCGTACTCCGCGCCCGGAACCACCGACAGCAGCGCCTCGTGGACCGATACGACGCCCAGCTCCTCAGCCGGCACCGGGCCCAGGACGGTGTTCACGGTGTTGCTCTTGACGCTCATGCCTGCCTCACGTCTCCGGGGTGGGGTGCACAGCACCCTGTGGCTGCAGTCACGGTAGCCATTCGGTTTACACGGTGTCAATGAAACGAACATCAAGGAAAAACAATGCACGGAAGGTAGGACGGGTAAGTCGGGACCGGCCGCTTGACGGCTGCCGTCGGGCCGCGGCCGAGACTCCGTGCGACGCCCTGAGCCGCCACTTGTCGGCCGATACCAGGCGGGCGTGCGGCGCAGGTCCGGCACTCCGAAGCCGACCGGGACAACGACCTCGCGTCCTTCGCGAAAGCATGAACGGCATGCATGTAACAGCATGTAAATCATTCACTTGTTGTGGGTGAGGCCAGCCACTTCACTGGCGGCATGACCACCCCACCCATCTCCGACATCGACCTCTTCGCCGACGAGGTCGTACTCGACCCCTGTCCCGCTTACGCCGAATTGCGGGAGCAGGGCTCCGTCGTCCACCTCTGGAAGAACGACGTCTACGCGTTGACGCGGTACGACGCCATTCGTGGCGCACTCGCGGACTGGGAGTCGTTCTCCTCGACCTCCATCGGGTTCAACCCGATGGCCAACGAGGCGCTCACCGGCACGTCGCTCGCGTCCGATCCGCCGGTGCACACGCAACTGCGCGCCACGCTCACCGAGAATCTCTCACCGCGTGCGCTGCGTGGTCTCAAGGGCCGGATCGAGGCGAAGGCCGACGCTCTCGTCGCGGAGCTCGCCGAGAAGGGCTCCTTCGAGGCGATCGACGCCCTCGCCCGAGCATTCCCGCTGGAGGTCGTCGCGGACCTGATCGGCTTCACGGGCCACGTGCGCGACAACATGTTGCGCTGGGGGCAGGCCGCCATGCAGGTCATCGGTCCGATGAACCAGCGCACGGCCGACAGCTTCCCGATCGCCGGCGAGCTCTACAGCTGGTGCTCCCAGGTCAAGGCCGCCGACCTGGCCGAAGGGTCCGTGGGTCGAGGCATCTTCGACGCCGAGGCACGGGGCGCCATCCCGCCGAACACGGCCGGCCACATCATCCACCAGTACCTGGGTGCCGGCGTCGACACCACCGTGGCGGCGATCGGCAACGTCGTCGCCCTCTTCGGCTCGCACCCCGACCAGCTCGGCCTGGTCCGCAAGGATCCGTCGCTGGTGCCGGGGGCGTTCAACGAGGTGCTGCGCTTCTGGGCTCCCGTCCACGCCTGGGGCCGACGCGCCACCAAGGACGTCGACATCGACGGGGTCGTCATCCCCGCAGGCGCGCAGATCGCGATCCTGTTCGGCGCCGGCAACCGCGACCCCCGGCACTACGAGAACCCGGATGCCTTCCTCGTCGGGCGCAATCCGGTCGACCATCTCTCGTTCGGCTACGGCCCTCACGGCTGCGCGGGCCAAGGACTCGCCCGCCTGGAGGCTCACGCTGTGATCGAAGCGCTTTCCCGGCGCGTCAAGCGCCTCGTCGTCGGGCCCGAGGTCCGTCTTCCCAGCAACATCACCCGGAGCATCGAAGAGCTCCCCGTCCTGGAAGTGATCCCCGTATGAAGATCGTTCTTGACCGCCCCCGCTGCGAGGGGCACGGCCTGTGCGAGGAGGCTGCCCCCCAGCTCATGCACCTCGACGACGACGGCGAGCTCGTACTGGACCGCGAGGACGTCGGTGAAGCCGACGCCGCCCTGGCGAACGCCGCTGTCCGGGTGTGTCCGGTCGCGGCGCTGAGGGTCGCATGAGCGGCGGCTCGATGGACCGCGTTGTTGTTGTCGGCAACGGGATTGCCGGGCTCACCGCGGCCGACACGCTCCGTGAGGCCGGCTTCGATGGTGAGCTGACCATCGTCGGCGACGAACCGCACCCGGCGTACAGCCGCCCAGCCCTGTCGAAAGCGCTCCTGCTGGACGGCGATGGCATGTCGTCGCACGAGCTTGCGCCGACCGGCCACGGGGCGGCCGAACTTCTGGGCGTACGTGCGACCGGACTCGATCTCGATCGTCGGCTCGTCACTCTCGACGACGGTACGGCTCTGCCGTACGACCGCGTCGTCCTGGCCACTGGCTCCCGGGCGCGACGGTTGTCCGACCTTCCCGAGGAGCTCACCTTGCGTGGACTCGATGACGCGCTGTCCCTGCGAAACCGGTTGACGGGCCGGCCGTCGGTCATCGTGGTCGGCGGAGGCCCGCTCGGAATGGAGATCGCCTCGGGGTGCCTGGCCGCCGGCTGTCGGGTCACCCTCGTCTCCCAAGGGGTGCCACTGATTGTCCAGCTCGGTTCGTACCTCGCCGACGTCTTCGTCAAGGCCGCGCTGGACGTGGGGCTCACCATCGTCGACACCGGGTCGGCACGGCTCGAACGGCGTGAGGGGAACGCTCGGGTCGTCCTTGACGACGGCGCGGTCCTCGAGGCAGAGGTTCTGATGACCGCCGTCGGCGACGTGCCCAACACGGAGTGGCTCGCGGACACGGGACTTGCGGCGAAGGGTGCCGTCCCGGTCGACTCGCGTGGGCTCGTTCGCCCCGACGTCGCGGCCGTCGGTGACCTCGCGGCCTTCCCCACCCCGTACGGCCTGCGCCGCATCCCCCTCTGGAGCAGTGCGATCGAGCAGGCGAAGGTCGCCGCCAGGGCGCTTGTCCGCGGCGACGACGCGCCGCCGCTCCGGTTTCAGCCGTACTTCTGGACCGAGCAGTTCGGGCTGAGCCTCAAGGCGGTGGGCCATCTGCCGCTGGAAGGGCCACCGACATACGTCGACGGAGGGCCCGGTGGTGGGCCGGCGTTGATGCGCTGGTCACACGATGACGGCACCGGCGTGGCTGCGGCGCTCAACTACCGGATCCCGATCCCCCGACTGCGTCGTATGACCCAGCCGGCCTCGTAGGGTTTGCTCCATGGGCGACGACGGAGAGGGAACCACGGGTTCGGGGCTGGATCGACTGGCATCGGTCAACCTCAACCTGTTGGTGCCCCTCCTCGCGCTCCTCGAGGAGGGTTCGGTGACCAGGGCGGCGGAACGAGTCGGTCTGTCACAGCCGGCGATGAGTCACGCCCTCACGAGAATGCGGCGTCTGCTGGGTGACGACCTCGTCGTCCGGCAGGGGACGGGCGTCACGCTGACCCCGAGGGCGCTGGAGCTGATCGCGCCGCTGCGCAGTGCCCTGCAACAGGCGGCACACGTCGTGAACTTCCCCTGCTTCGACCCCGCCACGGATCAGCGCGTCATCACCATCGCCATGACGAACAGCACGGCGTTCGTCGTCGGCCCTCAACTCACGCGGCTCATGGCCGAGCGTGCTCCTCGCGCCACGTTGCGTCTGCGCACGATCACGGTGCCGACCGAGGCCACCTTCACCGACCAGGGCGTCGACGTCGTGCTGATCTCCGAGGGGCACTTCTCACCGTATCCGCGCGAGCGACTGTACAACGACCGCTGTGTGGTGGTGGCCTCACCGGACACTCCACCGGAAGCAAGCGCGCTCGACCTCCTGAGCACACAGCCGCACATCGTCGTCGACACCGACCGGCGGGTCTTCCCCTATTCGGTGCTGGAGGAAAAGGGTGTCCCCTATCGCGTCGGTCAGTTGATCTCCGACTATCTGTTGGTACCTTTCCTGGTCGCACGCGCGGGCGGCGTCGCTCTCCTTCGCTACCGAGTCGCAGCCGCCATGCAGACGCTCGCCGACCTGCGGATCGAGGAGTTCCCGTTCCCCCTTCCCGGCCTCGGGATCGATCTGGTCTGGAACCCCCGACTGGCTGATCAGTACTTCATCGAATGGTTTCGGGCGCTGCTCTTCGATGTCACGGCGCGTCTTTGACACCGAGGCGAATCGGCCACGCGTCGATGTTTCCGTACGGCTTGAACAGCACGGCCCTGCCCTCCGTCCCGCGGGCGCGGTCAGGTCAGGTCAGGTCAGGTCAGGTCAGTAGCCGTACCCAACTGGCGCTGAGCTCGTCGAGCATCTGGTCACGCGTGAGCTTCCAGTCGGCACGATCCCAGTTCTGGGCGACGAAGTCGAGCTCGGCCATCGCGAGAACGCCCCGGAAGCGGCGTTGATGGGGCTCGAAGCGCCCAGCCGTCGCCAGTCCGTCCTCGATGTCGCTGATGGCCTCCTCCATCCATCGCTCGACCAGGTCGGTGAGTTCTGGATCGACCACCGCGGCATCGCGGCCGGCGCGGATGATCGGTCGGATGGCCGGCCAACTGTCAGCGGTTCGCCGCAACCACGCCGTGATCGCCTCCGGCGTCCCGTCGACCACGGTGGCGACGAGGCTCTGTGCCGTGGAGCCGTGCTCGGGAGAACTGACTCGCTGCAGCGCATCGTTGAGCTGCTCGTCGATGAGTGCCTTCATCAGTTCGCTACGGGAGGGGAAGTAGGCGTAGAAGGTCACTCGCGTGGTGCCCGCCGCAGTCGCGATGTCGTCGACCGTGGTGGTGGCGTACCCCTTCGTCTTGAACTGCTCGAGTCCTGACTCCAGCAGCAGACGGCGCGTCATCTGCTTCTGCGCCTCACGTAGGTTCGCCATGACTGGATCCTAACGCGCCACTGCACGTCGCAGCGTACATACCGGCTTCACCCCATACGCTTTGCACCAACCCTTGACGCGACGTAAATCGAAGTCCACAGCGGTACGAGTAGTTCCTGTTCGAAGCCCCGATACAGCTCTTCGAGCGCCAAGGTGACCTTGGGTTGCCCCTCCGCGGAGACGGCCTGGAGCCGGACCGGGGAACCCGCGGCGATGTCTCGGGCGAGGGAGGACCGAGTCGCGGGCCCAGCGTGCACCGTGTCTTCCAGGAGAGCATGGAGATTCTGGAGAGCAGAACCCGAAGGGACATGCCATGGACAAACCGCTCAAGACACCGCCGCCGTACCCCATCGCCAGCGTGGACCACGCGCTGCGAGCGGCGACCATCCTGCAGATGGAGGGCGGCGCCACCGTGTCGCAGATCGCGGAGCGGCTGGGCGTCGCCAGGTCGACAGCCCACCGGGTCCTGGCGATGCTCGTCTACCGGGACTTCGCCGTGCAGGACGAGGGCCGCGTCTACCGTGCGGGGCCGGTGCTGGAACTCGCCGCGCACTCGCAGTCCCTCGTGTCGCGGCTGCGCGCTGCGGCCCTGCCCCATCTGCACCGGGTCGTCGATCTTCTGGACGAGACCGCGAACCTGACCGTGCGCACCGGGGACACGGCCCGGTTCATCGCCAGCGTCGAGTGCCGGCAGGCGCTGCGGGTCGGCTCCCGGGAGGGCATGGTGTTCCCGGCCCACCGCACCACGGCGGGACTGCTCCTGCTCGCCGACCTCACCGACGAGGAACTGGAGGAGGTCTACGCCCCCGAGCGCTACCGCGACCGCCCGGCCGACCGCCCGGATCTCGCCCGGCTGCGGACGGAGCTCAGGCGTCTGCGCCGCAACGGGTTCGCCGTCAACAAGGAGCGCTCCGAACGCGGTCTCGTCGCCGTCGGCGTGCCGGTGCGCGACCAGGACGGCACCGCGCTGGCCGGTCTGTCGGTGTCGATGCCCAGCGTGCGCTACGACCCGCACCGCCTCCAGTCCCTGGTGGCCGCTCTGGACGCCGCGGCGCACTCCCTGGAGAAGGACCTGGCCGAGCAGCACTGAGCCCCTGGTGGTGCGACATGGCGATCACTGGACTTACAACAAGATCGCTCACCTGGGATAGTGCACACATCATTGACGTGGCGTAAAGCGAATGTCATTCTCCACGACATCGCGCCCGACTCGCGTCGTGCCCCTCTCCCCCACCGCGCACGCAGAGCCGAGCCCTTCCACGCTCTCAGGGCTCCCCCTTCCGGGACGCCCACCTTTCCCAGCCAGGGAGAACAGCAATGACGCTCAACAACGGGACGACGACGTCCCCGGGCCCGACCGCGGGGGCCGCCCGGGCACCGGGCTACGCGGGAACACTGGCTGCCGCCTGCTGCGCGGTCTTCGTGGCCCAGGTCGCGAACGCGCTGCCGGCCTCGCTCCTCGGACTCTTCCAGCGGGACCTGAACACGCACGGTTCCCAGCTCACCTGGATCACGGCCGCGTTCATGATCGCCGTGGTCTGCTTCGAGTTCACCTTCGGTGTGCTCGGCGACCTCTTCGGACGACGAAGGCTGATCGTGGTCGGCACGGGCATGGTCGCCGTGGGCAGTGTCGTGGCCGCGCTCGCGCCCACCGTCCAGGTTCTGTGGATCGGCGCCGCCCTGAACGGACTGGGCGCCGGCGCCATGTTCCCCGGCTCGCTCACCGCGATCACCGCCGTCACCCGCACCATGCGGGAACGGGCGCACGCGGTGGCAGTCTGGAGCGGCTTCCTGTCCGCCGGCGCCGCCGTCTCACCTCTGCTCGGCGGCATGTTCGCCAAGGTCGGATCGTGGCGCGGTTCCTTCTGGGTGCTCGTCGGACTCGCTCTGGTCAGCATGGTGTTCACGCTGGTGCTGGTCACGGAGTCGAAGTCGCCCGAGGGCCGCAAGCTCGACGTACCCGGTCAGATCACCTTCGCCCTCGGTCTCGTCCTGGTGCTGTACGGCGCCGTCGAGGGGCCCGAGTCGGGCTGGACCACCCTTCCCGTCATCCTCGCCTTCGCCCTCGGCGCATGCTTCCTCGCCGGGTTCGTCGTGGTGGAACTGGGGGCCGAATCCCCGATCTTCGACCTGAGGCTGTTCCGCAACCGGGCCTTCACCGTGTCGTCCGTCGTCGCCGTCATCGGCATGCTCGCCTTCCTCGGCGCCTGCTTCGCGATGAGCATGTGGATGGGCCCGGTGCAGCATCAGGACCCGATCCGCGTCGCCATCCTCTTCCTGCTCCTCCAGGGGCCCGCCTTCCTGCTCATCCCGGTCGTCTCCCGGCTCCTCCACCGGGTCGCCGCGTCCTGGCTGCTGACCTCGGGATTCGTCCTGATGGCGATCGGCTGCCTGCTGTTCACCCGGCTGGACGTCACCGACCCGGGACTCGGCGCGTTCGTCGCGCCCGCCCTGCTGGTCGGCATCGGTTTCGCCCTGACCGTCAGCTCGGTGACGGCCGTGGCGCTGAACAGCGTGCCCCTGAACCTGGCGGGCATGGCCAGCGCCACCACCAACATGCTGCGCGACCTCGGCTTCGCCCTCGGCCCTGTCGTCGTCGGCGCGGTCGCCCTCAGCAACGCGGGGTCGGCGCTCGCGGCGAACCTGTCCGGCGCGGACCTGCCGGCCGGTCAGATGGCAGCGGCACGCGGGATCGCCGAGGCCGGAGGGCCCATCGCCGTGAACAGCCTGCCGCCCGGCGCCCCGGGATCCGCAGCGCACGGTCTGGCCCTGGACGCCCTGGGGAGCGGCTTCAGCACCGCGTTCCTGGTGTGCGGCGTGGCGGCGGCCGTCGCCGCGCTGCTGACCTCCGTCGGCATGATCGGGGTCCACGCCCGCCGTTCCACCGAGAACGAGGAGTCCGCGCCCCTGCCGCACGGACGCGACGGCAGACCGGAATCGGCCCTCACCACGTAGGCGGACCGGCCGCAGGGCTCCCCGAGCGGAGCTGCGCACGCGAAAGGGCACCGGCCGCGACGGCCGGTGCCCTCCGCGCTCCCGGCCCCGGCAGGCCCCTCCCCGCTCCGGCGTGCGTACCGGCGTTCACCGCTCTCGTCCCCGGCCGTGCGGGCGCTCGCCCCGGCACCGGTCGGTTCCGGACGAAGCCGGACGGTAACGTGAGCGACGTCGTCTCCGCCTCCGTCGACCTCAGCCAAGGAACCAACGCCCGTGGTACGTCGAAGCCAGACCAGCAACCCCCGCTCGGCCGTCGTGCTGACCTCGGGCGCCGACTGGAGGACCCGTGCCGCCGGGCAGCGCCGTGGAAGCGGGGCCGAGTTCCCGCTCCCCCGGCGCCAGGCAGCGAAGATCAAGGCACTGCAGCAAACCATCGGGGTGATACGCATGGCGATCAACGCCAAGCGCCGGCCTCAGGCGCGCTACATGCTCAGCCGGGCCGGGGCCCTCGTCAAGGCTCTTCCCGCCGACCTGACCACGCAGGAACGTGAGCAACTCTCACTGCTGCGGAAGAAGTTCGAGGCACGTGGCACGGCGGCCGCCAAGAAGCCGAAGTCGATACCCGCCGCGCGGTCGGGCGGCAAGAAGACGGCCGCGAAGAAGTCCACAGCGACGGCCGCACAGAAGCCGGCGCCCGCGCCGATGCCCGACCTGGGCAACCGCTACATCAACCGTGCCGCCCTCGGCTACGCCCCCGCTGACGAGGCGTGAGGCAGCACCGCTACCGCGCACGGTGTGCCGCCCGCCTCGGCGGCGGACTGCACACCCCGAGCTCAGCACTCCGATGCGAACCGCACGAACCGGCCCCACCCTTCGCGGCCCACCGCAAGAGCCGGGCGGGTCACATCCTTGGAGTCCCGTACGAGCACGGTCTGTTCGGCGATCGCGACCTCCACGCAACTGTCGCCCTCGCTGCCGCTGTAGCTGGACTTGAACCAGGCGAGTTCCGTCATACCGCTGCTCATCGCTCTCCTCGCAGTCGCTCCAGCAAGGCCAGGGAATCCATGGGGCTCAAGGCCTGCGAGCGCAGTGTTTCATAGCGCCGGCAGACCACACTCACCTCTTTCGGATCGGAGATCAGCCGCCCGTTCTTCTGACCCTCGGAGTACCCGAGCCGCCGCCCCTCAAGGGTCTCCAACACCTGCACCGGCCCGTCCAGACACGCGTGCAGACCGGCCTCCAGCGGAACCACCTGAAGCGTCACATTGCGCGGGGCGCTGCGCTCCAGGACGTGATCGAACAGCTCGCGCATCGCGTCCGCATCGCCGAACCGCCGGCGGAACACGTGCTCCTCGACGATGAAGCTGAACGGCACGGTCGGCCGTTCCCGCATCATCGCCTGCCGTTCCATCCGGGCGGTGAGCTGCGCTTCCAGCTCCTCGTCGGTCCGCAGCGGGATCGTGCCCTCGAACACCGCTCGCGCATACGCCTCCGACTGCAACAACCCCGGCACCAGTCTGCACTCGTAGGTGCACAGGCTCACCGCCTCCCGCTCCAGCCGCGCCCATTGCCGGAACCACGCCGCGAGACCCACCTCACCTCGACTGAGATGGCGGGCGGCCCTGCGCAGCGCACCGGTGTTGCCGAGGGCTTCCTCCGCGCGCTCCACGAAGGCCTCGTCCGGCATCCGGCGGCCCAACTCCACGGACTCCACGGTGTGTTTGGAGTACTGGACCCGGGAGCCGAGGTCGACCCGGCTGAGCCCCGCGTGTTCGCGCAGCGCCTGGACGACGGCGCCGAACGTGCGCAGACTGTCCGACGGGTGAGGCTCCCGCTCCCACTCCCCCGCCGGAACCGCCCGTGTATCGACGCCGCTCCCAACCGCACGCTCGGTCCCGGCCGCGTCCCCGTCGACGATGATCATCCGCCGCTCCCCTCTCCGTACCGCGCCGGTGACAGCTCCTCACACCGCCCCGAACTCACCACTCAGCGTGACGGAACACCTCGCGCCTCGTCCACTCCTCGTGTCCGTACACCGACTCCGCGTACGGGGTGCGTGCTCGCGGCCACCCGTGCCCGGCCGTCAGGCCGACGCCGTGAACCAGCCCGTTCCGCAACTCGCCACCCCCGCACGCATCTTCACACGGCGGGTAGCGCGTACAGCCGCTTCCCGTGCATCACGGCCAGCCGGTTGCCCGCCGCCATCACGTACCACCGCTCGACCCCACCGGCGTTGTCGTTGTAGGTCCAGCGCAGCTTCCCGGTCGCCGCGTCGAAGGCGTGCACGCCGCCGTCCTCGTCGAACTCGGTCGCGCCGTACAGGGTGCCGTTCACCTTGGCGAACTGCCACGCGTGCGTCGCTGTCTCCAGCAGGTCCTCGTTGTGCCAGATCTGCTTGCCTGTACCGGGGTCCACCGCCCACATGCCGCGCACACTGTCGGACGCATAGAGCACCCCGTCCAGGACATGCGGGTCGTTGAACGTGCTGAACTCCTCCGTCGCGAGCGACCAGCGTTCCTTGCCACTCGCCAGCTCCAGAGCTCGCAGCCGTCGGCCGTCGGCCGTCCGCCACGATCAGCAGATCCTCGTGCGTGGCGAAGTGACGACGGTTGGACTCACTGATCTTCTTCGTCCACAACTGCCGACCTGTCGCCGTGTCACGGACAGTCACATTCTCCCTGTAATCCGTGTAGACAAGGCGCCCCCCGACGGTCGCGGAGGTGATGCCGTGCTCCTCCGTCCCCGCGTCGCGCTGCTCACGCCAGGCGATTTTGCCGGACGTGGTGTCGATCGCAGCGACCACGTTGTTCGGCGTCGAGAAGTCCTTCTCCAGGATGCCGGCGAGGACGTACACATGGCGGTCGTCGGCCGCGATCGGGCGCGGCTGCTGGTATTTCTCGCCCAGACGGCTCCGCCAGGTCTCCTTGCCCGTGGCCGGATCCAGACCCACCACGTCACCGTCGTACTCGGCGCTGGCGAGGTACAACGTTCCGCCGCCGACGATGAGTTTGGCGCCGGGCGTGGTGACGCCGGCGCGCGACCACTTCTGCGTGCCGCGGACCATGTCCCGTCCCACCAGTGGGTCGCCCGACACCAGGACCAGGTCCCCGATCACCGCGAGCGCGTCGATGCCGGACAGAATGGTGTTTGCGGTATCCGCCTGCCACAGAGGCTTGGGCGCGGTGCCCGGCGGCGGGGTGGTGAAACTGTCACCGTTCTTCTCCCCACCCGGCGTCGAACTGCCGCCCGGCACGTCCAGTTCCTCCTCGGGGCCGCACCCCACGACCCCGGACCCGAAAACCACCAGCCCCAGCCCCGTCCCGGCCAGCCTGAGTATCTGCCTGCGCGACACCGGGTGCCCATCACGTCCGCCCACGTCTGTTCCCCCCTTCTGCCCAACTGTTCCGACGCCCCTGGGGGCGTCTGGTGCTGCGACCGGAAAGGTTTGCCGGCTCGCGACGCCCGGCACGGCACCTCGCCGCGTTGTCGCATCACCCGAGTACGTCCAGTACGAGGGCGATCCTCCGCCTTGCGATGCACCGCACCGGACGCCGCGAGCTTCCCGGCAAACCTTTCCGGTCGCAGCACCAGAGCGCCGCCAGGCTAATCATCGAATTCCGGCCGAACGCCGGATGGCACACAGTCGGGACAGGGCCGTGAAGCTCCCGTCACCGCGCAACACGGCGAGCGGGGTGCCGGGCCGGTCGACGATGAGGGGGTGCTTGCTGCCGGGCCGCCCCCGGTCGACCGGCAAGGGCAAGGACCGGTCCGGTGCAGTCCGCGACGCACCTCCTGCTGATCACCCACACGACGCCGTCTGCATGCGGGCCCGGGAGCGGGCCCGCATGCTGGACGCGGTCGTACGGAGGCCGGACCGCTACGGTCGGCCGTCGCCGCAGCCGCAGGCCCCGTGCCGTCCGCCGTGCACCGCCATGTACGCCGACGGGCGGGGCGCGGCGGCGGCCCGGTCGAGTCGCGCGACCGCGGCCCGGCCCGCCGATGACTGCGCATCGTGGACGACCCGGCCGCCCACCAGAGTCAGCTCGACGCGGGTGTCGCTGATGTCGGCCACCGGGCATTCCGTCACATCACGGTCGAGAACGATCAGATCGGCCGCCAGCCCGGGCCGGACCGCTCCGGTCAGCCGGTCCATGCGCAGCTGCCATGCCGTGCCGTGGGTGTGCATCCGCAGCGCCGACGTACGGCTCAACCCCTCCAACTCCCGGTGGAGCGGCCCATCGCCCCCCGCGCCCGTGCGGTCGATCGCCGTACGGATCTGGTTCCACACCTGGAGCGGGTCCACCGGCCAGTCCGAACCGCCCGAGAGCCGGGCCCCGTGCCGCTCCAGGGAGCGGGCAGGGTACATCCACCGGTGCCGCTCGGGCCCGATGTACGGCAGGAGGGCCTCCATCGTCCACGTGTCCTGTTCCGCCCACTGGAGCTGCATGCAGGCCACCACGTCCAGTGCGGCGAACCGCCCCAGGTCCGCCGGGTCCACCAGCTGGAGGTGAGCGATGGCGTTCCGGGCGTCGCGCAGCCCGGTCGTGCGCCGGGCGTAGGCGTACCCGTCGAGCGCCGTGCGCACCGCGCGGTCGCCGAGCCCATGGGCATGCATCTGCCAGCCGGCCCGGTTGAAGGCCGCGGCCAGCCGCCCGTAATCCTGCCCGGAGACATACAGCTCACCGCGGTTGTCCGTCGGGTGTCCGGAGCCGTCCAGATAGGGCGCCAGGAGCGCCGCCGTCTGCGCCGGGTACTCGATGACCCCGTCAAGGAACACCTTGGCCATCCCGAACCGCAGCCCCGGCACGTGCCCGAAAGTGCGCTGCAGCCCGCGGGCGTACGCGAGCGCCGCCGCCGGGTCCTTCGCCAGCTCGGCGTCGATCCTGATCGCGGGGACGATCCGCTGCGGCAACGTCCCCGCGTTCGCCAGAGCCTGATACGTCGCCAACCCGCTCTGCCGGACCGACGCGTCCATCATCGTGGTCACCCCGGAGGCCGCCGCCTGGGCGAGGACCCGGGAGCAGGCGGCGACCAGATCGGCCTCGCTCGGCTCCGGGATGTGACGGGTCACCAGGGGCTGGGCGTCGTCCTTGAGCACCCCGCTGGGCTTCCCGTCCGGCCCCTTCACGATCTTTCCGCCCACCGGATCGGGGGTGGCCGCGGTGATGCCTGCGATCTGCAGGGCGCGGGCGTTGACCCAGGTGTTGTGGCCGTCGGCCCCGAGGAGGGCGACCGGGCGGCGGGTAGGAAGGGCGTCGAGCAGGGAGTGGTGGGGGAGGGTGCCCTGCGGCAGCAGCCCGATCGGGTTCCAGTCCGAGACCACCAGCCAGCCGTCGGGCTCCTGGCCGGGCGTGTTCTGGAGGAAACCGGTGAGGATCGCCAGGAGTTCCTCGGCGGTCGTCTCGGCGCCCCCCAGGGAGGGGCGCAGTGAACTGCTGCCCGCGCCGAGCGGGTGCACATGGCCGTCGTGGATGCCGCTCATCACGGTCGCCCCGCGCGCGTCGACGACCTCGGTGTCCCGTCCGACGAGGCGGTGCAGTTCGCGGCCCCGGCCGGTGGCGAGAATCCGGCCGTCGCGCCCGACGGCCACGGCCTCGACGGGGCGGCCGCCGGGGAGTCCGGTGAACACCCGCGCGTTGTGGACGACCAGGGCCGCGGCACTGCGGTGCGCGGCGCTCCGTTGCGCGGCGGCCGCAGGGCCGGCCGCCGCACCTACCAGTCCGACCGCGCCCGCGGCGAGCATGGTCCGCCGGGCGAGAGAAGAAGACATGACCACTCCAAGGGTTGGGCTGCATTCGCAATGGCCGGACCCTCTTTGATTAACGCCGTAACCAGAACCCGCCCCGTACGACGGAATCCGTACCGGAATCCGTAGGATGACGCCATGCCAGGGCCCACCGTCGCCGATGTGGCACGCGCCGCGGAGGTCTCCACCGCAACCGTCTCGCACGCTCTCAACGGGACCGGCCGGCTCGCCGATGCCACGCGCCGCCGGGTCCGCGAGGTGGCCACTGCGCTCGGCTACGGCTCCCGACGGACCCCGCGGACCGGGGGCACCTTGGGCATGGCCGTCACGACCTACGCCGGATCGGCCTGGAACTTTCTCGAAGTCCCGTACTTCGCCCGGCTCCTCACCGCCGCCACCGCCACCGCGCACGCCCACGGCTACGCCCTGACCATCCTCCCCGCCGCCCGCGGGGCCGAGACGCTGTGGCACACCCTCACCGTGGACGGCATGCTGCTCCTCGACAGCCCCACGGACGACCCCGTGCTGCGTGCCCTGCGCGCCCGGGGGATCCCGCTCGTCTTCGACGGCCGGCCCGTCGATCCGAAGCCGGGGGACGTCTGGGTCGACAACGACCACACCGCCACCACGCACGAGGTCCTCGGCCACCTGGCGGCCTCGGGCGCCCGGCGGATCGCCCTGCACGCCGGGTACGGCGACGAGCACTACACCCGGGCCGTGACCCGCGCGTACGAGCAGTGGTGCGACGAGCACGGCCGGACGCCACTGCTCATCGCCTTCGACCCGTACGACACCCCGGGCCACGGCTTCGACGCGGTCTTCGCCGCCCGCGCCTGCGACGCGGTCTACACGGTCTACGACCGCGGCGGCCGCCACGTCCTGGCCGCGGCGGACCGCCACGGCCTGCGGATCCCCGACGACCTCCTCCTCGTCTGCGCCAGCGAGGACCGGGCCTACGCCGAGAACGATCCGCCGGTGAGCACCGTGACCCTGCGCCCCGCAACGATCGCCGAGACCGCTGTGACGGCCCTGGTCTCCCGCCTGTCTCCCACCGCCCCGCCACCACCCCCCGGCGCCCTGACGGTCCCGGCGGTCCTCCACCCCCGCCACTCCTCACGCCGCCGGGCCCGGCCCGGCTCTCCTCAGCAGGGAGATCGGTGACACGCCCCTGTCGGTTGTCGGTCATGGAAGGACCTCCGGACGTGGGGCCTTCTCCGCACAGAGATCAGCAACAGCTTCCCGGCCTCCGGCCACAGGACGCGACTCCCCGGGCAGGCGGTCACGTCGGGCCCGCACCCTCCCGGGCGAGGCACCACTGCGGATGGGTAGGCGCGTAGACCGGCCGCTCCGGCAGCAGGGCGGCGAATGGGTCCCGGAGCGGATCGGTCAGCCATGATGCCCGTACAGCACAGACCCCCGGTGATCACAGAGCGTCGCAACTCCGTAATCGCCAACACCTGTGCCTGTAGTGCTGCCGGGGTCCGCCACCGCGCCTGTCTGCGCGACCTCTTATGGTTCCTTCATGACGAGCACACTCCGTCTGGCGAAGATCACCCCGGACAACTTCGACGTCGCGATCGGCTTGCGGGTCCGCCCGGAACAAGAACACTTGGTCGCGCCAGTCGTGAAGTCTCTGGCCGAGGCATACGTCCATCCCGGCATAGCCTGGCCCCGTCTCATCCATGACGACGACAGAGCCGTCGGCTTTCTCCTGGCCTTCTTCGACATCGACTGGCCAGGCGATGGCACGGGCACGGACATCCGATCCGGCCTCTGGCGCCTCAACATCGCAGCCGGTGAGCAGGGTCGGGGTTACGGTCGCTTCGCGGTCGAGTCCGTGGCTGCTGAAATCCGCCGTCGCGGCGGCACCCGCCTGACCACCACCTGGCACCCAGGGGAAGACGGCCCCGAAGGTTTCTACCTGGGGCTCGGATTCCGGCCGACAGGCGAAATGAGTGGGAGTCAGACGGTCGGCGAGCTGTCCTTGCACTAGGGCGTGTGTCGGAAGTCCCGCCGTCCGCCCGAAGGGCGGGCCCGGCGGCGTCCGGTGCGTGCGATCGCAAGGCGGAGGGTCGTCCTCGTAC
>NZ_JBHVFU010000101.1:0-17441 GCF_042801455.1 Streptomyces sp. NPDC057565 | reverse complement strand
GATCATCACCTCGGGTGTGACGTGCCCACTCGCCCGTTGTCGGGAGCGGGCGCAGGGAACCCGCAGCGCGCGCCCGGTGCGCAGGCAGGCGACCAGCTCGCGCTTGAGCGCCCCGCGCCCCTGGACATAGAGGGCTTGGTAGATCGCCTCGTGCGAGATACGCATGGACTCATCATCGGGGAAGTCATCCCTGAGCCGGCCCGCGATCTGCTCCGGACTCCACGCCGTCGCCCACCGCCGGTCCTGGCGGCGGGGCTTGTTGCGCCCCTTCCACCGCGGCGTCTGCGGCCCGGTGACCTGCATCCCGTCCGGACGCCGCACCTCCCCGGCGAGCCGGTCCTGCACATACTCACGCAGCCGCTCGTTGGCTGCCAGCTTCGGCGTCTTCGGACGCCGTGCCATCAGCTCCGCCTTCCACTGCGCGATCGAGGCGCGGTAGCTGAGCCGGCCGCCGCGGGTGGCCGCGTTGCGCCGGAGCTCCCGCGAGATGGTCGAGGGATCTCTGCCCAGCCGGCGTGCGATCTCGCGCACGCCTTCGCCCTGGGCGTTGAGCAGCGCGATCTCCTCGCGTTCCGCGAAAGACAGGTATCTGCCCGAGAGGGGGCTGAGCTGGAGCGACGGCATGCCGCCACGCTCACGGAACCACCGGGACCCCACCACCGGGGATACGCCGCACGTGATCGCCGCGTCCTCGCTGGCCAGCCCCTCGGCGATTTTCACCCAGAACGCCCGCTCCACATCCCTACGGACCGGACGCCGCCCCGGCGAACGCATTGCCGGACGCCCCGTCACCGTCGTCATCCAGCCCGGTGGTCTTCCCATGCAGCACCTCCGCGATCAAGGTGTTGCGACGACTACTTGAATCCGCCCTGTATGCGGCCGTCTACGAGCACGACCGTTGGAAGAGCGAGATCGGCCCGGCCGCCGCCGCCCTGATGGTCACCGACAAAACGGTCGTCACACGCGTGACCCCCACCTCCGCCTCCCAGTTGCGCTGATCCCGCGCTCACGCAACTTCGACCATCGCCACGCCACCCGTACAGCCATGAAGGAATTTCCAATGAGCACCGATACGCCGGAAAGGGCCGCTCTCGCCTCATCGGTGACCCAGGCCGCCGCCCGCGCACTCATCTCCGAGGTGCACCTCGCCGCCGCCCGCATCGGCTTCACGGCAGCCGTCGCCGTCACCGACCAGGGAGGGCATCTGAAGGTATTCGACCGCGCTGACGACGCGCCCTTCCTCACCGCCGAGGTCGCCGTCGACAAGGCATGGACCGCGGCGTCGTTCCACACCTCCACCCACGTGTGGAACGACCTCGTAGCCAACCCGCGAACCGCGCCACTGGCCGGCCACCCGCGTGTGATGGCAGTGGGCGGCGGCTACCCGATCATCGACAACGGTCGATGCATCGGGGGCCTCGGGATCTCCGGTGGCAGCGCCGAGCAGGATCAGCAGGCCGCGGAGGAGGCCCTCACCACTCTCGGGTTCGAACTGCCCACTCACTGACCGCGGCCTCACCGCATCCCGTCCGCCCACGCCATCGTGGAGGGCGGACGGGCGGCGGCCCGAGAGTTTGACGGTGCTGGTGCTGGTCCTTGCGACAACGTGGACATGCACCGTCAAACTGACGCGCTACCGGGGGCCACCTCATGGCGTCACTCGGACGGGCCGCCGTGGTGGCGTTCCGAGAAACGCCAGTCCAGGAAAGCTACGGCGCCGGCGACGCCGTTTGTCTGTTCGCCTCCGTGGGTCTGTCCCTCGTGTTCGACCATCACGACATTGGTGCCGCGGGCGCGATGCTGCTCCGCCGGCTCCTTCGACGGCACTGGCTTCCATGTCGTCCTGCACGGCACCTGCTGGCTGATCGGTCGATCGCCGGCACTCACATCCGATCCGTGGTCGGGAACTGACAGAAAACCCGCCTGCCCGGGCGGGGAGAAGGAGCGGTTCAGGCGTAGGTGGGGACATTGTGGGCTGCCCAGTCCGCGAGGGCGTAGGTGCACTATGCGACGGATTCCCGCCAGGTCTTGGCGGCTGCTCGCCGGCGTCGTCGCTGACGTGCTTGACGATGCGCAGAGATACACCGGCCAGGTGCGCAGCCGTCGCCAGGGCGTAGCCCTCCATGTCGACCAAGGGTGCGTGCGCCGCCAGGCGAGCGCGGGCAGCTTCATCGTCGATGAAGGAGTCCCCGGTGGCCAGGGTGGGGCCGTCCGGGTCGCCCACTGTCAGGGGCGCGCCGTAGGTCTCCCCGGTCAGGGTGAGCAAGGTGTCGCTGTCCAGGTCATATTGCATGACCGTGCCGATGAGGTGGGTACCAGTCCAGCCCGGGCGCAAGGCTCCCGCAGTGCCGAGGTTGACGACGTGCGACGGCCTCGGGCCGCTGCCGAGTACGGGTCTGTCCAGCCAACAGCCAACGGTGTAACTCGGGTGGTGTGAGTTAGCGGCGGCCGACGGAGAGTCGGCCGTCGAAGGCGATGTCGAAAGCCTGCAGGGCGGGCTTCCAGCGCATGGTCCAGCGTTTGTGTCCCTGGCCGGTGGGGTCCAGGCTCATGACGGCCATGTAGACGCATTTGAGGGCTGCGGCCTCGTTCGGGAAGTGCCCGCGGGCCCGGACGGCTTTTCGTATACGAGCGTTGACCGACTCGATCGCATTGGTGGTGCAGACGACGCGGCGGATCTCGGTGTCGAACTGGAGGAAGGGCACGAACTCGGCGCAGGCGTTCTCCCAAAGCCGCACGATCGCCGGATACTTGGTGCCCCACTCCTCCTGGAACTCAAGGAACCGGTCTTCCGCCGCGCTCGTGGTCGGAGCCGTGCAGACAGGCTTGAGCGCGCGGGAGATCTTGTCCCAGTCCTGGCGGCCCGCGTAGCGGAACGACGCCCGGATCAAGTGGACGACTCAGGTCTGGGTGACCGCCTGGGGCCAGACCGCCGAGATGGAGTCGGGCAGGCCCTTGATCCCGTCGCAGACGACCATGCACACATCCTCGACGCCCCGGTTCTTGATCTCGGTCAGGACCTGGAGCCAGCTGTTCTCGGGTGCTTGTCAAGGACCCTGCGGGCATGACGGCTCGGCCCGCCCGGAAGGACGGGATATTGATCTTCGCTATGGGTGGATCATGTGGTGCGGACGGTGTTCCCGCGCGGCGCTTACTCATGTAGTCGCAGTCGTGCTGCTGGCTGTTGTGCGCGCTCGCGGTGGCGGGACAGGCCGGGCGTCTTGCTGGCTGCGCGGTCCCCGAAGCGGTCCGCTGATACTTGACGACGTCGTTCCGGCCTGTGCCGCCCGCGCCTCGCGAGCTCGCCCGCGAGGAGTTCTGGCAGTTGCGATGACCTGGGACTATCGTGACGGGACGGGGCCGGTCACGTCGTATGGGCCGCCGGTTGGGCGGCTGTGGCGGATCGGCTTCGCTCCCTGCCGGCTGCGACCGCCGCGTTCCAGCGCTCCCCGTCATAGGGCTGCTGGTCGACGAGATAGTCGGAGCACTCTCCCTGGCACAGGCGCAGCGCGCTGCGGCGTAGATCAACAGGCACTTCGGCCACTCCAACGCATGCGTGACAGCCGCACTCACAGATCATCAGGGCCCGGCAGCCGAAGGCCGCCGGGCCCTCAACACGTCGCTGTTGACTCCGCAATGCCACCCGCGCTCACCGAGCATGCCCAATCCCCTGAAGCGACTTTCGCTGTCGGTTGCTTCGCACGGGAGCTCAGCCCGTACTCAGCCGTTGCTTCTCCCTCGCCGGGCTCACCCAAGGTTGCGTCCATGGAGACGGTGTACGGGTTCGACCTGATCCGGGGGTTTGCTCCGGCGTCGGGATGAGGCCCGCATAGACGAACGGCCACCGGCTGATCTTCGAGGTGTCGAAGGCTCGAAGGAGATCAGCACGATGACCGCACCCGACTGTGATTCCCAATCATGTTGTCAAGCTGGCCCGGTGGCCCTCGGTGAGCGGGTCATGCCGCTGCGGAACCGCTCTGGGGTGGGGTGAGTTCGAAGGTCCGGTTGTCGCGTATGAGCGCCCACAGCACGTTGAGGCGTCGCCGTGCCAGGGCGAGGACCGCCTGCTTGTGGGTCTTCCCCTCAGCCTTCTTGCGTGCGTAGAACGCCTTGGACGTCGGGCAGTGCTGAGCCGCGATCTGAGCCGAGAGGTAGAAGACCCGCAGCAGTCGCCGGTTGTAGCGACGGGGCCGTCTGAGGTTGCCGCTGATGCGTCCGGAGTCCTTGGGAACGGGTGCCAGACCCGCGACGCCCGCGAGCCGGTCGGGGCTGGTGAAGGCGGTCATGTCGCCACCGGTGTGGGCGATGAACTCGGCGCCCAGCAGAGTGCCAATGCCGGGCATGCTGGCGATCACTTCCGCGTGCTTGTGCTCGCCGAACCGATCCTCGATCAGGGCGTCCGTCTCAGCGATCTCCTGGTCGAGAGCCATCACCTCCTTCGCGAGTTTCGCTGTCATCACCGCCGCGATCCGCTCACTGGGGACAACGGTGTGCTGGGCCTGTGCCGCCTCGACCGCCGCGGTGGCGACCGCTCTGCTGTTGCGAACTTTCCGGTTCTTCAGCCACGTTTCCAGTCGGCTGCGACCGATGCGGCGCAGCGCGGCTGGCCTCTGGTACTCGGTGAGGAGCAAGAGGGCGGCCTTGGAGGTCTTGTAGTCGTACGGCGAGCCCGAGGCCGCGCTCCGGAAGCGCTCAACGTTCCGATTTCCAAGGGCCGGTCCGGCCCGGCCGCGAACGATCGTGGACGTCTCCCCTGCCTTCTCTGACGCCCTCTCGTCCCGACGCGGTCGCGTCGGGACGAGAGGGCGTCTGGGCAGTCAGTGGCCGTACTTCTCCAGCAGTCGCAGCCACACCTCGCTGACGGTGGGAAACGCCGGAACCGCGTGCCACAGCCGGTCGAGGGGGACCTCACCCACGACCGCGATCGTCGCGGCGTGCAGCAGTTCCGCGACATCGGGACCGACGAGAGTGAAGCCGACGATCACCTTGCGGTCCTCGTCGACGACCATGCGGGCGTGCCCCTGGTATCCGTCGGCGTGCAGAGCCGCCCCCGCGACCGCGCCCAGGTCGTAGTCGACGACGCGGATCCGGAGCCCGGCGGCCTCGGCCGCGGCCGCGGTCAGTCCCACCGATGCGATCTCCGGTTCGGTGAAGACCACTTGAGGTACCGCGCGCTCGTCGGCTGTGGCCACGTGGCGGCCCCACGGGCTGTCATCGGCGGCTTCGCCCTTGGCGCGCGCCACGATGACGTCGCCCACGGCACGGGCCTGGTACTTGCCCTGATGGGTCAGCAGCACACGCCGGTTGACGTCACCGGCGGCGTACAGCGCTCCGCCGGCCGTCGGTGCCCCGTCGTCTCCGACCACGCGCAGCGTGTCATCCACCATGAGCCACGTGCCCGGTGTCAGGCCGACGGTATCGAGGCCGATGTCCTGGGTGTTCGGCGTGCGGCCTATCGCGACGAGGACCTCGTCGGCCTCGATGTCCCCGCCTGTGGTGAGCGTGATGTGCACCGTACCGTCGCCGTCACGCTTCACGGCCCCGGCCTCCGCACCGAGCAGCATCGAGACACCGGCCTTCCGCAGCGACTCTGTGACCCGTTCACCCGCGAACGGCTCCGCAAGCGGAAGGACCCCGTCGCGGGCCAGCATCGTCACCGACGACCCCAGGGCGGCGAACGCCGTCGCCATCTCCGACGCCACGACGCCACCGCCGATGACGGCGAGCCGGCCGGGAACCGTACCCGTGGCGGCCGCTTCCCGGCTGCGCCACGGTTTCGCCTCGCGCAGACCGGGGATGTCCGGCAGGAGCGCGGCGGTGCCCGTCGCGATCACGACCGCGTGCCGCGCGGTCAGGGACGTGGCGGCACCAGCCTCATCGGTGACCTCGACGACCCGGTCGGAACTGATCCGTCCCTGGCCCCGGTACAGCGTGATCCCCGCCGAGTCGAGCCAAGATGCTTGCCCGTCGTCCTTCCAGTGCGAGGCAAGAGTGTCCCGCCGGCGGAACACGGCCGTGACGTCCAGGTCGCCGGTCACCGCCTCACGCGATCCCGGAACCTGTCCGGCTGCCCGAAGCGCAGCCGCGCTCCGCAGCAATGCCTTGGTCGGCATGCAGGCCCAGTAGGAGCACTCACCACCGACCAGTTCCCGCTCGACGATGGCAGCGCTGAGCCCGCCCTGCACCACCCGGTCGGCGACGTTTTCCCCGACCGGACCCGCGCCGATCACGATGACGTCGTACGTGTGGTTGTCCATGTCAGTTTTCCTTGGCGGCGCGGCCCAGGCGCAGGGCTGAGATGAGGAAGAAGATGCCGCCCGGGATGGCGTAGCCGATCGCGCTGGTGAGCATGGGCTTGTCCGCGCCGGCCGACGCGACGAACGAAGCTCCGGCCAGGATGGAGATGCCGCCGCTGAGGATCATCGGCCACTGGCCGCCCATCTTGCGGCGAGGGACAGCCACGATCAGCTGGACCAGGCCGGACACGATCGCCCAGGCTCCCCACACACGCAGGACCGCGGGAATGCCGGAGGCAGAGGCGACGCCCACGCCGATGGCTGCGACAAGGCTGACGGCCATGTTCACGTAGAGCAGCACCGGCGATTGAGTGGTGCGCGACGCGTTCGCGTCGACGACGGCCGCACCCACGTCGAAGAGCGGGTACAGCACCAGCAGCACGGCCGCGACCGGGCTGATCTTCGAGGCCATCGTGAACATCACGAGGGCCCAGACGATGGCAAACGCGAACCGGACGAAGTAGAGCCGCCGCAGGGCAGAGGCCGTCCCGGCGGTACGGGACGGTGCAGCAATGGTGGTCACGTTGATCCTTTCGGTGGATATGCGAAGGAGGAAGAAGGTCAGGGCTTCCTGCAGTCGACCTTCTCGATCAGGCCAGCTGCACATCTCCCGAACCGATGTGATCGCCCGGGCCACTGCCGAATACGGCGAGCTACGGGACACCAACTTCGGCGAGAGCGAACGTTCTACCCGGCAGCCTTGCAAGGGTGTCGCAACTTGTCAAGACCGAACGTTCTATCTACTACGATGGCCAGATGCGCAGCGAATCCGAAAGCCGACTGTCCGAAGCGCATGCCGCCCGGCCTTCCCGATCGGTGCGGGCCGCGGAAAGCTGGATCAGTCCGGGCACCGCGATGACAGGTAAGACCGATCGTTCTCTCCAGCTATTCGCTAACCTGAGTGCATGAGTCAGAGGACAAGAGAAAGCGGCACGTCGGAAGCGCGATCGCGGCTGCTCAGCACGGCAACCAGGATTTTCTACGCGGAGGGGATCCATTCCGTCGGCGTCGACCGGATTGTCGCGGAGGCGCAGGTTACCCGTGCCACGCTGTACCGGCATTTCACGGGCAAGGAAGAACTCGTCCTCGCATACCTCGACCAGGCCGACCGGGGCCTCCGGGCGCAGGCCGAGGCCGCTCAGGCAGGCGAAGAGTCGGCGGACGACAAGGTCCGGGCCGTGTGCCGGGCCATCGCCGCGGGTATCCGGTCCCCGGGGTTCCGCGGATGCGCCTTCCTCAACGCGGCGGCGGAATACCCCGACCCGGACCACCCGGTCCACCGTGCCGTGCTGGCCCACCGGCAGTGGTTCCTGGAGACGGTCACGGGGTTGCTGGCACAGACCAGCCACTCACCCGCCGGACCCGCCGGCCGGCATCTCGTCATGCTGCGGGACGGTGCCATGGCCTCCGGCTGCCTGTCCGACCCTGAGCTGGTCTGCGAGACCTTCCTGCAGGGCGTCGAGGGAATCCTGCAGGCCCGCTCCGCCTGACTGGCCGCTTCGTCCGGTCCGGACTCCCGGTCTGCCATCGGAACGGCCCGCGGCCCTGGCCGTGTTCCACAGCCGGACCTGTCTGCCAACCGGTCCTGTCGGAAATGATGTTCAGCGTGGTGGCTTTCGTCAGGGCCGCCAGAGTGGGTGCTCCCGCTCGGCCCACTCCCGTGCGACCGAGCCGGTACGCATGCCCCGGCGGGCCTCGGGATCGCCCATGGCCATGCCGATGTGGCCGGCGAGAACGACACCGAGGGTCAGGGCCAGCCAGTCGTGCACGAACGTGGCGCTCGTGCGCCAGGCCGGCGGGGTGAGGTGGGTGAACCACATCATCAGCCCGGTACCGAGCATGACGAGCGTGGCACCGGCGGCCCAGGCGGCGTAGAGCTTCTGCCCGGCGTTGAACTTGTGCGACGGACGGGACGCCGGCCGCTTGTCCCGGCGCAGGACCGCGCGCAGCCACCGGCGGTCATGCGGGCCGAAGCGGTTCAGCAGGCCCAGGTCGGCGCGCAGGGCGCGCGAGCCGAGCGCGGCCAGGACCGGGACGGGCAGGGCGACTCCCGACCACTGGTGCACGGTGACCATGAGGGCACGGCGGCCGACGAGTTCGGCGAATGCGGGCAGATACAGGAAGGCCGCGGTGAGCACGCACACACCCATCAGCACGGCCGTCGTGCGGTGGGCCCAGCGCTCGGCCGCGCTGAACCGCCGCAGGCGCGTGGCGGACCGGGGAGGTTCAGGTCGTCGGCTCATCGTCCCGTCCGTTCGATCGGCCCACCCAGGCGTCGACGTCGTAGCCGCGTTCCTCCCAGAAGCCCGGTTCCACGTCCTCCGTGACCGTGATGCCGGAGAGCCACTTGGCGGACTTGTAGAAGTACATGGGCGCCACGTAGAGGCGCACGGGGCCGCCGTGGGAGTGGCCGATGTCCTTGTCCTGCATCCGCAGGGCGACCAGGACGTCCGCGCGGCGCGCCTGCTCCAGGGTGAGGCTCTCCGTGTACGTGCCGTCGAAGCAGGTGAAGCGCACCGCGCCGGCCGAGGAGCGTACCCCCGCGGCGTCCAGCAGCCGGGACAGGCGTACCCCTTCGAAGGGGGTGCCCGGGACACGCCACCCGGTGACGCACTGCACGTCGCGCACCATACGTGTTTGGGGCAGCGCCCTGAGATTGGCCAAGGTGTAGGACGCCGGACGGTCGACCAGACCGTCGACGGTGAGCCGGTAGGTTTCGGCGTCCTTGTGCGGAACGGACGAGGTGACCGAGTAGTAGCGGAATCCCCCGCCGTTCGGGAGCAGCCCCGTTAGCCCGGTGGGATCCAGTCCGGCCGTGCCGCCGAGCAACGCTTCCGTGCCACGCTGCAGACCGGGAGCGGCGATGAAGCCGAGCGCACCCAGCCCGAGCGTGCCGAGGAAAATGCGCCTCCCGACAGGTGTACCCCGGCCCTCTGGTGATGTGGAGTTCATGTATTCGTCCCCCTGGGATCTTCGGCCCGGAAGCCACTGGGTCCAGTCACATTGCGTATGCCTTGTCACATTGCGTATGCCTTGCCTCGCGCCGCTCGGGCGCGTTCGGCGGTGTGGCCGTCCATTGGCCTGCTACCGCGCACGTGGCGGGTGCCGCCGCGGACCCACACACCGCCGAGCACCCGCCGCCCGGGTGCGGCGAGGTGACCGACGTACAGTGCGTCGGTCACCTCGCTGCGCTGTTGTCGGCAGGCCCCGGACACGGTCGGCTGTGACCTGTCGGTCGCCACAGATCCCCGGGAACGCGGGCGCGGGTTGCGACCGCGCGCCCAAGACAGCGTGATCACGGCATTCACCCGCAGCGGACCTTGCTGCGAACGCCTGTCAACGACGCTGCCGGGCAGAGAACGGGGCACCGCCGGCTGGCAACCGCTCTGTGAGAGCGGTTGCCCGGGAACGGGGAGGGCTCGAGCAGCTCTCACGCCCGCAAGGACGACGACGCTCGCGAGTCAGCGTCGTCCGGTCGGCTCGCTGGAGCGGCACACCGACTGTGTGGCCGTCCTGAGCGCCTCGCGATGGAGTGTGTCCAGCCGTTCCCGCACTGCTCCCGACCCGGTGGCCAGGGCCAGCTGCACCATGCAGGCGATGGGCCTCTCGCGCAATTCCTCCGTGTCCTTGAGCTCTTGGAGCAGGGCCGTGGTCAGTTGGTCGAGCTGCTCGCGAATCGGACCGAGGTCGGGGCGCGTCGTGGGCGCTTCCTCCGGGTGAGCGGTCCAGCGAGCGAACAGGCCCTTCTGCACGATCTTGCTCGCGGTGATCTGGTCCTGGAAAAATGCCACCGCCGTGTCCGGGTTCACCCCGGCAGCCTCGGCCTGGTTGCGGACCTGCTCCAGTACCTGTGCCTCGCGCACCGAGTCTTCGATCGGCGAGCCGGTACCGAACTTGGACGCCGCCACGTCATCACTCACGCGGATACGCTCTATGACAAGGTCCGTCAGAGGACCGAGCCTACTGGGCGACTTGGCCGTCCCGACCGTGCCGCTGACGGTTTCGGCGTTCGCAGGGGCGCCCGTGGCCATGGCCTGAGGAACGGCCAGTACGGTTGTGGCTCCCAGAAAGCCGGTGATCACGGCGAAGCGTGTCATGTTGTTTCGCAGATTCAATGGTTTGCCTCGGTTTTCGATATGCGCAGTGCGTAGGCCGTCTGCGTCAACGGGCTGTTCGCCGGTTTCGGGACGGGTCCGGCAGAGGGGTCGCGTGGAAGACGCTGTAGGGGTCGTATCGGTGTTTGGCTGTCAGTAGCCGCTCGGTATTGGGGCCGTAGGCGTGCGCGATCTGTGCGGCCTCGTCCGGGCCCAGGAGGTTGGGGTAGCCGCCTGGCAGTACCTCGGGTTCGAGGGCGTCGTCCAGGTCGCCAGCCCAGGTGCGGTGTTCCGCGGCGTGGGTGTCGTCGGGGTCCCACTGGGCGATGATCTCGATCATCAGGTGCGGGTCACGGTTGCCGAACGCCGTGTCCGTCACGGGTACCCGTGCCGCGGCTCCGTGCAGGCTGTGCAGGGACACAGCCGAGTGGGGCGAGGTCAGGGTGGAGCCCGCGAGGCTCAGGATGTCCCGCACTCCCGAGGTCAGTGACGACACGGAACGCGTGCGGATCTCGACGTGTCGGCCGAAGGGGAACTGCGCGTCGATGCCCGCGAGCATCGCGGGCACGGTGGTCGGGCCGACCTGGGAGACGAGGGGTGTGCCGAGGGTGTCCAGGCGAGCCAGCGCGCGTTCTCCCACCGTGAGGTCGTCGCCGCTCCAGGTGGGCGAGAGGAACACCACGGGCTTGCCGTCGGGGCCGGGCAGGACACCGGACTGCACGGTCAGTTCGTCCGGGCTTTCGCTCAGGATGTCCGCCAGCCCGGCCAGTACAGTCCCGGCCTGCTCCCACCCGAACAGCACCATGCCGGACAGCAGCGTCGGCACGGCGTGCAGGCGCACCCGCATCGAGGTGACCACACCGAAGTTTCCGCCGCCACCACGCAGGGCCCAGAACAGCTCCGGCTCCCGTTCGGCGTCGGCCGTGACGACCGATCCGTCGGCCAGCACCACCTCCGCGGACAACAGGTTGTCCACAGCCAGGCCGAAGCGGCCGCTGAGCGGCCCGTAGCCGCCGCCGAGGGTCAGGCCCGCCATGCCCACGGAACCGGCGGAGCCGGTCGCCGCGGTCAGACCGAAGGGCTGCGTCGCGGCGACGAGATCGGCGGCCGTGGCCCCTCCCGCCACCTCGGCGACCTTCGTCTCCGGATCCGCCGTCACCCGGCGCAGACCGGAGAGATCAATGGTCAGGCCCCCGTCACTCAGTGCCCTTCCGGCCCAGTCGTGGCCGCCGCCGCGCACCGTCAGAGGTACCCCGTATTCCTGCGCGGCCAGCACAGCAGCCTGGGCCTCGGCCGGACCGGCGCACCGCACGATCACGCCAGGGCGGGACGACACGGCGCCGTTCCACAGGGTCCGGCCGGCATCGTACTGCGGCCCGGTGGAAACCACCTGCCCCACAGGAACGGACCGCCGCAGAGCGTCAGTCAGACGGCCGAGCTGTTGGTATGTCGTCACAGTCAGGACACCTCTATCTCAGGGATTCTGCAAAAACGTAGTGAGCAGCGTCGCTTCGTCAGCCATTGCCTGCCGACGCCGTGGGACGGCCCTGCCGAAGTCGACGGAGGCCGCCCCGGCCGGCGAGCGGTCGTGCGGGGGTGTGTCATCGGGTGCTGCGGGCGGCCTCTTCGATGATGTGTGTGACGGTGCCCGGTCGGCTGATCATCACGGCGTGGGAGGCGTCGACCTCCTCGGTGTGCGCGCCGGCCCGCTCGGCCATGAAGCGCTGGGCGTCGGGAGTGATCGTGTGGTCCTGGCGGGTGATCAGATCCCAGGACGGGATGGTACGGAACGCTTCCTGGGCGCTGGCGTCCATGACCGCCTTGATGTTGGCGGGCCGCTGGACCGCAGCCAGATCCGCGGCCGTGGTCTTGTCGACGTCACCGGCGAAGACCTCCCGGAAGTGGTCCGGATCGATGGACACCTCCGTCCCGTCCGGGACGACAGTCGGCACCAGCGGAAGGTCCGGCGACATCTGGGCCAGACCACCCACCGTCTCCCCCTTCGCGGGGATGAAACCGGCGATGTAGACCAGGGCCTTGACATCGGGGTCCGAGGCGGCGGAGTTGGTGATCACCGCGCCACCGTAGGAGTGGCCGACCAGCACCACGGGACCCTTGATCGTGGACAGGTAACTGGAGACGTAGGCCGTGTCACTGGTCAGCCCCTGCAGAGGATTGGCGATGGCGCGCACGGGATAGCCGTCCTCGCGCAGCCGCTCCAGCACCGACGACCAGCTGGAGGAGTCCGCCCACGCTCCGTGGACGAGGACGATGGTCGGCTTCGGGGAAGTGGATGCGGAAGAAGATCCTCCGTCGGTCGCCATCGCCACACCCGGAGCGGTGGTGACACCGAGCAGCGTCAGGGCACTGACGGCAAGCGCGACACGACGCGGAACACGAACACGGATACGCATGATGTGATCTTTCGATTCAACGAAGACTTCTCGACTGTGACTGCACGGTGCGGCAGGCCGGATCCGGCCTGGCACCGGCCCGGACACCGCCCCCCACTCCGGACGGCCGGGCCCAGCACGGAGGCGGATACAACCCGCCACCCCTGAGAGCCCGCCACCCCGCCGGCCAGGATCGACAAACCAGCCGCAGATTCCCGCGACAGGCCATGCCCCGGCCGAAGGAGAACGTTCGGTCACATCATGCGATCACTCGACACCTCGGTCAAGACCGAACGTTCTATCTCACAGTTTGCTAGCCTGCTGGCATGACCCCGACCCCAGAAGGCGGCAGCGCCTCCGAAGCGCAAGCACGGCTGCTCAACACGGCAGCCAGGATCTTCTACGCGGAGGGAATCCATTCCGTCGGCATCGACCGGATCACGGTGGAAGCGAAGGTGACCCGGGCCACGCTGTACCGGCACTTCGCGGGCAAGGAAGAACTCGTCCTCGTCTACCTCAGCGAGGCCGACCGAGGAATCCGCGGCCAGATCACCGCTGCCAGGGCGAGCAGCCCGTCAGCCGTCGGCAAAGTCCAGGCCGTCGCCGAATCCATCACCCACAGCATCCTGGCCCCTGGTTTCCGCGGCTGTGCCTTCCTCAACGCGACAGCCGAATATCCCGACCCGGCCCACCCCGTCCACCAATTCGTCCTGGCCCACCGGCAATGGTTCCTGAACACCGTTACGGACCTGCTGGCACAGACCGGCGACGCACCCGCGGAGCCGGCCGCCCGGCACCTCGTCATGCTCAGGGACGGCGCCATGGCAGCCGGCTGCCTCTTCGACCCCAAGCTGGTCTCCGCGACCTTCCTGCAAGGCGTCGCAGGAATCCTCCTGGAACGCGCCGCGGGTCTTCCAGACGGTGATCACGGGCTCGATCAGAGCCCAACGCTCGTCGGATGAGTCGGCCTCGCGGGACCGGCGGTCGCCACCACGGCACCCGGCACGGCCAGACGCGGCAGTCAGCCCCAACGCGGCGCCCCCTGTTCCGGCGACGACGAAGCGGCATCACCTCACCCTCCGCCCTCTGAGGCGTGCCTTGCCTGTCACCTGTCGCCGGCGGGGACGGAAGGGGCCAGGGGGCCTGGTCCGTGGCGTTGGCGAGGGAGGGCGTCGGGTCCGACACGGTTGCCGAGCCGCGGCCAGGACGGCCTGCGACGACCAACCACGCGAAGAGGCTCTGGCTGATCGGCGGATCAGCCAGAGCCTCTCGGCGGTCAGGCGGTCAGCTGTCGGAGCATCTCGGCCGAGTCGTGCAGGTTCGTCATGTGGACGAATCGACCGTCACGGACCTTGTAGATGGCGTACTCAACGATCTTGAACGAGGCGCCGGAGGGCGGGACACCGAGCCACTCCTTCGCCGGGGTGCCGGTGTTGATGGCGCGGACGGCGATGCCGTCCCGGTCGAACAGCAGCTCGTCGACCTCCCAGCGGATGTCCGGGACGGCGTCGACGATCCCCTTCAGGACCGCGACGACGTCATCGCGCGTGCCGGAGTAGTCACCGAGCATCACCTCGTCGTTGATGAACTCGTCCATGCGGTCGAACTCGTGGGCGTTGAGCGCGTCGGCGTAGCGCATGTACCAGTCGCGCAGCTCGCTCTGAGTCATGGCGTTCCTCTTTTCTCCTGTGCCGCAAAGAGCGGCCCTGAACTGCTCAAACTTCTGCACTGATCGGTGCAGAATGTGAGACTATCAATTCAGCACCGATCGGTGTCAAACCTGTAGGATGTGGCCATGCAGAAGTCACAGATCGGCCGCCCGCGGTCGTTCGACGCCGAGGCGGCGCTCGAGAAGGCGATGATGATCTTCTGGGCGCAGGGTTACGAAGGTGCCAGCCTCACCGACCTGACCGAGGCCATGGGCATCTCCCGCAAAAGCCTGTACGCGGCCTACGGCAACAAGGAGGACCTGTTCCGCAAGGCATTGCAGCGCTACGCGGAAGGGCCCGGTGCCTACGTCGCCGAGGCGCTGCAGGCGCCCACCGCCCGCGAGGTCGCCATGGCCTTCCTCGCCGGCTCGGCCCGCGCCAACACACTGCCCGGACTCCCCGCCGGCTGCCTCGGTGTCCAGGGCGCACTGGCCGCCGGCGAGACCGGACGAGTCGCCCGCGACACCCTGGCCAAGTGGCGTGCCCACGGCCAGGCGCTGCTCCGCGACCGGTTCCGGCAGGCCGTCCAGGTGGGCGACCTGCCCGTTGGCGCCGACCCGGAAAAGATCGCCCGCTACGTCATGACGATCGCGAACGGCGTGGCCGTACAGGCAGCCGGCGGCGCGACATGTGAGGACCTTCAACAGGTGGTCGACGCAGCTTTGCAGAACTGGCCACCGGCCTGACAACGCAGGCCCTTGGAACGAGTCCCGCCCGCGCGGCCCGACTCGACATGGGACCGTCCTGGCCAGGATGCCGACGCGATGGTCACACGGCACGGCAGGCCGGCGGAAGATCCTTGCGCCGCGTGGCGCTGCTGTCGGGCCGGCGGGCTTTCACCAGCGCTTACGCCTTCGACTCGGTCCCAGATGGCCTGCACGGCGGGTGCGTCGAGGGTGGGCGGCAGTTGTCGATGACGTGGTGGCCTCGACGCTGGGCGGCGGTTGGGCAGGAGGCGCGACCACTGGGCAACTGCCCATTGGTGTGAAGCATGGGGCGGCGTGGAGGGCAACGGCCTCGGACCTTGCGGCTGCGCCGTCAAGACGCCATGGAGGAAGTGAGCAGCCCCGTCCTGATCGAGCACCAGGTGGCGGGGCCAGATCCGCAAGACGCGCCGGGAAGCCGTCGACGTCCGGGCCGCCCGGATCACGTGGCCCTCAAACCGCTGTTGCCGGCTGGGCACTTGATGGCCGGGCGTCATCTGCGGCCCGGGCGGCAAAGATTGCCCGGCCGCGTTCGACGGAAACCCCTTCTCTCTGCCCGCCCGCGTCAGAGGTCCGCTCGCGTCAGCCGGCCCGAGATCCGGGCGGCGAAGGCCCAGGCCATGCTCCGATCGACAGTCTCCGGTGGCATCACCACCGCGTCGCGAGGTGTTCGCGGGCAGCCAGGTCGGGCCACCGCAGGCCATGTTGACCGGGACGAGACCATCCGCGTGGGAGTCGGGCGGCGGCCGCTGTCGGTCTATGACCAGCTCACCGGCAACCGTATCCGCGCACAAGACAGTGGACGCTTAGTAGCGATTCGTTACGTTGAGTGATCCCTGCTGGTTGTGGGCAGCCTCCTGGGTGAAGCTGGGGGAGGTGGAACGGCTCTGGGGTGAGTTGGCGGAGTTCGTTGCCGATGTGTTCGGGTCGTTGCCGCGGCGGGATCAGCGGCGATGGGGCGAGTGTTACCTGCGGGGCCTGCCACCACGTCACCCTCGTCACCGCCCCCAGGCATTCCTCACCCTCAGGCGGCTCGACCCGAAAGTCCACACACCGGCCTGACCCTCTACCAGGCCCTCGATCTCCTCCAGGACCTGCTGAAGTGCTGGACCGGCACCTGCACCACCTGCGGACAGCCCCTGCCCGACCCGCGAAGCCGCCGCAGACAGCGCAGAACCTAACGAAGCGCCACCAGGCCTTCTCCGTCCAGCCCAAGCTCGACGCGCGCGACTGTGGTGCCATGTGCTACGCGGGTGACCATGGCTCGGTGATGTCAGGTATGACCGTTTACCTATCGCCTGGCCGTGGAGGTGGCCCGGGAGTCGAGGCGCCCGGCGGAGGTTCCGGAGCAGACCATGGCGGTGAGCCCACCGTGCACCTCGCGATCGCGCGGAACGACCTTGGCCAAACCCTCCTATCTGGGATCAGAGTTCCGCCCACGCGGTCGTCCCGGACTCGGAGACGGCGAACGCAAGGAGTCAGGCGGTGTCGGTTCATCGGGCGCAACGCCACGGACCTGGTCCGGGAGGGGTTCAGTCGACCAGGTGGCCAGGAGTCTCAGGGCGGTTTCGGAGGGGGAACCCGGCTCGGTGCTGTAGATGAACAGGGTCTGGTCGCTGTCGCCGGGCAGGGCGAGCGCTTGATAGGTGACGGTGAGGTCACCGACGACGGGATGGTGGTAGTCCTTGGTCCCCTCGGTTCGCTCATGCACCCTGCGCTCGGCCCAGTATGCACTGAAGTGCTCGCTGCGGACGGCGAGTTCGCCGACCAGTTCGCCCAGCTGCGGGTCCTCAGGATGGCGCCCGGCATCCATCCGCAGCATAGCGGCGGTGTCCGCGGCAACGGTCTGCCAGTCCGCGTACAGCTCGCGAGCGGCAGGGTCGAGGAAGAGGAACCGGCTCTGGTTGCGCTCGTTCGCGGGCATGGCGTCAAAGTCGGCGATCAGCGCACGAGAGAGCGAGTTGGAGGCCACCACGTCGGTGCGCCGGCCAAGGACGAACGCGGGGCAGTAGGCAGCATCCAGAGTGGTCAGCAGCTGATGGACGGCTGGGCTGACCCGCTCGGCCAGGGAGGGCGTTGACTGCCGGGGCTGGGTGGGGCGCCGATTGGCCAGATCGAACAGATGTGCACGTTCGGTGTCGTCCAGGCGCAGTGAACCGCCGACTTGTATGGGGAAAGCGGGACGCGGTCGGGTTGGCCGCTCGTAGCGTGCCGTAGGACGCCGGTCCGGGTGACTCGTGAACCG
>NZ_JBHVFU010000100.1:0-18502 GCF_042801455.1 Streptomyces sp. NPDC057565 | reverse complement strand
GTTACGGTCTCCTCGCTCATGGGCCGGCCGCGACCGCTCTGACCGGGACCGCGCCCGCGCAGATCAGCTTCAACTACCTCGGCCAGTTCGACGGGTCCTTCGCCGGGAACTTCGCCGCCTTCACTGGCCTGGCCGGCCCCGATGTGGATCCCGCCAACGACCGCGTTCATCTCATCGACATCGTGAGCAGTGTGCAGGAGGGCGAGCTCCGTATGGAGTGGACCTACAGCGGGGCGGCTCATGAGGAGGAGACGATCCGGCGGGTCGCCGAGCACACGCTGGACGCCTTGCGGGAGCTGGCCGGTGAGGCGGCCCGGCCCGGCACGGTGGGCTACAGTCCCTCCGACTTTCCGCTGAGCGGCCTGACGCAGCAGCAGATCGACGGCCTCGTCGGCGAACTGCACGCGCTGCCCGCCTGGCAGAACAGCCGGTCCGCGCGTCCACTCGACGACTGCTACCCGCAGACACCCACCCAGCAGGGCATGTGGTTCCAGAGCCAGTACGCGAGCGGCGAGGGCTTCTACCACGTGCAGAACGTGCTGCGGATCGATCAGGAACTGGATGTGGAGGTCTTCCGGCAGAGCTGGGCCGAGGTGATGCGACGGCATCCGATCCTGCGGACCGGCTTCCGGACCACGGCGGAGAACGAAGCCCTCCAGCTGGTCTGGGCCGACCTTCCGGTCCCCCTCGAAACCCAGGACTGGCGGTCCGAGAGCCCCAGCGGTCAGCAGGGCCGCATGGAGAGCCACCTGCGGGAGGACCGCGTCCGGGGCTTCGACCCGCAGGACGCCCCGCAGTGGCGGATGCTCCTCGTCCGCACGGCCGACCAGCGGTACGAGCTGGTCTGGAGCGCCCACCACGCCATCCTCGACGGCTGGAGCATGAGTCTGATCCTCAAGGAGGCCGCCGAGTGGTACGGCGCCCTCAGCCGGGGCGGCCGACTGGACCCGGCACCCGCGCGCCCCTACCGGGACTACGTGTCCTGGCTCCAGCGGCAGGACCTGCGCGAGGCCGAGGAGTACTGGCGCGAGACCCTGCACGGCGTCGAGGAGGCCACCACCCCGAAGACGGGGAAGCCGCTGGACGCGCCGGACGGCGGACCGGGGGAGCCGGCTCCGTACGCCTGGACCGATGGCTTCCTCGACGAGGAGGAGACCACGGCGTTGCAGGACTTCGCACAGCGGTGCCGTCTCACCCTCAACACCGTTCTGCAGGGCTGCTGGGCGCTCCTGCTCGGCCGCTACGCCCGCACGGACGACGTGGTCTTCGGAACGGTGGTCTCCGGGCGTCCGGCCGACGTGGAGGGCGTCGAGCGCATGTCCGGACTCTTCATCAACACGCTCCCCCTGCGCGTGAGGCTGCCCGAGCAGAGCACCGCGCTCGGCTGGCTCCAGGGCCTGCAGGAACAGAACCTGCGGATGCGACAGTACGAGTACAGCCCGCTGAGCGAGGTCCAGCGGTGGAGCGGGCTCCCCGTCGGCGTCCCCCTCTTCGAGAGCCTCTTCGTCTTCGAGAACTACCCGGAGGGCGAGAGCCGTGACGACGCCCTGCGCTTCGAGGCACTCGGCTCGCAGGAGCAGACCCACTACCCGATCAACACCGCGATCACCGTGGGCGAGCGGATAGGCGTCAGCATCCTCCACGACACGCGCCGGTTCGACGGGCGGACCGTCGAGGCGATGATCGGGCACCTGCGGCAGATCTGCCACGCGCTGGTGACGGAGCCGCAGCAGAGCCTCGCCCGGTTGACCCTGCTCACCGACGCTGAGCGCGCCCGGGCGCTCGGCGAGTGGAGCACCGCGACCACCACGGCCGTCGAGCCCGTGCTTCTGCACGAACTGGTCGAGGCGCAGGTGCGGGCCACCCCGGACTCGGTCGCCGTGGTCCACGAGGACGGGCAGCTCACCTACGCCGAGCTCGACCGCCGCGCCAACCAGCTGGCCCACTGGCTTCGGGACCGCGGAGTGGGGCCCGACGTCCTGGTCGGACTGTGTCTCGAGCGCTCCTTGGAAGGCATCATCGGCCTGCTGGGCATCCTCAAGGCAGGCGGCGCCTACGTCCCCATCGACCCCAGGTACCCGCTCGACCGCATGGAGTACGTCGTCGAGGACGCGCGCCTGCGCCTGATGCTCACCCAGTCGTCCCTGCTGTCCAGGCTGCCGGGTGAAGGACTGGAGACCCTCTGCCTGGACACCGGATGGTCCGCTGTCGCCTCCGGGCCGGCGACGGCGCCCGCGACCGCGGTGACTCCGGAGAACCTCGCATACATCATCTACACCTCGGGGTCGACCGGACGGCCGAAGGGCGTGATGGTCGCCCACCGGTGCGTCCAGCACATCGTGCCGTGGATCCGCCGCCACCCGTGCTTCGACAGGCGCCAGAACGTCCTGCAGGTCGCGTCCACCAGTTTCGACTTCTCCGTCTGGGAGATCCTCCTGCCGCTGGTGACCGGCGGCACGCTCCACATCCCCGCCGCGGGTGTACGGATGATCGGCACCGACCTCCAGAAGGTCCTGGCCGAGCGGGCCATCGAGAGCCTGAACTTCACACCGGGCGCGCTCGCCACCCTGCCGACCGATGACCCGCTGCCCCACCTGCGCACCCTGGTCGTCGGCGGCGAGGCGTACTCGGCGGACCTCATCCGGACCTGGGCGCCCGGACGTACCTTCTTCAACGTCTACGGGCCGACCGAGACCACCGTCTTCGCCACCGGGGGCCGGACCGACGAGCACCTGGACGTCGTCCACATGGGCCGGCCGATCACCAACGTGCGGCTCTACGTGCTCGACCCGTACATGCAGCCCGTCCCGGCCGGGGTGCCCGGCGAACTCTGCATCGGCGGCGTCGGCGTGACCCGGGGCTACATGAACCGCCCCGATCTCACCGCCGAGTACTTCGTCGCGGACCCGTTCGGCGCGGAACCGGGCGGCCGCCTCTACAGGAGCGGGGACCTCGTCAGATACCTGCCCGACGGCAGCATCGAGTTCGTCGAGCGCATCGACAACCAGGTGAAGATCCGGGGCTTCCGGATCGAGCTGGGAGAGATCGAGACGGTGCTCGAGCAGCACCCGCTGGTGCACCACTGCGCCGTGCTCGCCCAGCCGGACGGTCCGGGCAGGCGCCTGGTCGGCTACGCGGTGCTCGACCAGGACTTCCGGCACGCCGCCGACGCGCAGGAGACGCTGCGGGCCCACCTGAGAGAGCAACTGCCCGCCTACATGGTGCCGTCCGCCTTCGTGTTCCTCGACGAGCTCCCTCTCAACAGCAACGGCAAGCTGAACCGCCGGGCGCTCCCGCTGCCCGAGGACGGCCCGGCGGCCACGCTCCCGGCGAGCGCGCTCCCGCGGACCCGTACCGAGGCGAAGCTGGCCGAGATCTGGGAGGAGGTGCTGGGACACCGCCCCGTCGGTGCCTTCGACGACTTCTTCGATCTGGGCGGACACTCACTGCTCGCCGTGAAGGTGGCCGCCCGCGTCCGCCGGGCCTTCGGCGTCGACCTCCCGGTCCGGGTCCTGTTCGAGCAGCCGGCCCTCTTCCGGGTCGCGGCCGAACTGGACACCCTGCTGGAGGCGCGGGAACCGTACGCCGCCGTCCCCCTGGCGCCGGTGCCGCGCGACGAGCCCATCTCCGCGACCTTCGACCAGCAGCGGCTCTGGTACATGGATCGCCTGCACCCGGACAGCTCCCTGTACACCGTGGGCTGGCTGCTCCACCGCCCCGTCGCGGTGGACCCGGCCAGACTCCGGCGCGCACTCGAGGAGCTGATCGCCCGCCACGAGATCCTGCGGACCACGTTCCGGGAGGGGCAGGGGCGGGTGTGGCAGGACATCGCGGAGACCGGGACCGTGGTCCTCACCGAGGCCGATCTGTCCGCACAGCCGCCCGAGCGGCGCCCCGAATCGGTGAAGGCCGTCACCCGCGACCTGTGGACGCAGACCTTCGACCTGGCCGAGGGACCCCTGTTCCGCACCCTGCTCGTCCGCCTGTCCGACGACGAGGCGCTCCTGGCCTTCAGCGCCCACCACGCGATCTTCGACGGCTACTCGGTCGGCATCCTCAACGAGGAACTGCTGCGGATCTACGACGCTCTGGGGCCGGACGGCCCACCGATGCCGGCCCCGCCGGCCCTCCAGTACGCCGACTACGCGGTGTGGCAGCAGCAGTGGCTCGAGGAGGAACGGCTGCGGCCGCACCTGCGGTACTGGAAGGAGCAGCTGGCCGACGCGCCCGCGCTGATGTCGCTGCCGACCGACCACCCCCGGCCGGCGGTGCAGGACTTCCGGGGCGCCAACCTCACTCGCTCCCTGCCGCCGGAGCTCGTCGAGCAGCTCGCGAGCGTGAGCGGCACGAACCGGACGACGCATTTCGTGGTGCTGCTGAGTGCCTTCGCCGTCCTGCTCTCGCACTACAGCGGACAGGACAAGGTGGTGATCGGCATCCCGGTCGCCAACCGCGGCCGCGTCGAGACCGAGCCGCTCATCGGGTTCCTCGTCAACACGGTGGCGCTCTGCGTCGACCTCGAGGGCGACCCGGAGTTCTCGGACGTGCTGGCGCAGGTCCGCTGGAAGCTCCTGGAGGCGCAGAGCCGTCAGGAGGTGCCGTTCGACCGCATCGTCGAGGAGCTGAAGCCCGAGCGCAGCCTCAGCTACAGCCCCGTGTTCCAGGTGATGTTCACCGGCCTGGACAAGCTCTTCGAGGAGCTGCCCGGGACGCAGGAGCAGCCCGCCTGGATCCACGACGTGACGGAGGACGGCATCGGCGTCGCCAAGTTCGACCTGGGTCTCAGCATCCAGCAGCGCGACGGCGAGCTGCAGTACACCTTCGAGTACAGCACCAGCCTCTTCGAACGCGACACCGTCGCCGGCATGGGCGAGCACCTGCGGATCCTCCTCGAAGCGGCTCTGACCCGACCGCGGACGCCCGTCCGGCGCCTCCCGCTGCTTCCGGAGACGGCGCGGGCGCGGATCGTGGAGGCACGGAACGCCACGCGGGACGATGACGCCCTGCGGCCCGTGTGCCTCCAGGAGCTCTTCGCGGAGCAGGTCCGCCGGTCGCCCGACCGCATCGCGCTGTCCTACGAGGACCAGCAGGTGAGTTATGCCGCGCTGGACCGGCGTGCCAACCGGCTGGCGAGGACGCTGCGCAACCTCGGCGTGGGTCCGGAGTCACGCGTCGGCGTCTGCATGCACCGCTCCCTCGACCTGGTGACCGGTCTGCTCGCCGTCCTGAAGGCCGGCGGCGCCTATGTGCCGCTGGACCCGGACCACCCGGCCGAGCGGCTGGCCTACATGGCCGAGGACGCCGGGGTGCAGCTGGCGCTGGTGGAGCCCGGGACCGCGGACCGCGTGGGCTTCCTGGCCGAGCGAGGAGTCCGGCCGGTCGAACTCGGCGGGAGCGACACCTCCTGGCTGGAGGCGAGCCCCGATCCCCTGGACGTCGCCGTGAGCCCGGACAACCTGGCCTACGTGATCTACACCTCCGGCTCCACCGGCCGGCCCAAGGGCGCGATGCTGTCGCACCGCGGCATCTGCAACCGTCTGCTCTGGATGCAGGACACCTACGGCCTGCGGGAGCACGACCGCGTCCTGCAGAAGACCCCGTACAGCTTCGACGTGTCGGTCTGGGAGTTCTTCTGGCCCCTGATCACCGGCGCGCACCTGCACCTCGCCCGCCCCGAGGGTCACCGCGACCCCGCCTACCTGACCGAGCTGGTCGAGCAGCAGGGGATCGGCGTCCTCCACTTCGTTCCCTCGATGCTGCAGGCATTCCTGCAGCAGCAGACCATGCCCCGGCAGTGCCGGGGCGTACGCCACGTGATGTGCAGCGGGGAGGCACTGCCCCCCGAGGTTCAGGAGCAGTTCCACCGGGCCCTGCCGGACACCCGGCTGCACAACCTCTACGGGCCCACCGAGGCATCGGTCGACGTCAGCTTCTGGGAGTGCCAAAACACCACGGGGGCGACCACCGTCCCGATCGGCCGTCCGGTGGCCAACACGCGGCTGTACATCCTGAACGACGCGATGGAGCCGGTGCCGGACGGTGTCACCGGGGAGCTTCACATCGGTGGCGTCCAGCTGGCGCGCGGCTATCTGGGGCGTCCCGACCTGACCGCCGAACGGTTCGTCGCCGATCCCTTCGGCCCCGGACGCCTCTACGCGACCGGCGACCTGGCCCGGTACCGGCCGGACGGTGTCATCGAGTACGCGGGGCGCAAGGACCACCAGATCAAGATCCGCGGCTACCGCATCGAGATCGAGGAGATCGAGGCCGTCCTGGCGGACCACCCGGCCGTCCGGTCCTGCCTGGTCGTGGTGCACGAGGTGACGTCCGCCGACAAGCGGCTGACCGCCTTCCTCACGGTGAAGGACGGCCGGGAGGCGCCTCAGGACGAGCTGAGGGCGCATCTCCTCGAACGGCTCCCGGAGTACATGGTGCCCGCCTACTTCGTGCAGCTGGACGAGTTCCCGCTCACCGCCAACGGCAAGGTCGACCGGAAGGCGCTGCCGGCGCTGTCGGACGTCGTGCAGCAGGCGCGGGCGGGCGAGAGCCACGTCGATCCCCGGACCGGGACCGAAGAGGCGCTGGCGCAGCTCTGGGCCAGCCTCCTGGAACTGGACCGCGTGGGGATCCACGACGACTTCTTCGCCCTCGGCGGCCACTCGCTCCTCGTCGCCTCCATGGCGACCGAGGTCCAGGAGCAGTGGGGCATCCCGCTCATGCTCACCACGGTCTTCAAGAACCGGACCGTCGCGGCACTCGCACAGGTCATCGACCAGAGCGTCGAGGAGGGCGACGACGGCGAACTGGACGCGGCTGAGCTGTTCGACCTGCTCTGACAGCTCCGGCGCAACCCTCGTCGCTGTCCCCCCGTCCCGCACGCCCGCGAAGGAGAAAAGACAGTGTTCGCTGCGGAGACCACCCTGATCAGTCCCCGGATCGCCCGAGTGGCGGCGGCCCTCGATGCGGGCGACCGCCAGGCCCTCGACGTGTTCTGGAAGGAGGTCGAGGAGTCCGGCACCCCGCTGATGGAACAGGTCGGGCCCGACGACTCCCGGACCCTGGTCACCTTTCTGTGGCGTGACCCCGGAGACACCGAGAACGTCGTGGTCCTCTTCTGCAGCGCGCCGAGCGGTGACTTCAGTGAGTTCCGGATGGACCACCTGCCGGGCACCGACCTCTGGTACCGCTCCTACTTCCTGCCCTCCCGGCTGCGGACCACCTATCTGTTCTCGGTCAACGACGCGATGGTGCCGTTCACCTCCTACGCGGAGGTGCTGCAGCGTCTCCCGGAGTACCGGCCCGACCCCCTGAACCCCCGTGACTACACGCTCATGGGCAATCCGAACGAGTTCAAGGTGTCGGTGCTCGAACTTCCCGGGGCCCCGAAACAACCGTGGAACATCCCGCGCCGCGGGGTGCCCAAGGGCACCAGCCGCATGCACACCATGGACAGCGAGATCCTGGGGACCCGGCAGCACGTCACCGTCCACGTGCCGCCCGGCTACACCACCGACGGTGACGCGTACAACGTCTTCGTCCTCTTCGACGGATGGTCGTACTACAACTTCGCCGCCATCACGACCGTGCTGGACAACCTGCTGTACGCCGGCGGCATCCCCCCGTACGTCCTGGTCATGCACACCAACGAGGACCAGGACGTCCGCGCCCGCGAACTGCCCTGCCACGAGCCGTTCAGCGAATTCCTGAACCGGGAGCTCATGCCGTGGGTCCACCGGAATTACCACATCACATCCGACCCGGCGCGCACCGTCGTCGGCGGCTCCTGCTTCGGCGGCCTGGCGGCGACGTACGTGGCATTCAGGACGCCCGGGAGATTCGGCAACGTGATCTCCCAGTCGGGGTCGTTCTGGTGGCCGGGGAAAAACGTGCCCGGCCGGGAGGAGGAGTGGCTCACACGGCAGTTCGAGAACAGTCCCCGACTTCCCATTCGATTCTCCATGGACATCGGGAGCCTGGAGCGGGCCATTGTCGACTACGACCCGATGACGACCCATCAGAACATGCGCGACGTCCTCGTGGCGAAGGGCTACACGGTGGACTACAGCGAATACATGGGCGGCCACGACATGATCTGCTGGCGCGGCACCATCGTCGAACGCCTGCTCTCATTCCACCCCCGGCCGAAGGACTCACCCGCCCCAGGACGGTGAGACCGCGGAATTCCGCCCAGCGCACGAGAACCGCAACCGCTCGAGAAAGGTGAGTCCGATGAGCAATGCCACGATCACGGTGCTTCCGGGGGACGGCGTCGGGCCGGAGGTCACCGCCCAGGCCCTGGCGGTGCTGGGCGCCGTGGAGGAGAAGTACCGCCACACCTTCACGGTCCACGAGCGCCGCGTCGGCCTCGACGCCATCGAGGCCGAGGGGACGGCCATCTCGGACGACACCTTCGAGACCTGCGCCCACAGCGACGCCCTTCTGTTCGGAGCGGTCGGCAGCCTCCCGGCGGGGCAGACCCGTAGCGGCGGCCCCCGGCCCGAGCAGGCGCTCTTCCGCCTCCGCAAGGAGTTCGGGTTCTTCGCCAACCTTCGGCCGGTGCGCCCCTTCGAGTCCCTCTACGCCGCGTCCTCGCTGAAACCCGAACACCTCAAGGGCACGGACATGCTCTTCGTACGGGAACTGTCGGCCGGCCTCTACTACGGGCGCCTGGAGTCGGTGCCCGGCAAGCCCAGCGAGATCCGCCGTACGGCCCGGGGAACCGAGGCCGTCGACACCCTTCTGTACACCGAGGAAGAGATCGAACGCGTGGTGCGAGCCGCGTTCGAGATCGCCGCCGGCCGCGAGCGGAAGGTCACCTCGGTCGACAAGGCGAATGTGCTCAGTTCCTCGGTCCTGTGGCGGGAGGTCGTCGAGCGGGTGGCGGCCGACCATCCCACGGTGGCCTTCGAGCACATGCTGGTCGACGCCTGCGCCATGCGGCTGATCCGGACTCCCGCGGACTTCGATGTCATCGTCACCGAGAACCTGTTCGGCGACATTCTCACCGACGAGGCGTCCATGCTGACGGGCTCCATCGGGATGCTGCCGTCGGCCAGCCTCGGCGCCCGGCGCACCGAGTCCGGCATGTTCGGCCTCTACGAACCCGTCCACGGCTCGGCCCCGGACCTTGCCGGCCAGGATCGGGCCAATCCCGTCGGCGCGATCCTCTCCGCCGCCCTCCTCCTGCGTCACTCCCTCGGCCTGGAACAGGAGGCCGCGGCTGTCGAGGAGGCGGTCGAGTACGTGATCCGCGAGGGGTGCCGGACGGAGGACATCGGCGAGGGGGTGCACGCGGTCGTCGGGACCAGGGAGATGGGCCGGCGCATCGTGGACCGGCTCCGGCAGTCCTGAACTCCCGCCCGTTCTCCATGCCCTTGTGGGACGCAACGACAACTGGAGGTCGTCCGCGCATGACGTCACAGAGTTCCTCCCCGGAGGTCTCCGAAGGCCTCGCGGAGCAGCGCCTGCTCGTCCGCCGGGCCCGCGCCGAGATGGTGCGGCGCCACCGGGCCCGGCAGGCGGACACCGCGGAACCGCCCATCCGGGTCATGGCCCGCCTCGTCGACGACCTGGAACGGGAGTGCGCGGAGCGGAGGTTCGACCCGGTCGCCACCCGGCTGGAGATCGTCAACCGGACGATTGGTGATGTCAACGTCCGGCGCATCACCGAGTGCGAGGGGGAGGAGGGGGGCCCCGGTGACTACCGGATGCTGGGGGACGAACTCGGCATCGCGCTGCCCGGGGAGGACATCAACGGGTACACCGCCTCGGGCAAGGGCTACGTGTGGCTGAGGGAACAGATGATGGACGCGGAGCGGCAACTCCTCGCCTCCGGCTACGACCCGCGGATCTACGACATCCAGGGCGTCGGCAACCCGGTGCTGCGCGGCCTGCTGGCGGAGGACATGCGCCCATGGGGGGTGACGGTCTCCGCGGAGAACGTGGCTCTCGGCCTGGGCGCGACGGACTGCATCGACAAGATCCTCCGCGGCCTCGCCCACTTCGCCCGTCTCCGCTCCCGGACGCCCGGAGCGGTCCTCTTCGCGGCTCCCGGGTTCAACATGCCCGAACTGCAGGCCGTGGCCTACGGGTTCCGGCTGCACAGGGTGCGCACCCGGGCCGAGGACGGGTTCAAGCTGACCGAAGAGCTTCTCGCACGGCACCTCGACGACAACCCGGATGTCGAGGTCGTCTACCTGACGGTGACGAACAACCCGACGGCCTTCGCGTACACGCCCGATGAGCTCTCGGCCGTCATGGCGGTGGTAAGCCGCTTCGCGCAGCGAGGGCGCCGCGTCCATGTACTCGCCGACCTGGCTTACATCGGGACGGGCCGGCCCGCGGACGACGAGGCCCGCATGCTCAGCCTCGCCTCGGCGGCCGACGTGGCCGACCAGATGATCTACGTGAACAGCTTCTCCAAGACCTACACCCTCACCGGGGACAGGTTCGGCTGGGCCGTTTTCGGCGATCCGAAATTCTCCGTCGCCATGCGGTCGAGCTGGATGAACAGCGTGAGCTGTCTGCCGGGAGAATGGCAGCTCCGCTTCATGGCCTATCACGCGCTCTTCCGCCAGAATCCACAGATCATCGAAATGATCCGCGGCCTCTACCGTCTGCGCCGCACCCGGCTGCGCGCCCAGTTGCAGCGGTTCGACGAAGAACACCGTGTTTTCGAACGTGTCTTTGTCGACGACGACGCCACCATCTACAACTGGAGCCGGCTCAGGGCCGGTGAGGATTCCTTCTCCGTCCTGGAGAAGACCGGGATCGCCGGAATTCCCGGCTCCACCTTCGGTTATTCAGACGACTACATCCGTTTCTCCGTCGGCATTCTTCCGGTCGTGCCGGATTGACGGCAACGCGCCGGCGAGGCAGTCGAATCCCCGAGAAGGAAAGCGAGAGACCATGCACAAGGAAACGAGATCCGCGAAGACTGACATCAACAGCCTCGACGTCCCGGTCAACTTCAACTGGAACAGCGACGAGAGCCCGCTCTCGGCCCTCCCCACGCGCATCCCCGGCGAGCCGCTCGCCGCTCAGGTCGCCAGGACGCAGATCTTCTCGGAGTGTCTGCGCGACGGCCTTCAGGGCATACCCGGCTACCCGACGGTTGACGACATGATGCGGTACCTGCATCTGCTCAGCGACTTCGGCATCACGTACGCCACGGTCGGCATCTACCCGGGCGAGTCCAACAGACTCAGCGCGACGATGAAGCAACTGCTCGCGCGCATGCGGGACGAACTGCCCTCCATCGTGCCCTCCGTGCTCTCCATGTGCACGGAGGAGTCCCTGCGGTGGACCGTCGAGTGCAGGGAGATCCACCCGCGCCTCGAGTCCGTCGTCTTCATGGGCAGCGCCCCCTCCCGCCGTCTCGTCCAGGGCTGGGACCTGGGGTTCATCCTGAACGGGCTGGAGACGTTCATCAAGAAGACCGTGGAGATGGGCATCCCCGTCGTCGCGGGCACCGAGCACACCTCGCAGACCTCTCCCGAGGACCTGCGCGCCATCACCCGCGTCCAGGTCGAGAGCGGTGCGTACATCGTCGCCATGGCCGACACCATCGGCGTGATCCGCCCGCTCGGCACCTACCGGCTGGTGCGCTTCGTCCGCGAACAGCTCGACGCCCTGGGCGTACCCGAGATGCAGGTGGACTGGCACGGCCACCGCGACACCGGGAACGCCCTGGGCAACGCGATGGCGGCGGTCGCGGCAGGCGCCAGTCGCATCCACGTGGTGTCGCGCGGTGTCGGCGAGCGCTCCGGCAACGCCTCGCTCGAGGAGGTCGTGCTGAACTTCGCCGCCATCGAGGAGGAGGCCGGCCTGCCCGTCTCGTGGGACATGTCGCAGTTGCTCCGGCTGATCACGTGCTACCAGGAGATGGTCGGCGTCGCCCCGCCGGAGCACGGAGTGCTCGGGAAGCGCTACAGCCACACCTCCTCCGGCATCCACACGGCCGCGATCCTCAAGGCCCACCACCTGGCCGACCGGGCCAGGGAGGCGGGGAACGCGGAGCTGGAGGGCGCGCTGCGGGAGATGTCCCGCACCGTGTACTCCGCGGTCGACCCGGCCGCCGTCGGCGGGGTCCCCTCCGTGGCCGTCAGCCCGTGGAGCGGCACGAGCTCGGTGAAGCTTGCCTGCATGCTGAGCGGGCGCGATCCCGGGGAGCTCTCCCCGGAGGCGGTCGAGGGCCTGCTGGCCCGCGCCAACGAACTGGGCCGCGAACTGACCCCCCAGGAGCTCGAAGAGGGCTTCGCGGACATGCACGCGCCGCACGGAGCCTGAGCGTCCCTTCGTCCCGAGACGACATGCACCCCTGAGGAGAGAACCGCACGATGCCACAGACGATGTTCGAGAAGATCTGGGACGCGCACGTGGTGCGTGACGAGCCCGGAGAGATACCGATGGTGTACATCGACCGGCATCTCACGCACGAGGCGACTTCACCGCAGGCATTCGCCGGGCTGCGGGAGCGCGACCTTCCGGTGCACCGCCCGGACAGCGTGGTCGCGGTGATCGACCACAACGTCCCCACCATGCCGGGCCGCCGCCTGATCGACGTGGTCGACAGCCAGAGCGTCATGTGCATCGAGACGATGGAGGACAACGCCCGCGAGTTCGGCGTCAGGCTCCTCGGCATGAACGACGCCGACCAGGGGATCGTGCACGTCGTCGGCCCGGAGCTGGGCCTCTCGCTGCCCGGCATGACGGTGGTGTGCGGGGACTCCCACACCTCCACGCACGGCGCCCTCGGTATCTTCGCGGTGGGCATCGGCACCAGCGAGGTGGAGCACGTCCTGGCCACCCAGTGCCTGCTGCAGCAGAAGCCCCGCACGATGAACATCAGCATCGACGGGACGCCGGCGCCCGGCGTGACGGCCAAGGACATCGCCCTGTTCGTGATCCGTCGACTCGGCACGGACGCCGGCACCAACCACGTCATCGAGTTCAGCGGCTCCGCGGTCCGGTCCCTGACGGTCGAGGGCCGCATGACGCTCTGCAACATGGCGATCGAAGCGGGCGCGCGGGCCGGTATGGTCGCACCCGACGACGTCACTGTCGAGTACGTGCGCGGGCGCCGCTTCGCACCCTCCGGGGAACTTTTCGAGCGTGCTGCGGAGCAGTGGAAGCAGCTCGCCGGCGACCCGGGCGCCCGCTTCGACGCGGAACACCACCTGGACGTCGGTGACCTGGTCCCGCAGGTCACCTGGGGAACGGACCCCGGCATGGTCGTCGATGTCACCGGAACCGTCCCCGACCCGGCCGCCGAGAGCGACCCCGTGACCCGGGCGGGAATGGAGCGCGCCCTCGAGTACATGGGCCTGCAACCCGGTCAGCGCGTTCAGGACATCGCGGTCGACACCGTCTTCATCGGCTCGTGCACCAACTCGCGGCTGGAGGACCTCCGCCTGGCGGCCCAGTACGTCGTCGGCCGGCGGGTCGCGGCCGGCACGCGCGCCATCGTCGTCCCCGGCTCGATGAGCGTGCGCCGCCAGGCCGAGAAGGAGGGGCTGGCGGACGTCTTCCGCGAAGCGGGCTTCGAGTGGCGGGAGGCCGGATGCAGCATGTGCATCGCCATGAACGGGGACCGTCTCTCCCCCGGAGAGCGCTGCGCCTCGACCAGCAACCGCAACTTCGAAGGACGCCAGGGCCGCGGCGGCCGCACCCACCTGGTGAGCCCGGTGACGGCGGCTGCCGCCGCCGTCACCGGCCGCTTCGCCGATGTCCGTGACCTCTAGTGCCCCTCCCGGCAAGCTTTGCCCCGTCGCGCCGCCCGGCACGCACTCCCCCAAGGCCTTAAGGGCCAGGGGGGACCCCCTTCCGCGTTGGCCAAAAGTCCTAGTAGCTCCGCTACGAGGACTTCCGGCCGCCTTGCGATCGCACGCACCGGACGACGCTCCTCATGGGGCAAACATTGCCGGTCCCGGCACTAGTGCCGCGACCCCTTGCGAACCACCGCACCGGACGCCGCGAGCTTCCCGGCAAACCTTTCCGGTCGCAGCACTGGACAGACACGCAGAGAAAAGGATCTCCGTGGAGAAATTCATCACGTATCAGGGCACCGCGGTGCCGCTCATGCGGTCCAACGTCAACACGGACGACATTGTCCCCGCCCGCTTCCTCAAGTCGATCCGTCGTACCGGCTTCGCCGACCACCTGTTCGCGAACTGGCGTTACCTCGAGGACGGCCGCACTCCCGACCCGGAGTTCGCCCTCAATCAGCCCGGTCACGAGGACGCCGGGATCCTGGTCGCGGGCGAGAACTTCGGCTGCGGTTCCTCCCGCGAGCACGCGCCCTGGTCGCTGCGAGAGTACGGATTCCGCTGCATCATCGCCCCGAGCTTCGCGGACATCTTCCACAACAACTGCTTCAACAGCAGCATCCTCCCGGTCGCCCTGGAACCGTCGGAGGTCGATGCGATCTGCACTGCCCTGGCGAAGGCCACATCGCCGACCCTGCACGTCGACCTCCCGGCCCAGACCGTGACGACCGCCGACGGTCAGGTCTTCCGCTTCGAGATCGACCCCTTCAAGAAGAACTCGATGATGGAGGGCCTCGACAACATCGGATGGTCCCTCTCCCACAAGGACGAGATTCTCGCCTACGAGTTGTGCCGCCGGCAGGAGGCGCCCTGGCTCTTCGCCTAGACCGCGCCGCCGTGCGGCGAACCGTTCCCGACAGCAGAGACGGAAGAGCAATGGAAGAAACCCGCATGAAGGTGCTCGTCAACGACGAGGACCAGTACTCCCTGTGGCCGACGTACCTCGACGTTCCCTCCGGATGGAGGGAGACGGAGAAGGTCGGCTCGAAGGAGGAGTGCCTTGCCTACGTGAAGGAAGTCTGGGTCGACATGCGCCCCAGGAGTCTGCGTCGGCAGATGGAGGAGACGGCCGGCTAGCCGGCCGGATCACCGCGCTCGTCAAAAAGCCCGTAGCAGTCATGGAGGAGTCATTCATGGACGAACTCGTCGAGCGTCTCTCCAAGGAGGGGCAGAAAGTCGTCGTCGGCGGCCCGTCGCCCTCCCTGGAGGAATTTCAGCGGCGCCTCACCGAGATGGGGTACGTCTTCGTCAAGTTCCCCGATTCCGGCGGGACCACGGACCTCGGGGTGCGCGTCGACGAGGTGGCCACCGACCTCGGCGGCGCCGACTTCGCGAAGGGCACCGGCAGTGTGCACGTGGAAGGGACACTGACGCTCAACTACGTACAGGTCCGCTGTCTGGCCGACATCGACCTGACGTCGCTCAGCGGCAGCGGACACCTGGTGGCGCTCGCGCCGTGATGGCCGGCGGTCCGTGGCCCGGGTGAGGCGGGTCCTCGCACGGCGGTCGAGCGCACGACCTGCTCGCCCGCCGCGCCGAGGGCCCGCCGCCTGCTCCGGCGCCCCGGCTCGTCACTTCGGACCCGGGAGGGCCGCGATGATCCCGACGGCGGCGGCGCCCGGGACGGCTCACCACGTGCTGTGGCACACGTGCGCCTCGATCGTCCGGCCCACTTCATGCCGGAGGCGGGCCGGAAGGGGCGTCGGGCGATCGATACTCTGCTCGATGGTCAGGGCAACGAAAGACGCGGTTCCGAACTCCACGGATTCTCCCCAGGCCGGTCCGTGAGCGCTCACTGCGCATCCGAAGTGTTCAAATGGCAAGGATTCAGGGCATGTTCACCACTCGTCCCACCCTCCAGGGCACCTTCGGCATGGTGTCCTCCACCCACTGGCTCGCCTCGCAGTCCGCGATGGCCGTCCTGGAGGACGGCGGCAACGCCTACGACGCCGCCGTCGCCGCCGGATTCGTCCTGCACGTCGTCGAACCGCACCTCAACGGCCCGGCCGGTGAAGTGCCGATGATCCTGGCGCCCAAGGACGGCGGGGTACAGGTGCTCTGCGGTCAGGGCCCGGCCCCGGAGGGCGCCACCGTCGCCCACTACCGCTCCCTCGGTCTCGACCTCGTCCCCGGTACCGGACCGCTTGCCGCCGCGGTCCCCGGCGCGTTCGACGCCTGGATGCTGCTGCTGCGCGACCACGGCACCAAGTCGGTCGCCGAGGTGCTGCGGTACGCGATCGGATACGCCGAGGACGGTCACGCACCCGTCGAGCGGATCGGTCAGACCGTCGAGACCGTCCGCGAGCTCTTCGAGACCGAGTGGCAGTCGTCCGCCGACGTCTACCTCCCCGGCGGCAAGTCCCCGATGCCGGGGGAGCTGTTCCGCAACCCCGCACTGGCCGCGACCTGGCGCCGCCTGATCGCCGAGGCAGAGAAGACCGGCGGCGACGACCGCACCGCCCAGATCGACGCCGCCCGGAAGATCTGGAGCGAGGGCTTCATAGCCGAGGCCCTGGTCCGCCAGGCCGCCCGGCCCACCATGGACACCAGTGGCGCCCGCCACACCGGCACCCTCACCGCCGCCGACCTGGCCGGCTGGTCCGCGTCGTACGAGGCGCCCGCCACGTACGACTGGAACGGCTGGACGCTCGCCAAGGCCGGAGGCTGGAGCCAGGGCCCCGCCTTCCTGCAGCAGCTCGCCCTGCTCCCCGCCGAGCTTCCGCGGTACGGCTCCGCGGAGTATGTACACCTGCTCATCGAGGGCTGCAAGCTCGCCATGGCCGACCGCGAGGCCTGGTACGGCGACGCCGCCGAGGTCCCCCTCGACACCCTGCTCTCCGAGCCGTACAACGCCGAGCGGCGCGCGCTCATCACCGACGAGGCATCGTACGAGCTGCGCCCCGGTAGCCCCGGGGGCCGCACCCCCGTCCTCAGCGGCCACGCGCACGCCGTCGCCGCGGGCGAGGTGGGCTTCGACGCCCTGGGTGTCCCGGCTGCGGGCGTCGGCGAGCCGACCGTCGCCAAGGGCGGCGCCGCTGCCGGTGAGCCGAGCGTCGCAGCGGACGGCGCGACCCGGGGCGACACCTGCCACATCGACGTCGTCGACCGCTGGGGCAACATGGTCTCCGCCACCCCCAGCGGCGGCTGGCTGCAGTCCAACCCGGTCGTGCCGGAGCTCGGCTTCCCGCTCGGTACCCGTCTCCAGATGGCGTGGCTCGACGAGGGCCTGCCGAACACCCTCACCCCCGGCCGCCGTCCCCGCACCACCCTCACCCCGTCCCTCGCCCTGCGCGACGGCGTCCCGGTGATGGCGTTCGGCACGCCCGGCGGCGACCAACAGGACCAGTGGCAGCTGCACTTCTTCCTCGCCGTCGCCCTGCGCGCCGAGGCACGCGGCGGATTCGACCTGCAGGGCGCCATCGACGCCCCGAACTGGCACAACGACAGCTTCCCCGGCTCGTTCTTCCCGCGCGGCATGCGGCCCGGCAGCGTCACCGTCGAGGAGCGCATGGACCCGGAGATCGTCGAGGAGCTCCGCCGCCGAGGCCATGACGTCACCGTGGGCGACCCGTGGTCGGAAGGGCGGCTGTGCGCCGTCGCCCGCGACCCGGAGACCGGAGTGCTCTCCGCCGCCGCCAACCCGCGCGGCATGCAGGGGTACGCCGTAGGCCGCTGACCGGCCACCTCGACGTCATGACCAGGTCGTCAGGGTCCCGGAGGACCGTGCTTAGCTGGAGCCATGATCGATGACTTCCTTGCCGGGGACCTGACCGAGGTCGAGGAGGCGGTCCGCGCAGCGGCCGCCACCGAGATCATGCCGCGCTACCGACAGCTCGCCGCACACGAGATCGTCGAGAAGAGCGGCCCGCACGATCTCGTCACGACCGCCGACCGCCTTGCCGAGGAACACCTCACCGCGTCGCTGACACGGCTGCTTCCCGGTTCGGTGGTCGTCGGCGAGGAGGCGGTCCACGCCGATCCGAAGGTGTACGACGCCCTGGACGGCGACGCACCGGTCTGGATCGTCGATCCGGTCGACGGGACCCGCCAGTTCGTCCGCGGCGAGCCCGGCTTCTGCACCCTCGTCGCCCTCGCCCACCGTGGCGAGCTCCTTGCCTCCTGGACGTACGCCGCGGCACTGAACGAGATGGCGATCGCGGTACGCGGCCGGGGGGCCGTGCTCAACGGTGTGCCGATACGCTCCGGATCGCCCGCGCCCGGCGCCGCACTCGAAGTCGCGATGTCGCACCCCGACTACACCACCGACGCCCAGAAGCGGGCGCTGCTCGGCCTGTTCGTCGAAGGCATCCACCCCCGTCCGTGCGGCTCCGCGGGCCTCGAATACCTGGCTGTCGCCCGCGGCGACCAGGACGCGGTCGCCTTCAACTGGGAGTACGCCTGGGACCACGCGGCGGGCCTGCTTCTGGTCACGGAGGCGGGCGGCGCCCAGGCCACGCTCTCGGGTGCCCCGTTCCGTATCGCCGGGGGCAACGACCTGCCGTTCACGGCCGCCCGTGACAAGGCGACGGCCGAACGCATCCTGGCGGCGCTGCGCGCCGGGGGCTGACCTTCCCGACGGCCCGGGTCAGACACCCCATGACGTTTGAGGTCAAGCGGCATGGGGATGTGCGTGGTGCGACCAGGCGGTCGCTTCGTCGTAGTGGGTGCGGGTCTTG
>NZ_JBHVFU010000099.1:0-18655 GCF_042801455.1 Streptomyces sp. NPDC057565 | reverse complement strand
TCGCCACAGGCGGTCAGCAGCATGGTGCCGGCGACCGCGATGGCGCAGACCGCTGCAATCCGGGACGTTGCGGTCGTACGACGGGTGGTGCGTGCAGTCATGGTTGCGTCCTCCTGCGGACGAGGTCGTAGCTGATTGGGGTGAGCATCGACTTCTCGAGGAGTCGACGTGCCACATGGATGCGTTTATGCGGTGCGACCGGTGAAGAGTCACTCGCCAAGGCCCGGGCGCGAGGCCAACGAGGAGCTGGCAAGGGACTCGTCGCCGGATTTCGGCTCCGGAGCGCGTGCTCTCTCGGAATGGTGGTGCGAGGAGGTCAGACTATGCATGGAATGCAGTCATGCATAGTGCTCTTTCATGAATATTTTCCTGCATCGGGGCCCTCTCCAAATTCACGCTGACGCGTACTTGTCAGGGTCGCGAGGGGTTGTCTTCAAAGGGGCAATTCACCATCGCTGCCAACGCCCCTTCAACACCACCAGGTCACCACGACGCGCTCGCCTCCGAATCCGGAGAACCTGCAGCCGAGGCGCACCCGGGAACCACACACGGTCCAGGCAGGATGGATTCCCGGAGAAATGGCGACAGTTGAATGGGCGAGCCCACCAGTACCGAGGCCGGTGCAGACCCCAGTCCCGCTGAGTCCTGGCAGCGGGACTGGGGAAGTTACGCGTGAAGCCTGGGGCCTTGTTCCTGCTGCTCGGTTGCTGCTGCGACGAGTGACCGGTAGTGCGCGTGGCGAGCGGTCAGGTCGAGCATGACGACACCGACCAGGGCGCCGTCGCGGTGGTATCCGAGAGCGGCTTCGTTGGCGAGGTCGCCCTCTAGGAGGCGGATGTCCTCGGCGCCGAGTGCGGGTAGCCCGAAGGATTGGATCCGCCAGTCGTACTGGTCACTCCAGAATGAGGGCAACGGGCGGAATGGTGCCGGGTCGTTGGCTGTCCCGGTCAGGTAGGCGCCGAGTGTTCGACCAGCGCGTCGCGCGGTGTCAACTGCCATGTTCCAGTGCTCGACCCGCCGCGGGATCAGGTCGAAGAGCGGGTTGGGGAAGCGGGCGACGTCACCACAGGCCACCACGGCCGGGTGTCCCTCGACGTTCATCTGACCGTCGCACAGGACTCCGTCGGACATGTCGAGGCCGTTTCCCCCGAACGGGTCGGTGTTGGGCGTGGTGCCGACCGCTTCCACCACGACGTCGGCAGCGAGCTTGGTGCCGTCAGAGAGCTCGACCTTGCGGACCCTGCCCGGGCCGCTGAACGTGGTGGGAAAGACACCGAGATGAAACTGCACTCCGTGGCGATGGTGCCTGCGCCACAGCTCTTGCCCGAGCAGGTGGCCCAACGGGTTGTGCATCGGCGCCGCCTCGGGTGCCACGACTTGCACGTCGGCACCCAGGACGCTGCAGGTCGCGGCCACCTCGCAGCCGATGAACCCGGCGCCCAGCACGACCACGCGAGCTCCGGGGTAGACCTGCTGGCGCAGCTGGATGGCGTCCTCGGCCGTCCGCACCACATGACGGCCCACGGTCGGTCCGGGGAGGTCGAGGCGGCGCGGACGGGCGCCGGTGGCGATCACCAGACCATCCCAGCCAACGCTGGTGCCGTCGGCGAGCGTGAGAGAACGCTGCTGGAGATCGACGGAGCGCACGGTTGTTCCGATGCGCCAGGACACGTCCGTCGCAGCGCGGGACAGGCGAAAAGTCAAGGTGTCCAGGTAGGGGTCGTCTTCCAGCGCGCCCTTGGACAGCGGCGGCCTGTTGTAGGGCATGTGGGGCTCGGCACCGAAGACCAGGATCTCTCCGGTGAACCCGGAGCGGCGCACGGCCTCGGCGGCGCGCAGGCCAGCGAGGGATCCGCCCACGATGACGCACCGCTGCGCAGTCTGACTGTTCAAGTCAGTCTCGAATCTCAATGGCCTGGACGGGGCAGGCGTCCGCGGCCTCTTCGACGTCGTCGCGCTCGGCATCGCTGACATCGCCCGATTCATAGACATTGGCGCTCTGCTGACGGAAGGCGAGCCTTCCGTCCTCAGTGAGGGAGAACGCTCGCGCGGCGTACGCGCACTGTCCGTGGTCCTGGCACACCTTGAGATCAACAACAAAACGCATGAGGCACCTTCTACGAGGAAGAACCGGTCACACAGGGAGACGCTTCACGGTATGAGTTCCGCGACGGGCAGGCGCCTGTTAGCATCCCGAAACAGTCCAGCATCCCAGACAAAGTTGAGGGGATCGCATGCCGTTGGTCCCCTCGGTCACACAGGCCATCGCCGTGCTGCAATACCTCGGCAGTCGGCCGGCACCGACTCGGGCGAGCGTGATCATCACGGAGCTGGGGTTGCCGCGATCAACCGTCTACCAGCTGCTGGCCACGCTGCAGCAGTCCGGGTTCGTGGCGCATTACCCCGAGGACCGCACCTACGGCCTGGGGTTCGGCGCCTACGAGCTCAGTGCCGGCTACTCCCGGCAGGCGCCGCTGCAGCGGCTCGCGCGGATACCGATGGCCGCTTTGAAAGATCGGACACACAACAGCACGCACCTCGGCGTCCTGCACGGGCGAGAAGTGCTGTACGTGCTGGAGGAACGGGCCCCGCGACGCCCGCTACTGGTGACCGCAGTCGGGGTGAGACTGCCCGCGCACATCACCGCCAGTGGCCGAGCCCTGCTGGCGACGCTGCCACCCGAGCAGGTCCGGGCCTTGTACCCCGATCCGGAGTCCTTCGCGCACCGGTATCCAGTCGGGCCACACACCCTGTCCGAGTTGCGTTCCATGCTCCTCGACGTGCGCCGTCGGGGGTATGCCACCGAGCACGGTGAAGTCACCCGCGGCTTGTGCTCGGTGGCAACCGCTGTCCTGGATCGCACTGGCTACCCACTGGCCAGCATCGCGGTGACCTATCCGGAGGAGCACGCCACACCGGAGCTCACGGCCTCGGTCGTTCGGGAAGTGGTGCGCACCGCGGCCGAGCTGGGTCGTCGAGTCGGTGGTTCGGTCGGGCTGTGCGGCGACACCATAGATCCTTGATGGCCGGGGTTACGGCAGTTGGAGGTCGAGTCCGCTCTTGGCGATGAGACCCCCGATGAAGCTGGGGCGGTACTGCATCCGCTTGAGCCGCGCCTTCACCAAAGCGGTGAGCAGGTCGAGACACTGTTTGGTGAGGGGCCATCGACCTTTTCACGTGCGACCACACGCCCTCGACCGGATTGAGCTCAGGTGCATATGGCGGCAGCTGATAGACGGTCAGCCAAAGCCGGACGGCGATCAGCTCGTGCACGGCACGGCTGACGTGTGTTCAAGTTGCCCCACACCAGGACAACGGGGCCGCCAAGCTGCTTGTGGACGGCATCCAGCAGGCGGGCATATCGGTTTCGGTGAAGCCCTTGCGCCAGCCCTTCGCGGGGCCATCGTCGAGGCGGATCCGGTAGATCAGCCGTGGCCTGCGGCAGGCCTTGGTGAAGATCAGAGCGGCCATCTAAACCCGCTTGGTGCCCGCTGCAGTGACCCGCACCACCGGAGTGTGACCCGATTCCGGGCGAGAGTCCAGCGCTGGTCGGTCCGGCCGCACGCGGCCGGACCGTCCTCCAACACCGCCTCCAGTGCGCGCAGCTGGCTGGCATCGAGCATGCAGCGGGCGCCACCAGGGCCCTTGGAAATCAGGGCTTGCCGACCGCCCGATGCCAGCCCGGCGGCTAGCGGTTCACCAGCACCCGAGTCACACGGAACCTCCGGGCCACCTCTCGGTCACTGACCCCGTCTTTGATCAAGTCAGCGGCCGCGAGCCGCACTTGCTCGCACCGATCCCGTTCCTCGGCCGTCAACCCACCGCTATCGAGATACCTCATCCCTCCGGCGTAGCGCCGCCGACGGCAACCGCTGCGACCGGACGCAACCCATACCCTTAAAGATCTCTAAATCCGGGGCGTATCCCTTGCACTCACCCGAGCACCTGGCGCAACCTTTACTGAGTCCGCGTGGTGGTCGGTCCGAAGCCAGAGCAGCGCCAGTACCGGAAGGACGGCGGGCACAAAGCAGTACCCGCTGCCGAACCGAGACCATATCGTGTCGTCAGGAAACGCACGCGGGTCCAGCAGGCTCGCGGCCCCCACACCCACGACGCCCACCAGCTCCACCATGCACACCACAGCCGCAACCCGGTGCGCGCGCGGCCCGGACCCGGCCCGCAACAACGCGATGAGGCCGGCAAGGTAGATGAGCGCGGCCAGGGCCGACAGCGTGTAGGCCAGCGGGGCTCGCGAGGCGTGCGTCGCCAGCTGGACCGTGCTACGGCCCCCGGCAGCGAGAGCAAACACCGCATAGGTGGCCGGCAGTACTCGCGCCACATCCAGCCGGCCCGTCCACGTAGCAGCCATCTATGCCGCCCCAGTCATCTGCATCCTCAGTACGACGACCGCGGCCGCCGCGCACCCGACCGCACTGGTTATCCCCACACTCTTTCGCCCGGCCCCGCCGATCAACACTGTGAGCGGCACCACCAGCACCGCGGCGCCGACGTAGGCAAGGTGCACGGACAGGTCGCGCGGTCGGTGGCCAGTGGCGACGGTCGCCACGTCGAGCGCGGCCAGCAGTACCAGGGCCACCTCGAGCACGCCCAGGGCCGCCACCACTATCCGAGGTTGGGGTGTCTCACGAAGGGACTGGATCACGATCCATCCGGCGAGTCCGCATGCGTACAGGACTGTGGTGAGCGCGAGGGACTGACTCATGTGGCCGGCACCGCTTGCCGACGTGCCTGCCGGGCGCGACGTTTGCGGGTACGCACCAGCCAGGTCGAGGCGCCGGTCACCGCCAGCAGGAGCGGACTCAGCCCGAACGCGGCCCAGATGAGACGCCACCCCCCGTTGACGTACCACCCAAAGTGGCTGGGATAGATCACCTGCTCGTAGAACGTGTTCGCAGTCGTCGAGCCGTGACCGCCCCAGACCACCTTTACGTGCTTGGCGTCGTACCTGTCCACGTAGACCCAGCCATTCCCGGCCAGCATGGTCTGGCTGTACGGGTCTCCGGAAGGCTGGGAGATCTCAAAAAGGTAGGCCGAGGTGGGGTCGGCGGGGTCGGGCAGGGTGGTGTTGTGGATCGTCCCGGCAACGGTGGCTAGAGCTGCCTTCGAAGCCGCGTCGATGCCGATGTCTGCGCCCGTCGGTGAGTTTGTTCTATCGCTGGAGAATGCCCAGTTCAAGCTCTTCACGTCGGCGTGGTCGGTATGGCCACCGGTGACGACCAGGAAGGCCTGCTGGATGAACGGGAACTGGGCGGCCGCCCCGGTCAGGCCCCACATCAGCAGGAAGGGAATCGCCACGATCCCCACGACCTTGTGCAGATCCCGGTCACGTACGTAGCCGCTCTTACCGGCGCGGACCCGGAAGCCGCTGGCAAGCCGCTTGATCCCCGGCCACCACAGCACAATCCCGGACAGCGCCAACAGCATCAGCACCACCCCGAGAATCCCGATCAACGCCGACCCAAACGTGACCCCCTCCAGCTGAGCAACCCCAAACGATGGGATCGTGTGGGCCATGAACGGCACGTATCCTGGATAGTTGGGGCTGGACAGGCCGAAGGCGTGAATGTTCTCCATCAGCCCCTGGAAGCCGCCATAGAAGTGGCCAGACCCCGTGATGCGGCCCGAACCCGGATCGACTCCGTAGATGAGGTTCAGGTGTTCATCGGCAACCAGCCACATCCCCTCGTCCTTCGTCACGCTGCCCGGCGCGAAACCTGGGTAGGCTTTGTGGACCACCGAGACCGCTTGGCCTGCCGTCAACGAGACATCGGTGTAGGTGGGGCGATAAAGGTCCGCGTTGCGCGTCCGGAACAGCTCGGCACCCCACAGGAGCGGAACGCCGCACGTCATTTGAACCAGCATCAACGAACCGACCACCAGCGCCACCCAGCGGTGGATCATGGCAAGCGTCCGACGCACCGGCTCCGGTCGGCCACGCCGGACCGGTTTGGATCGCGCGGGCTCCGGCGAAGACATCCCGGTCTGCACCGGCGCTTCCGCCCGCGCAACGCGGCCAGCGTTCATACCGTGGTCTCCAGGCTCCGCAGCAGATTGATTCATGGCCACACCCCACACCCCACCGCGTCGCAGATCGATCCCTGCAGCGCCGATTTAGTCTGGGATTCTGGACAAACGGCCACGGCTGCTCACGCTGCTCTGAGGTTCTCGCCGGGCCAGGCCGGGCGGCAGTGGGGCGAGGGCTTGTCCGCACCGACAGCGCCGGATCCGCGAAAGCCTTCCTCGCCCACGTCCGGGCTCTGGGTGAGCACGGCCTCAACCTGCGGTTCTCGGTCGGATACGCGGTCACCGAGCCGGTCCGCCGTGCTGTCCGAGCCATACCCGACGCTCTCTGGCACCCCGCCCTGGACCAGAACGGAACCCTGCGTGACGGCGCCGAGGTCGCCGAGCTCACCGGCATGGTCGACCTGACCGGCTATCCGGCCGGCACCCGCATCATCGTGTGCCGAGAACGCCCGCACCCCGGAGCACAGCTGTCCCTGTTCGATCAGGACGAGGGCCTGCGTCATCAGGCGTTCCTCACCGACACCCCGTCCTGCGGGCTCACCGTGAAGGCCAGGGCGCGCAACGTACACGCTCTCAGCTCCCAATTCCCCGCCTCACAGCCAGACCGCTGCGACCTCTACGGCCTCGCCTGCGTCGTCCACGAGATCCTGACCGGCCGCCCGCCCTTCCAGCGCGAGGACGACATGGCGTTGCTGTGGGCGCATCAGTACGACGCGCCGCCCCCGCCGAGCGAGGCGCGCCCCGACCTCGGGCCTGCCGTCGACGCGGTCTTCGCCAAGGCCCTCGCCAAGAGCCCGGACGACCGCCACGACACCTGCCTGGACTTCGTCGCCGCCCTGCGCGCCGCCGGCACCGCCACCGACCTCGCCGCCACCTCCGCGCCCGGCCACGCGCGGCCGGGCACGGAGGCAGTCCGTGAGGCGCAGGCTGCCCCTCCGGATCCACCGGCGTGGGCGGAACCCGTCTTTCGTCAGGGCGACTCTTCCGCTAGGGCGCCACGACCTCGTTCAGGTCGAGTTCGGGCGTCGGGCGGCGGAAACCGCGGGTGAGCCAGAGCAGGTAGCCGAACCCGGCGGCGAGCCAGCAGCCGCCGATGGTCAGCGCGACCCCGCTGAGCTGCGTCATCAGATAGATGGTGACGCAGACACCGAGCGCGGGGGCGACGACGTAGCCGAGCACCCTCGCGGCGCCGGAACCCAGGGCTCCCCGGTTGCGGACGAAGTACACGACGACGCACACATTGACGGCGGTGAAGCCGAGGAACGCGCCGAAGTTGATGAACGACGTCGCGGTCTCCAGAGAGAGGTCCAGGCCGAACAGACTGACGGCCCCGGTGAGCGCGATGCACAGGACCGGGGTCCCGGTCCGGGCGTTCAGCGCCCCGAAGAAGCGCTTCGGCAGCACTCCGTCGCGGCCCATGATGTACAGCAGCCGGCTGGAGCTGAGCTGGACGGCGAGCCCGGAGGCGAACCCGCCGACGATCCCGGCGATGTTGGTCCAGTCGGCGAAGGTCTGCCCGCCGACCTCGACGGACATCGTGTACGCGACGATCTGCGGGTTGTCGAACACGCCGCCGGGGTGGACCAGCTGCATCACATACGCGACGGCGGCGAAGAGCAGGCCGCCGATCGCGATGACGAGCACGACGGCGCGCGGGATGGTCCGCCGCGCGTCTCGTGCCTCCTCGGAGAGCGTGGTCACCGCGTCGAAACCGAGGTAGGAGTACGCGGCGACGGCGGCCGCGGCGGAGACACCGCCGAGGGTGGTGTGCGTGTTCCAGAACGGCGCGGTGTAGGAGTGTGGCGCGTGATGGGTCAGGTGGACCAGGCAGTAGGCGACGAACAGCAGGACCAGGAACACGGCCAGCGCGGTCAGCACCTTGTTGACGCGGTCGGTCAGCGTGAGCCCGATGATGTTGACCGCGGTCGTCAGGACGGCGTTGAGCAGCATCCAGACCCAGACCGGCACGGCCGGGAACTGCGCGTTGAGGTACAGCGACTGGACGAGCCAGGCGACCATCGGCAGCAGGAGGTAGTCGAGGAGCACGGCCCAGCCGACGAGGAAGCCGGCCGGGGCGCCGAGCAGGTTCCTGGCGTAGGAGTACGCCGAGCCGGAGACGGGGAAGTGCCCGGCCATCTTGGCGTAGCTCAGGGCCGTCAGGAACATCGCCGCGGTGGCCACGATGAACGCGGTCGGCGCGGTGCCCGCGCTCGCCACGGCGATCACGCCGAAGATCACCATGACCAGGCTCGGCGCCATGTAGGCGAGCCCGAAGGTCACCACCGAGGCGAGCGAGAGCCGGCCGGTGAGCTGCGCCGGCGCGTCGTGCGGGGCGGTGCGGGCGTCCTGTGTCTCGCTCATCGGGTCTCGTCCTCTCCGGTGGCGGGGGCAGCGGCCTCAGTGGCTGCGGGGGCGGCCGGGCGCAGTGCGTCCGGCGTCCAGGGGGAGACCGCGGGCCGCCAGGTCCTGGGGTCGATGCGGCCGTTGTAGAGGGGCAGCTCCAGCGGGGTGTCGTCCAGCGTGAAGTGGTCCCAGGGCCAGGAGTCGCCGCCCGTGCCGTACTTCCGCGCGGCCGCGACCCGGTCGAGGTCGACGACGGCAAGCAGGGTGGTGTCCTCCATGCCCACGGCGGCGACCTGGATGTGTCCCTCGGGGTCGACGAGGAGGCTGCGGCCCTGTGCGGTCGGGCCCGCGCCGTTGACGCTGGCGACCCAGACCTGGTTGACGATGGCGTTCGCCTGGTTGACCGGGATCTCCTGCGCGCGGCCCGACGTCGACGTCTGCACGACGTTGACGACCAGCTCCGCGCCCATCCAGGCGAGGTGGCGGGTCACCTCGGGGTACCAGGAGTCGTAGCAGATCGACAGGCCGATCCGTCCGGTCCCCGGGATGTCGAAGACGACGAACTCCCGGCCGACGCACATGGGCTCGTAGGGGCGCCAGGTGAAGATCTTCCGGTAGTGGGCGACCAGGCTCCCGTCCGGGCCGTAGACCACGGCGGTGTTGTAGACCTTCCCGTCCGCGCCGCGTTCCAGCACGGTCCCAGGGATCAGCCAGATCCCGAGTTCGCGGGCCAGTTCGGCGAGCGCCTTGCCGCGCGGGCCGTCGAGCGGCTCCGCGTACACGGCGTAGTACTCCTCCAGGGACATCGTCTCCATGCCCTCGGAACACAGGTGCAGCTCGGGGTAGACGACGAGCTCCGCCCGGTTGGGCGACTTCATGCGCAGCCGTAGGCCCTCGGCGAACTGCTCGAAGGACTCGGCCGGTGCCTGCACGAGGGCGAGGCGTATATGGCGGCTCAATGGGTTTCCTGACGACGGGGGACGAGAGGGACCACGGGTTCGCGGCTCGGAGGGGCGACGGAGAACGGTGTGGTCGACATAAGGAACCCGATGCGAAACACTGTTGTCAACGGTGTTGGCACTTTCCTTGGTAACTCGTTGGTAGGGTCACCGGAGCCGCCCGATCAAGGAGAGCCATGGCGAAGAAGACGGCGACGAGCGCAGCCGCCCAGCGGTCCGGCGACGACGTGGCCGCACGGCCCAGCCGTCAGGAGCGCAGGAAGCTGCGCCGGGAAGCCGCCGTGAACGCCGCCTTCCAGCTCGCCGAGCGGGAGGGCGCCGCCGGGCTCTCGATGCGGCGGCTCGGCCAGGAGCTCGACGTGGACGCGACGATCCTCTACCGGCTCTTCCGCGACAAGGACGAGCTGCTGCTCGCCATGGCCGAGCGGACGATCCAGATGATCCTCGACGAGATCGGGCAGGTGCTGGAGGGCGAGGCGTGGCAGGACACCCTGCGGCGGGTCGCCGAGAGCACCTGGCGGATCCAGACCCGCTACCCGGCGATCACGGTGCTGACCTTCGCGCGCACCACCGGCGGGCCGGCCGAGCAGCGCCTGGTGGAGATCATCCTCTCCGCCTTCGCGCGTTCGGGACTGGCCCCCGACCGGGCCGTGCTCCACTACCGGACCTTCGTGGACACCACCCTCGGCCTCTGCGCGCACTCCGCCGCGCTCAGCTCGCTCGATCCCGAGGTGCGCGAGAAGGACGACACCACCTGGACCCGGGTCTACGCCCGCCTGCCCGAGGCGGCCTACCCCGTCACCCGGACCTTCATCGACGAGCTGAGCAGCGTCACGCCGAAGGCGATCTACGACACCGCCGTCGACGCCGTGCTCGCCGCGGCCGAACGGGCCGCGGCCGGGAGTCGGCCTGCCTGAACGCCCTGCACCGTCGGCGCGACACGCGCGTGCTTACTTTGTGATGGTTCGCCGCATCCCGGTCGCGCCCCGCCGGTGCATCAGCCGGGCAGGCAGCGCGCCCAGGAAGCCCGCGACCAGCCTGTGCCGCTCGAAATTACGAATTGCTGCTGTGAGCTGCGGTGATGGGGTTCGGTCAGGCGGCGCGGAGGTAATCGTTCACCAGGCCGCCGAGAACGGGGCGTCGCCTGATCCGGTGCGCCTGGAGGTCGGTGACGGTGGCTACGGTGGGCGGTTCGTCGCTGGCCGGGGGTAGCTGCGCCCGGGACTGGTGGGGGCGGTGCCCGTTGTAGTGCCGGATGTAGTCGGTGAGCACCGCTTGGGCGTGGGCCTCGTTGTGGATCAGCACCCGCTCGAGCACCTCGCGGCGCAGGGTGCCCACGACTGTCTCGCAGATCGCGTTCGCTCTCGGTGCCCGAGGCGGGCTGAGCAGGATCTCCACGTCGTCGGCCTCGAAGACGGCGTCAAAGGAACGGGTGTACTTGCTGTCCCGGTCCCGGAGGAGGGCCGCCCGGTCGGGCCGGAGCGCTGCGGGGCCGGGTCGATGCCGGCGGCGTGGAGGATCTCCCGGACCGTGGACGGGGCGATCGGGTAGCCGAGGCGGGCGAGTTCGCCCTGTATCCGGCGGTGGCCAGTTGCTTCGGGCTCAGGATCGGCGGCCGAGGGCTGCGCCGAGCGTGGCGATCCAGACCAGTAGCAGGGGCAGCGATACGAACGCCATCGGGGCCAGGGCGGTGGACAGCAGCAGGTAGCCGATGCCGGACGCGGTAATCGTGGCGGCGAGGGCCCAGCCGGTGACGGCCTCCCAACGCCGCAGCAGTGAGCCGTGCCGCGAGGCCGCGCAGGCAGCTGCGGCGAGCGCGGCGAGCGCGAACATCTTGACGCCGTCCACGCGCTGGACCGCCTCGAACAGTGCGCCGGTCCTGCCCGGTGACGCCGGATCGGCTCCGAGCACGGCGATCAGCTCCAGGACGAGTTGCACAGACGCGAGTGCGGCCGCGGCCGTCCCGGCCCATCCGGCGAAGCGAGCTGTAGCGTTGCCGGTCCGGCGGGCCCAGCCGAGCAGTCCGGATCCGACGACCACAAGGCTCGCGGCCGCCACACCGTGCACGAGCAGCGCCTGGGCGATCGCCTGGACCGGCCGGTCGGCGTACGCGGCCGCGATCCGGGCGTGTGCGTCACCGACTTCGGGCGTGGCGCCCCATGCGACGGTGAGCCCGACGATCCATGCCGCGGCGTGTGTGTATCCGGCGGTGCGGGAGGCGGTGGCGGTGGCCAGCCCCGTAGCGATCACGGTCATGCGGTGTCTCCCTGGCTTTTGTCGCGGATGGCATGGGCGAACGCCTCCCAGCCGACTCGCCATGCGGCGTCCAGGTCTGCGCCGGGTGAAAAGCGGCCGTCGAGTTCGAGCACGACCATGCCGTGCGCGAACGCCCAGAGCGAGCGAGCGATGTCGACGTCGCCGTGCGCCGCGCGGACCAGCGGCATCGCCGCACGCTCCTCGAGCCCTTCGGGCAGTGCGGTGCGGGCGAGCGGCAGGGTGTGGGTGATGCGGTAGAGGTGCGGGTTGGCGAGAGCGTGCCGCCGGTAGGCGCGGGCGAGCGCAGGCAGGGCCGGTTCGACACCGATCTCGGCTTCGGCGGCCTCCAGTTCCTGCGCCAACTGGGCCATGCCTTGCCCCTGGAGTGCCGCCTCGACAGCGGCCTTGTCGGGGAAGTGCTTGTACAAGGACGGCGCCCGGATGCCGACCCGCTCGGCGATGCGCCGCATCGACAACGCGTCCGGCCCTTCAGTCTCGAGCAGTTCCCGGGCGGCGGCCGTGATCTGCTGCACGCGGTCAGCCACGGTGCGCCGTCCGCGCGGTTGGAATGCTGGTGGGCCGGCCGGTGCTGCCGGTGGTCGTGGTAGTGGTCACGGTGGTCCTTCCGCGTCGGGACTGATCCGATTGAGCTAACAGTGTTAGCCGCGCGGTCGTCACCATACGGCTAACGGTGTTAGCCGTCAAGCCTGGAGGGTGTCAAACTCCGATCAGGCCGCTGAGCTGTGAGCCTCCCGTACCACGTCCCCGCGCTGGTCCTGCTGGTGCTCTTCGGCTGGTACGAGACCCGTGTTCGGCACCCGCTACTGCCCATGCGGCTGTTCCGCAGCCCGGCGCTGACCATCGGCGCCCTCGTCACCGCGATCAACTTCTTCGTGCTGCTCGACGCTATTTTCTTCCTGATGCTGTACCTGCAGAACGTGCGGGGTCTGGCCCCGGTCGAGGTGGGTGTGAGCACCCTGCCGCTGAGCCCGGCCTCCGTGGTCGCGGCACCGCTGGGGGCGGCACTGACCGAGCGGTTCGGCGCGCGTCTGTCGATGCCGGCCAGCGTGCTGCTGGAGGCGGTGGCGTCCCTGTGGATGCTGACCTGGGACACACACTCCGCGTACGCCGCCATGTGGCCGCCGTTCGTGCTGGTCGGTCTCGGTGTGGGCATGGTTATGTCGGCGTCCTCGGACGCGATCGTCGGCAACGCGCCCGTCAGGGACGGCGGCGTGGCGAGCGGCCTGCAGTCCACCGCGCCGCAGATCGGCGGCGCATTGGGCACGTCCGTACTGGTCTCGTTGATCAGCAGCCGCGTGAGCTCAACGCTCTTCGGCGAGTTGACCGGCGCCGGGGTTGCGGGTGTCGATAGATCATCCGGCCTGGTCAAGCGGTATGTCGGTACTCATGAAGGGTTCCGCTGAGTCGGTCTCGTCGGCCGACCTCCAGGTACCTGATCTGTGCTGACACGCTGATCGGTTCGGGTAGCGGGCGGAGCGGTGCGGCTTGGCCCAGGGCTCGGTGCGGCCGATGGCGGTTGTAGAAGGTCTCGAACTCGCGGAGCGCATGCAGGAGGTGCCTCTGGTTCCAGATCAAGGTGCGGTCCAGGAGCTCCCTGCGGCAGGTCTGTATCCAGCGCTCCACGACGGAGTTCATTCGGGGTATCTGGATGCCGGTGGTGACGACTGTCAGTCCGGCGTCGGCCAGCAGGGCGTCGAAGGACTGCGTGAACTTCGAGTCGCGGTCACGAATGAGGAATCGGGCCTGGCTGCCCACGTCCTCGAGGTCCATGAGGAGATTGCGGCCGAGCTGCACGACCCAGTCCGCCGTGGGGTGCGCGGTGGCGCCCAGGATCCGGACGCGCCGGGTGGAGTGCTCGATGACGGCGAAAACGTATAGACGCGCCCCGGTGAGGGTTCGGGTCTCGAAGAAGTCGCAGGCGAGCAGCGCGTCGGCCTGGCTGCGCAGGAAGTCGGCCCAGTTCGTGCTCTGCCGTTCGGGCGCGGGTGGGATGCCGTGCTGTCTGTGCGTGAGCTACGTCAGGTGACCGTGACGCGCAGGACGTATCGCTTGCCCGTACTGATCGCTTCGGCCTGCTCCGCCAGGTCAGCGTGAGTGAACTCGAGCAGAGCGTGGTCGGCTGCGCGGCGCAGCAAGGGCAGGATCTCGGCTGCCGATTTGCCTTGATGAGTCTCTGCAAGCTGGGCGAACGCTTGCTGATAGGGCGCGCCGTACGACCCCGCGCTGTCTGTCAGCAACCGGTCCAGATGCTCCTTGCCCACCCTGATTTCACCCATGACTTGCTCCGTCATCTGAAGGGGCCTGGCCGATCCGAGCCCTCACCTACGACGCTACGAGCTGGGTCTGACACTGCAGTCCCAACACGAGGTCGGCCGGCCTCAGATGGCGTCCCGCCGAGTCGTGTAGCAGCGATTACTGCATAGTCCCTGGTCATAGGGCGACCATCGCGCAACTCAGGGCTGCGAGCCGGACACCGGGCGACCTGTCAGCACAGCCCTCTCCGCGGCTACGTGGGATGAAGGGCCGCAGAGCATTCGGAGCCCTCGGCAGGGCACGTCCAGGCACACCTCACGCTGCTGGTAGCCGCACCACGCGGCGGCTGCTCCAGCCTCGCGGAGGCAAGCCCCGCACAGCTGGAAGGGATCAAGGGCGCAACGGGCCTCGGTGTGTGGACGGTCCACGGGCAAGAAGTACGTGCCCTGAGTCTTGCGCCGCATGTTGGGCGCTGGCAGCCTGTGCGCAACAGCAGACGTCTTACGTCTGCTGTCCGAGTCATCCCTTTACGTCAAAGCAAGGAGAGCACATGAGTGACGAGACCTTCAGACCGATGACGAGGCGGGGTGTATTGCTCGGCGGCCTGGCTGCGACGGCGATGGGCGCTGCGGGCACCCTGGCCGCAGCAGGACCGTCAAGTGCCGGGCCACTGGTCGCAACTCCCACCGCCAGCGGTTCTCCGCTGGCTGACCCGACGAGTCGGCCGCACAGGTACTTCGCGTTCGACACCGGTATATGGAACGGCCACCGGGGAATGGCGAACTGCCAGATCGAGATGGGCAGTTTCGTCAAAGACGTAGACCACAATCCCCTTTTCAGGGAGGGGATCTTCGAGAATCCCCGACTGCCTTGGGAGCCGCGCTTCGACAACGGATACCCGAACGTCTTCTGGGACCCGGAGCACAAGAAGTTCCGCTGCTACTACACGCTCTTCCTCCGCGATCCGGCGTCGCTCAACACGTCTCCGGAGAAGAGGTCCGGGCGGGACTACGTCATAGCCAACAGGGAGACCGGCTGCTGCTACGCGGAGTCCACCGATGGTGTGCACTGGACGAAGCCCAAGCTGGGTCTGGTCAGCTTCGATGGCAGCAAGGACAACAACATCCTGTTCGAGCACGCCCAGGGAACGTCCGTGCTCTACGACCCCGCGGATCCGGACCCAACCCGCCGGTACAAGCTGATCACGTTGCGCGAGGCGGGGGGAACGTCGCTGTGCGTGGCCTTCTCATCCGACGGCATCCACTTCAGTGATCTCAAGCCCTGGCCGGCCAACAGCCCGTCCCCTGGTGCGGACTGCCACAACCTCGTCTTCCGCGACTCGCGCACGAATGAGTACGTACTCATCACACGGTTGTGGGACAGCAACATCCGCGTGTCCGCGATGTCGCGGTCCACCGACTTCATCAACTGGTCCAAGCCGGTCGAGGTCCATCGGGGCAACGGATTCGACTCTCAGATCTACTCGATGCCGGTCTTCGAGTACGGCGACCTCTATGTCGGGCTTGCCTCGCTGTACCGCGACGGCGACACCACGCTTCCGCACTACGACACCGTCGACCTGGCACTGCAGTGGTCCATCAATCTAACTGAGTGGAACAACGTCGCACCCGAGGACAGCACATTCATTCCGCATGGCAAGGGCATGGGGAAGTACCCGCGCGGCGACTTCGACAGCAGCGTCATCTTCTCCTCGATCCCCGTAGAGATCGAAGAAAGGCTGTACTTCTACTACATGGGCGGGAAGGGCCAGCACACCGGCTGGCGCGAGTCCGCACTCGGTAGGGGCTACATCGAGAAGGACAAGTTCGCTTGCTACGGCAGCCGAACAGGGAACAGGCCCTCCTCCCTCACATCGCAAGGCTTTAACTTCTTCGGCGAGAACGTCGAGCTGCTCGTCGACATTGAAGACGGCGGCTGGGTCAAAGTGGACCTGATGAACCAGGGGGGAACCGTCGTCCAAAACGGCTTCGAAGCCGACAACAGCACACTCCGAGATCGCGGCGACGGGTGGCACCAACTCACCTGGCATAATTCATCCGTCATGAATCTCAATCGTGAGTCCTTCTACGCAATGAGGATCACGATGCAAAAGGCGAAGCTCTGGGCAATCCAAGGCGACCTGTACGTTCGCCCATTGAAGTACGGCAAGCCGTAACCGGACAGCACCTCGGGGTGCACCGGGTTGCCGGTGACGACCGCTGTCGCACGGGCGCCGTCCGGCAGGTACTGGAGCGAGGACTCCGAGGACACGGCGAAGCGCGTCGCGGCACGGGCGAGCGCCCGGTTGGCCAGGCCGAGGCGGACGGTCTGTTCGTGGACGACGAGCGTGCGCTTGCCGGAACCCCCATCCGTGCTGCTCACGCCGCATGTTGGTACTCATTCAGGATGCCGCCGAGCCGTTCGCGTCGGCGTATGTCGAGGCGGGCTTTCTCGTCCGGATTGGCAATCGGTGTGGGCTAGGGGCGTAGCGGCCGAGTGTTCGCGATGCCCTGGTGTGGGCGGTGGGAGTTGTAGAACTGCTCGAACTCGCGCAGGGCATGGAGGAGATGGTGCTGGTTCCAGATCAAGGTGCGGTCCAGGAGCTCGCGTCGGCAGGTCTGCACCCATCTTTCCGTGATCGAGTTCATCCTCGGCGTCCGGACAGTGTTGAGCACGGCCTCGATCCCCGCGTCCTTGAGGATCGCGTTGAACAGGGCCGGGAACTTGCCGCCCCTGTCCCGGATCAGGAACCGGGCCCGGCAGCCGGCGTCCTCGAGGTCCATGACGAGATTCTTCGCGGCTTCAGTAGCGCGGCCACTCGTAACGACCAAGCCTGCAGGTCAGAGCACGGCCCTTCGCCCGCACCGCCTTCGAGCACAAGTTCGACACCCTTTGCGCCCTGCGCGCCGCGAATCTCTGACCGCGGCCACGAGACCCTTCACGGTCCGGGCACCGAGGGCCGAACACAGAGAGGGATGCGCCGGTCGATCCCCCCGCGCGCCCGAACGTCAAGTGACCGATGGAGCGTCGTCGCGAATTGTGTCACAATCCTTGCGTTGCTGACCTGTGGGTGCCGACAATCCTGTCACCTACGCTGAGCTGCGATTTGAGGGTCACGATGTGATCACGTCGAAAGCGCTCGTGACTCCGTCGGCGCACGCTTGGGAGTCATGACGCTCCGTCTGGTCTACCGATTCGCGTGCTTGATGCTCGGCTGGCTGCGCCTGCTGGCGCGGTCCTCCGCGGCCAAGGATGTCGAGATACTGGTGCTCCGGCACCAGCTGGCCGTCCTGCAGCGCAGCAGTCCCCAGCCCGCCTTCAGCCGCGGGGACCGAGCGGTGCTCGCAGCCCTGCTCCGACTGCTGAGCAAGCGTCATCGTTCGACGCTGAAGCTGCTGGTCACCCCACGTACCGTGCTGCGCTGGCACGCGAGGCTGGTCGCGAAGAAGTGGACCTACCCGCACCGAGGCCCGGGCCGCCCTGCCAAGCCCGAGGCACTGCGCGCCCTGGTACTGCGCCTGGCCCGCGAGAACGACGGATGGGGGTATCGCCGGATCCACGGCGAACTGCTCAACCTGGGCTGGAAGGTCGCCGCCTCCACCGTCTGGGAGATCCTGCAGCGGGCCGGGGTCGATCCGGCGCCCCAGCGTGCCGACCGCTCCTGGGCAAAGTTCCTCACCGCCCAGGCCCAGGGGATCCTTGCCGTCGACGTCTTCCACGTGGACACGGTCTTCCTGCGGCGCCTGTTCGTCCTGTTCTTCATCGAGCACGGCACCCGGCGAGTGCACATCGCCGGCGTCACCCGCCATGTCAACGCCGAATGGGCCATCCAGCAGGCCCGCAACCTCCTGATGAACCTGGACCACACACGCACCACCGGCATCCGGTACCTGATCCGCGACAACGCCGGCTACTTCACCGAGGGCTTCGACGCGGTCTTCACCGCCGTCGGCGCCCGCGTGGTGCCCATCCTGCCGGGCGTACCCCGGATGAACGCGATCGCCGAGCGCTGGGTCGGATCATGCCGCCGCGAGGCCACCGACCGCGCCCTGATCACCGGAGAGCGGCACTTGCGCCTCGTCGTCGACGAGTACGCGACCCATCACAACGAACATCGGCCTCACCGATCACTCGGACAGCGCTGCCCCGACGGTGTCGATGCGCCCGAACCACCCGCCGCCGATGACCCATCGCGTGTCATCCGGCGCGACCGCCTTGGCGGCCTCATCCACGAGTACGCGCAGGTCGCATAAGGTGACGGGATTGTCGGCACGCACAGGCTTCAACATGTTCAGGGAGTGGCTGGCCCAGGTAGAGGGATTCACCCTTGCTGAGATGAACGGATTCGGTGGAGAGCGTACGTGGAGCAGCGTCTCCACCACGCTGGCCCCACTACTCGACCATCCAGACGACGACGGCTCTCTCGTGCCTGCTCAATGCGCGGCCATGCTGCCCAGGCTGGAAGCAATCATCGACCAGCGGCAGCGACAACACGAGGACAGTGACCCCGTCCTCCAGCGACGCATCGACGACGCCCGCCAGCTGGTCACCGTCATGAAGTACTGCTTGGACAAGGACGTCGAGCTCATCTTCTGCTGACCGCCCGCAGGCGCCCGCATCCGCAGCGAGAAGGGCATCCGCTGGGGCGGACGTCCCCCTCAACGCCGCAGCCTGACCGACCGCGAACCGCAGCCCCGGAGTGCCGAAAGGGACAAGTTCACGAGAAGGACAGCGACAGAAGGACGACTCAGGAGGCGGACGGCTCGATCTCCCCCGCA
>NZ_JBHVFU010000098.1:0-18664 GCF_042801455.1 Streptomyces sp. NPDC057565 | reverse complement strand
CGTTTCGTACCTTCGCAAGTCGAAACGTAGCCGGGGTACGGCGTGTTCTGCGTATCAGCCCTGGTCAGCGACCCATGGAAGCGACAGGAGAGCCGTTTTTTAGACACTCCGCCCTACGTGACCGAAAGGGATCTTCTCCTGACGTGTTGTCAGTGCAGGCTGGTTTGATGAGTCGGTTGCGCAAGGGGGCGCAGCCCGTGGGGGAGGGGGACGACCATGCCGTGGGTCAACGGGTATGTACGGCGGGACGGTACGAAGGTGCGAGGGCACTCGCGCTGGGCGGCGGGGGCCCGCCGGGAGATGTCCACCCTGGTGATGTTCGGGCTGGCGGTCGCCGTGATCGGCAGCGCCCCGAACAGCAGCGCTGGCGGGAAGAGTGATTTCCCCCGGCCTGCTTCGACCGTGTACCCGGTCAAGTTCCCCGGCTGGAACAAGGCGCCGGCGCCCCGGCCGCGGCCCACGGTGTCCTACCCGATCCCGTGGGACCGGAGTAGCCGGTGAGTGGCCGGCGCCCGTCCCGTTCGCGCAAGCGCCGGCAATTGCGCGTCGGCGAGGCCCTGGTGCTCGTCGCTGTCATCCTGTGGGTTGTCGGCCGGCTGCTGCACTGGCTGGCCGGGCATCTCTGGATCATCCCTCTCACCCTTGCGTTGGCCGCCGCGGCCACTGTCCTGTGGCAGCACACCCGGACCCAGCAGGCCCGGCAGCGCCAGGAGAGCGTCCGCTCCCTGCGCTACCCGATGACCCGCCTCGACCAGCTGCACCACCGCGATTTCGAGCACGCGATACGCGACCTGATGTACCGCGACGGCTGCACGGATGCCGTCCAGGTCGGCGGCGCCGGAGATAATGGCGCCGACGTCAAGGCCACCGACCCCTACGGCCGACGCTGGGTCATCCAGTGCAAACACCGCCAGGCCGGCCTGGACGGAGCCGCCGTCGGAACACCGGACCTGCAGGTTCTCAACGGCACCGGACGCCCCGTCCACAAAGGCGACGTCATTGTCCTGGTCACCAACGGCCGCTTCTCCAAACCCGCCCAGGACTTCGCCAAGTCACAGCGCCTGCACCTCGTGGACCGGGCAACCCTCGCCACCTGGGCCGGCGGACACCGCCCCCTGTGGGAGCTGCTGCGCGCTGTCCCGCTTCCGCGACGACCGAACTCTCTGTCTTGAAGAGCACGGAAGGCCTGCAGCGGTGTCCAGTCACTGCAGCCGTTCGATGGAGGCTGGGGCCAGGGTGCGGATGCGTGACTCGGGTACGTCGCCGCTCAGGGCGCGAGCGGCCATGCGACGCCGGGTGTGGCTGGGCCACCGAAAAGGGCATAGAGTCTTTCGAGTCCCTGGGGCGATGCCCCCGACGCGGGTGTCCTTGCGGAGTTCGGCGGATCTGCCGGCGAGTTGGCGAGGCCGGGTTGTCATCATGATGCGCAGTACGTCTCGCCGACGCGGGGATCGAGGTCGCGCTGACCGGAGTCCGGATGCCGAGAATGAACTCGATCATGGAGAGGTGGGTGCAGACCTGTCGGCGCGAGCTGCTGGACCGCACCTTGATCTGGACGAGACAGCCCGCCTCGACATACGACGATCCGATCGCCTCGGCGGCATTCCCCACGAGTACGAGCATGCCGCATGACCCGCACAGACGGGGTTATCGGTAAGGGCAGCGTCACCAGAGAACAAACCAGCACGAGTTCAGCCGACATCGGCGCAGGGCATATCGGGTCATTTCAACGCCTAGAACAGGGAGGGCGTTCGGTGAAATTCGGTTGAACGGCGAACCTCCCATTGGGCTACCGACTGTGTGGGAATTCTCTACGGATCGTTACTGGTCCGTATCGCGAGCATGCTGCGCGGCGATGCACCAACGCCTGTCAAGGTGAATCGGCTTCCACATAGGACACGGAAAGGCGCGGACATGTTCAGCCTGTTGCGACGGCGAACACAGACCTCCGAAGGCGGGTTAGCCCTTGAGCGCGGGGCGTTGGGTCTGCCCCAGGGCGGGGGGCGCTTGGAGTGCCAAGTGGTGGACCCGGTAAGGGTGCCGTTGCAGGCCTCGGTAACCGTCCTGGACCAGGAGGGGCGGCCGACAGCAGAGGGCAGTACCGATCCCTACGGCCTGTTCAGCGCAGCCGTGCCGCCCGGTGACTACGTCATGTCGGTGGTCTGTGACGGCTTCCAGCCGCGCCAAGTCCCGGTCCAGGTCCTCGCTGGAGCGCGCGCTTCGACCGGGGTGATCGAGCTGGCCGTGGCGCCGCTGCCGCCGACTCCGGGCCCGGGGCTCTGGGACATCGATCCGGATCACACTGCGATCCGGTTCGTGGCCCGGCACCTAGGTCTGGCGGAGATTCACGGCCGCTTCAACCGCTTCTCGGGCCATCTGTGGATCGCCGATCGTATGCGGGAGTCCCAGATCGAGGTCTACATCGAGACGGAGAGCATCGACACCGGCGTGCCCTCGCGTGACGGCCACTTGCGCTCGCCGGACTTCCTTGACGTCGCCGCCCACCCGGACCTGATCTTCACCGGCAGCGACTTCGTGCACCGCGGCGGCTCTCACTGGACGGTCACCGGGGCCCTGGAGCTGCGCGACGTCTGCCGTACCGTGACGCTGGACACCACCTACCTGGGCCTGCGCACTGGCATGGAGGGCGAAACCCGAGCAGCCTGCAAGGCGGTCACCGAACTGCACCGAGAGGACTTCACCCTCACCTGGCAGAAGATGCTCACCCGCGGCATCGCCGCCATCGGCTCCACCATTCAGATCGAACTAGACATCCAGGTCGTGCAGATGTCACAGCCCACCGGCCGACTTCCGGGCGTGTAGCGGCGCTCGAGACGAGGCCACACGGCTGGGGCCGCATCCACCGCTACCTCGCCCGGTCACCCCTGGGCCGGTTCATTCCCAGGGTCGGCAAGCGTGTGCCGGGAGCTCAGTCCCACGCAGAGGAGGCACGCGGTCTCTGCGACCGCACCGGTCGGCGGCGTCGCGCTAGGGAAAAGGCAGGTCAGGCGTGTTATAGGTCTCGCATACGGGACTGACAGGACTGAGGTCGGCGTCCGTCGTCGCGGCCCACAACCACGTGCAGCTGCGCCGATGGCTGCGAGGCGAGTCGTCCGATCCAGCCACGGAGGTCGACGAAACGATGCGTGAGGTGTTGGCGCTGTTCCCGGCGCCCCGGTTCCAGGCGGAGAACGGGCGCGGCACCACCGTCGTCGCGTTCCGCAGGGTACAGGACATCGAAGCCCTGCTCCCCGCGCTACGGCGCCTCGTCGAGGGATAGTCGTGTGCGGGAAGGCCTCGGACGGGCCGTCCCGCATACCCCGCATGCCATGACACGCCGGATCAGGATCGGTGTCGCCAGCGAGAAGCGCCAGCAGGCTTGTAGAGACCGATCCCGTGAGTAACTGAGTGATGCTGCGCACACACGGTCGGAGACCCCGCTTCATGCGTGTTAGCTTCCGGCCGTGATTTCTCCGGCGGTGGATGCCCTCAACCCCGTTGCCGCAGCGGCCGAGCGCGGCCCGGCGGCCGGCCCCGCGTCTTCCGACAACACTGATCCGCTGGGCCTGCTCGACTTGTTCGGTGCCCCCTTCGTAAGTGACCCCTACCCCTGGCTGCACCTCCTACGGTCCAAGGCTCCCGTGCACCACGACCCCGCGACTGGGCTGTGGCTGGTCAGCCGCCATCAAGACATCAGGCGAGTCCTACTCGATACCGATCGATTCCTCCCGGACAACGCCCAGAACGCAGCCACCCCGCTGCCCGTCGCCGTGATGCGGGTCCTTGTCCGCGCCGGCTTCGCTCTTCCGCCCGCGCTTGCCAACAACGGGACCCCCGGCCACTTCGGGCTGCGCCGAGTGGTCACACGGTTTTTCAATGCGCAGCGTGTCGCGGCTGCCGTACCGGTGGTTGAGCGCATCGCCGACGAACTGCTCGACGCGGTGCGACCCCAGTGCAAGACCACCGGCGGCTGCGACCTGTTCAGCTCTTTTGCGCAGGTCCTTCCATGCAGGGTGCTGATGGAACTCCTCGGCATCCAAGGCGTTGAACCCGCCACTTTGATTGGCTGGAGCGACGCCTCACTGGAGCTGTTTTGGGGCAGGCCCCCACTCGAACGGCAACTGGAGCTGGCAGAGCTTGTCGCACAGTTCTATCAATGGCTCACCGTGACCCTGCGCAGTGACACCGCGCCTTCCGGCTCGTTCATCGGAGCGCTCGCCGGCCACCGCCTGCCCGACGGCAGGCCGCTGGACGTCGACACCGCGGTTGCTGCATGCTTCTTCGTCTTCATTGCCGGCCAGTCCACTACCGGGCAACTCATCGCGACCGTACTCCGCCGGGCGCTGACCGAGCCCGGGATCTGGCCGCGCGTGGCCGGGGAGGCGGGCCTGGCTGAGGCATGGGTGGAAGAGGTCCTGCGACGCGAGCCGCCCGTGACCACCTGGCGCCGGGTGACCGCGCAACCCACTCGACTGAGCGGCGTAGGGCTGCCGGCCGGCGCACAGTTGCTGCTGATGCTCATGGGCAGCGGTTCGGACCCGACGGTCTTCTCGAACCCGGAGCTGATGTGCCCACACCGGGCGAACATCCGCCAACACCTGGCATTCGGCGCTGGTCGCCACCGCTGCCCTGGTGCCTCCATGGCCCGCACAGAGGCGGTGGTGGCCCTGCGCGCGGCAGCGCGCCGCCTTCCGGACATTCGACCGGCGGACGAAACGGCGGAACCTCCCATGCTCGACCTGCTGTCGTTCAGAGCACCATTGCAGGTGGCGGTGAAACAGCCATAGGCGGTATGGCGCCGACGTGTAGGCCACGCTGAGCGCCGAATGTACCGAGGCCCCGGTGACCGCGTCGGTCACCGAGCAATTGTCAAATCCTGTGGACCGGTGGCAAGGCCGCGGCCGGAGCGGTCTTTGGCTAGACGGAAGGTGTGCCTGGCTGGGCTTTGTCAGGTTGAGCGAGTGCTCGAGGGTGTGAGCCGGTTCGACGTGTTTCGGCTTCGGTGGTGACAGCGGCTCAGGCTGCGGCGGGCAGGCTGGCGACGTGCCGGTGATCTGGTCCCGGATCGCGAAGCGGATGATCATCTCGGCGCGGTAGTTCGGGGCGGTGAGGAGGTGACGGCGGGGTCGGAAGTGGGGGTGAGATGCCGCTGAACGCGGCCAGGAACCGTTGTGCGGCACCCACCGATCGGAAGCCTTTCATCGCGCGCTCGTGTTGCCTCGTCGGCTGGTGGGAGTTCTCGGCCCGGTTGTTCAGGCCCTTGTGCGAGCGGTGTTCGACCGACGGCATCTCGTGGCGGTGGGCGGCGCCGTAGGAGCGGAGCTTGTCGGTGATGATCACCCGGGGCACCGACCGGGTCTTCTTCATCAGCTTCCGGAAGAAACGCCTGGCCGCGGCCGCGTCCCGCCGGTTCTGCAGCAGGATGTCGAGCACGTTCCCGTGCTGGTCCACGGCCTGGCACAGGTACCGCTGCACGCCGTTGATTTTGACGAACACCTCGTCCAAGTGCTACTTGTCACCAGGCCTCGGACGGCGCCGACGTAGAGCAGCGGCATAAGCCGGGCCGAACGGGCGCGTCCACTGGTGGACTGTCTCGTGGCTGACCTCGAGGCCGCGCTCGAGCATCAGCTCCTCGATGTCGCGCAGGCTCAGGTTGAAGCGGTGGTACAGCCACACGCAGTGGGAGATGACCTCCGCAGGGAAGCGGAAACCCCGGTACGACGGCGTCACCACGGACAGCCTCTCCAGCGATTCGACCAGACGGATGATCATGCCGCCTGAGAAGGCCACCACTCAACCTGACAACGCCCGGTGAGGTCCTGGCCACCGCCGAGCCGTCCGGCCGCGGCAGCCACCGCCGGGGCAGCCATGCCGACACACCAGCGCCACGGTGCCGGCAGGCGGGTGACTCCATCCGGTGGATCCACGTTGGTAAGCCCTCTCGCAAGATTTCAACCGTCGAGGCTCCCGGAATACCCCCGGGGGGTATATGGTTGTGATCGTTGTCCTGAACGGACGACGCCAGAAGGCGCATCACACCAATGGAGACGTCATGAGGAATCACTCCGCCCACGACCAGACCAACCACGGCCACCACGGCGGAGCCCGGCCCGGAGGGCTGTCGGTCTCCGAGAACGGGTACACCCTCGAACTCGACTCGACGATCCTCACCGGCGGCGTGCAGCCGGTCAGCTTCCGGGTGATCGGCCCGGACGGGCAGGCGGTGACCGCGTTCATACCGGAACACGAGAAGGAACTGCACTTCATCGCCGTCCGGCGCGACACGGCCGGGTTCCAGCACGTGCACCCCGTGATGGACGGGAAGGGCACCTGGAGCGTCGAACTGGCCCTGGAACCGGGGGACTGGAGGTTTTTCACGGACATCCACCCGGTCGGCCACGACGGGCCCATGACGCTGGGGATCGACGTCGCGGTCGCCGGACCGTACGACCCGCGGCCGCTTCCCGAGGCCACAGGGATCGCGCAGATCGGCGAGTACACCGTCGTGCTCGACGGCGAACTCCTGCCCGGCGAGGCGAGCGAACTGACCCTCACCGTCAGCCGGAACAACCGCCCCGTCACCGACCTGCAGCCCTACCTGGCCGCGTACGGACACCTGGTGGCCCTGCGGGTCGGCGACCTGGGCTACCTCCACGTCCACCCGGAGGGCGAACCCGGTGACGGCACCACCGCACCGGGACCCGAGATCGCCTTCATGGCCGTCGCGCCTTCGGCCGGCACCTACCGCCTGTACCTGGACTTTCAGCACAACGATGTCGTCCGGACAGCCGAGTTCACCGTACGGACCACCACGGCCACCCCCCGTCCGGACGCGGCACCCCTGGCCGCCCCCGAGCACGGGAGCCACCACCACGGCCACCACTGACCGGATGAACGCCACCGATCAGCTGCCGCGGCACACGACGCGGCCAAGGGGTGCTCGACCCGTCGCGCCCCACCGTCCCGTCACATCCCCGACAGCGGAAGGAGCGTCATGCCACGCCTGACCCGACTCACGCCCGACACGGCGGTCGGCGCCTCGCGTGACCTCCTCGCCGACCTGGTCTCCCGCCATGGCCAGATCGGTGACATGGTCTCCACGATGGCGCACTCGCCGGCCGTACTGGGCGGCTACCTCCAGCTAAGCCGGGCCATGGGGCGAGCCAAGCTCGACCGCAGGATCAGCGAACGGATCTCGATAGCCATCCAGGTCCTGCAGGGCTGCAGGCTGTGCCTCGACGCGCACGTCAGTGGCGCCCGCGCCTTGGGAGTGGACGAGGAAGAGATCGAGCGAGCCCACGCAGGCACCTCGGTCGATCCCGCGATCGCGGCGATCATCGCTCTCGCCCTCCAGATCTACCGCGAGCCGACGTCGATCACCGACGAACAGGTCACCGCGCTGCGCGAGCACGGCTACAGCGACCGCGCGATAGCCGATGTCGTCGGCGTCGTCGCACTCAACATCCTCACCGGCGCCTTCAACCTCCTCGCCGGCCTCACACCGGGGAGCGACACCGGTGAGTAAAGACAACCCCGCCTGTACACGCGAGACATGGCCTCCACCCCGGGGCCGCGCCCCGCCGCATGGACACGGAAGGAACCCGCCATGCGCCTGTTCGCCATCCGCGACTACCGCCACCTGTTCGGTGCCCAAGTCATCGCCCTGTTCGGTACCGGGCTGACCACAGTGGCCCTCGGGCTGCTCGCCTACGACCTCGCCGGACCGCGCGCCGGCATGGTCCTCGGCACCGCCCTGACCATCAAAATGGTCATGTATGTGGTCATAGCCCCGCTCGCTGCCGCATACGTCGACTGGGTCCCCAGGAGAACTCTCCTGGTCCTCCTCGACGTGGTCCTCCTCGACGTGGTCCGCGGCGCGGTGGTCCTGGCACTGCCGCTGGTCACCGAGGTCTGGCACATCTACGTCCTGATCGGCCTGCTCCAGACCGCCTCCGCGGCATTCACCCCGACGTTCCAGGCCGTCATCCCCGACATCGTCACCGACGAGTCCGACTACACGCGTGCGCTGTCCGCCTCCCAAGTCGCCTCCACCATGGAGAGTCTGCTCAGCCCCGTGCTGGCCGCCGTCGCCCTGACGTTCATGACCTTCGACCGGCTGTTCCTGGGAACGTCCGCCGGATTCCTCGTCTCCGCGCTGCTCGTCCTGTCGACGCACATCCCCGACGCCCGCCCCAGCACCCACACCAAGGCGTGGGACAAGGCGGCAGCAGGCATCAGAACCTTCCTCCGAACGCCGCGACTGCGCGGCATCATGGCGCTCAACCTCACGGTCGCGGCCGCCGGCTCGATTGTCGTCGTCAACACCGTCAATTACATCCGTGACGTGCTCGGCGGCTCGCAGTCGGACGTCGCCTGGATGCTCGCCGCCTCCGGCACCGGAACCCTCCTGGCCGCCCTCGTCCTGCCCCGCGTTCTCGACCGGATCGCCGCCCGCACCGTCATGATGACCCGCGCCGGAGTCCTGGTCGGCGGCACGACCGCCGCGGTGACGCTCATCGCGGCCGGCCTCACCGCATGGACCGGTACGGCGATCATCTGGACCGTGATCGGCATCGGCATGGCACTGATCATCACCCCGACAGGCAAGGTCCTGCGCGCCTCCGTCGGCCGGAACGCGATCCCCGAGGCATTCGCGGCCCAGTTCTCCCTGTCCCACCTGGCCTGGCTGATCACCTATCCCATCGCGGGATGGCTCGGCACGAGCGCCGGCTTCACCCTCGCCTGGTCCGTCCTCGCGATCCTCGCCGGAGCGGGAGCGACAGGTGCCCTCCTCCTGTGGCCGCGCCACGACGGACGAGGAGTGACGACCGCACCCGCGACACCCGCCCGGTATGCACCCAGCAAGGACCGGTCCACCCTGGCCAAGGCCGCGTGAAGCGCCGCGTACAGCGCTCTGACCGTCTGCGTCGCGCACACACGCTGCTGGCCGGACACACCGATACCCGAGAAGGCCGTGACCTCTGTCCCGCTCCGCGCGGGCGGCGGCCACGGGCTTCTCGGGTATCGGCGCCGCCATTGCCGTCCTCAGCGTCGTGGCTACGCTCGCCCGGCTCCTGGGCCACGTCCCCGCTCTCGTCCTGGTCGCGCGACGTACCTCGCCGACCATTCGGTGCTGGAGTTCCGTCGCCGTCGTTTCGGGGCCGGCAGCTGACCGCATCAGCTGACTACCGACGGCAGGCGTGACCGGTGCGATCTCGAATGAGGTACCGGACGGCGAAATCCTGGCAGGCCAGCTCGACGAGGTCGTGGTCACCGCGAACGGCGGACCTGATGCCTGATGGCTTGCCGAGAACATGGCCGTGGACACGGACGTGCTGGTGGCCGCGGCGCGCCGGGCCAGTATGTACGAGGCTCAGCCAGTCGGCTGAGACAGAGTGAGGAACGGCCTGGCCAGGAGGCCCAGCCAGGCCGTTCTCCGTAGGTGTCCCGGTCTACTTGAGGTAGCCGAGGACGGTCATCATCCCTGACTCGGCGTGGTAGACGTTGTGGCAGTGGATCATCCACAGCCCGGGGTTGTCGGCGTCGAAGTCGACGTCGAGCCGCTTCCCCGGCAGCACGATCGAGGTGTCCTTCCGTGCGCCGCCGTCGGCGAGCGCGTACGTGTGGCCATGCAGGTGCATGGGGTGCCACATCGTCGTGCTGTTCACGAACGACAGTCGTACGCGCTCGCCGGAGCGAGCCGCGTAGCGCTGGGCGGGGTCGTACTTCTTGCCGTTGATGGCCCAGTCGTACTTCATCATCGAGCCGGTGAGCTTGAACTCGATCGTCCGGTCCGGACGCCCGGGCTCAAGCCGTACGGGCTCGGCTGCCTTCAGCTGACCGCCGTGGACGACCTTCCCGTCGAGCTCCTTCGGGCGTACGGAGGCGGTAGGCGCAGCGCCGCCGCCGGTGCGCAGGACGGCGAGGGCAGAGCGGCGTTTGCCCTCGGCGAGCGCGGTAAGGGGGAAGGTGCCATCCCCGACGGTCACGACGGCGTCGATGCGCTCGCCCATACCGAGCAGGAGTGCGTCGGCCTGCGTCTGCTCGACGGGGAAGCCGTCGGTGTGCGTGACGGTGAGCTTGTGGCCGCCGAGGGCAATACGGAAAGCAGTGTCGCCGCCGGCGTTGATGATCCGGAGCCTGATCCGGTCGCCGGGCCGGGCCATGAAGGTCTGCGGCTTGTCCGGCGTCCGGCCATTGATCAGGTAGTACGGGTACCCGACGTCTCCGGCATCGCCGCCGAGCAGGTCGCTCGATGCGCCCATGAGCATCCGGGAGGGACCAGAGGGCTTCGGCGAGGGGGACTTCCGGGTGGTCATCGACATATTCGACATGTCGTGGCCCTCCATGCCGCCCGATCCCCCGTGGTCCATGCCTCCCATGCCCCTGCTCAGCTCGGCAAGCACGGCGTCCGGAGTGGAACCGTCGACGCCATCGACCCAGTCGTCGAGGACGATCACCCACTCCTTGTCGTACTTGAGCGGTTCCTTGGGATCTTCGACGATCAGTGGGGCGTACAGGCCGCGGTCCTGCTGAACGCCGGAGTGCGGATGGAACCAGTAGGTGCCGGGGTGGGAGACCGCGAAGCGGTAGTCGAAGGAGCCACCCGGCTTGATGTCGCGCTGAGTGAGACCGGGGACACCGTCCATGTCGTTGCGCAGGGCGAGTCCATGCCAGTGGACGGAGGTGGCCTCGGGAAGGTTGTTCGCGAGGGTGAGCGTCAAGGTGTCGCCGGCGGTGACCCTGACTTCCTTGCCGGGGAGGTCGTCCCCGTACGCCCATGACCGGACGGCGCGTCCCGCGCCGAGGTCGAGCGGGGTCTCGACGGCGGTCAGTTTGAACCGCCGTTCCGGGCCGGGCTTGCGGAGTGCTTCGGTCGCGGTGACCTCCTTGCTGTCCGGGCTGAGGTAGTCGGCGCTCGACGACATGCCACCCCCGACGGAGGAGTGGTCCATGTCGCTCATGGAACCTGAGCAGGCGGTCAGCAGACCGGTGCCGGCGGCGGCGAGGCCGGCGCCGAGGACGGTACGACGGGTGAGTCGGGACATGACTGTGAAACCTCTTGAGGTGGTCGTTGCATGAACAAGGCTTTTCGCTCACGACGTGGAGCGGCCGGTCTGCCTATATGCGCAACAACGAGAGGCGGGTCAACAGGGGCTTGGGCGACTCGGGCGGCGGGATCACGCAGAGGGCATAGGCAAGCCGCACGGCAGTCGGCGGCTCGTCGGCCGCACAGCGTCGGCCTCGGCGTACGAGCGCGCCACGGACCGCCAGCACGATGCCGACCCCGGCGCCAAGCACCGCCAGGCACACGCCCGCGAAGCCGACCCCGTGCGCGGGGGCGGGATCAGGGTGCGTGGCTTGGCCGGCGTCGGCCACCATATGCTCCATTGCGGCGGCCACATGCCCGCCTGATACGTGCGTGGCATCCACATGCTCGCCAAGGTGGCCGAGGCCGTGCATCAGCACGATGCCGACGAGCAGCGCGACGGCGAGCACAAACCGACCCCACCACGTCGCAGCCCTCGGGCGCCTCGTCACCTCGGATTCCACCCACTCATCATACGGTGGGGGGGGTATGCGGTGCGTTAGTGGGAGCGGTGACGGTGGTGCCTGTGGCGACCATGGGCCGGGTCACGCTGCACCTCGGACCCGCCCACCCCCACACGCGACGCCCGTCTGCAGCTCGTCACGGCCGCTGTGTCCCGGCCTCGTGAACCGGCGGGCGTCCGGCAGCTGCCCGGTGAGCGGGCACGTTCCGATAGGGGTCGACCGCAGTGGTGGCTACGTACGGTTTGCGTGGTTGGCTGGAGCTTCTGCGGCGTGGAGCGCATCCTCTGGGCGATGATTCTTCCCGAGCAAGGTGCCTATGAGAACAGCACCGAGCGTAAGGAGGGCGGCAGCGACGATGAGCGCGACTGAGAAGCCTTCCGTTGCGGTCAGGGCGTCGCTTTGGCGCGAAGCCAGAGCGACAAGCACCGCCACCCCACGGCGCCGCCGACCTGTTGAACGGAGCTCAGGACTGCCGAGCCGAGTCCGGCATTCTCCTCGGTGGTGCCCGTGAGCGCGGCGACGGTCAGGGCGGGCAGACTCAGTCCGCATCCGAGGCTCGTGACGAGCATGCCGGGGGAATGGTTTGAGTGGAAAGCTGGCTCGACAACGGATCCCCTGGTCAGGAACGTCTTGGGCGACTTCCTTTTACCAGGGGATCCCGCCCTGCACTGCCAGAACCACTCATCTCGGACCGCCCTTGACTTGGCGGCTGCGGCGTTACTGATTTCGGCGTTTCGGGGTCTGGATTTGTGTCGGGACCGGTGACGCGGTACGTCCGGGCTGGTACGCCGGAGGCATGCGGTATGCGGACGGGGGCGGGCTGACCGCCGAGCAGCGCAGGCGCCGGGAAGAGGTGCGGATGCGGGCCGTTGATCTCTTCGAGGAGGGCGTGGAAGTCTCGTGCATCGCCCGGGAGTTACGGGTGAGTGAGAAGTCGGTCTACCAGTGGCGCCGCACCTGGAGGACGGGCGGACGCGAGGCGCTGCGTTCCAAAGGCCCCTGCGGCTACGACTGTCGGCTCGGCCCTCACCTGCAGGCCAGGCTCGCGATGTGGCTTGATGAGGGGCCGGCCGCGCACGGCTGGGTGGACGGCCAGGTGTGGACCGCCGCCCGGGTACGCACGCTGATCGGGCGGAAGTTCCACCTCTCCTACAGCGTCTTTGGGGTCACTCGGCTGCTGCACCGCATGGGCTACAGCGTGCAGATGCCCGCCCGGCCCGCCGCCGAACGCGACGAGGACGCGATCACCGCATGGCGGGAGGTGACCTGGCCGGAGGTAAAACCCTCCGGGCGGCGACCGGCGCGTTCATCTGCTTCGAGGACGAAGCGGGCGTGACTGGTCGGCCGCCCAAGGGCCGCACCTGGGGCCGGCGCGGTATCACCCCGAGGGTCAAGGTGTCCTGCCGCAGCCGGGGACGGCTCTCGGTGGCCGGTCTGCTGTGCTTCCGGCCGGGCCTGCCCGCCCGTCTGTGCTACCGGCTGCGTCGGCATACCGGCCGCAGGGGCGAGCGTCGCTCGCTGGGCGAGGCGGACTGCATCCGCCTGTTGGATGGCGCCCACCAACTGCGCAAGGCTCCGCTGATCGTGGTGTGGGACCGGCTGAGCACCCACATCTCCAAGACGATGAAGGCACTCGTTGCCGAGCGGGACTGGCTGACGGTGGTCCTGCTGCCCGGGTATGCGCCCGACCTCAACCCGGTGGAGGGCCTGTGGGCGCACATCAAGCGGAGCCTGGCCAACCTGGCCGCCCGCACCCTCAGCGAGCTGGAGACTCTGCTCCGCAGGCGGCTCAAGGCGCTGCAGTACCGGCACGGCATCCTCGGCGGATTCCTCGCCGGGACGGGCCTCGCTCTCGACAGACCGGACGGACCCTAATACGCCGAAGTCAGTAACTTCGTGGCATTGGCGGTTGAACAGGTTGCGCTGGGCGGCGGCATGCCAGTCTCCGTGGTTGTCGCGCCGCCTGCGGTAGTGCGCCTTCGCGCCGGGTGAGGCGGTGATCGCGGAGAAGGCCCACAAGTAGCCAGCATGGTTGAGGCGGTCGTTCGTCACCCACCGGCGGGTGATGGACGACTTCTTGCCTGAGGGGCGAGTGATGGGTGAGGAGCCGGCGTATGCCTTCAGGCCGCGGGCGTCGGCGAACCGCTGCCGGTCGTCTCCGATCTCGGCCAGTACCCGGGCGCCGAGTTGGACGCCGAGACCAGGGAAGCTGAGGATCACGTCGAAGCCCAGCAGTACGGATCGCTGTCGGACTTCTGGCAGCGGGCCCGTCCCAGCAGGCCCATCGCCGAACGCCTCGCGGAGATCGGCGCCTTGAACTCTCTCCACGACGGACGTCTCACGCGCCGCGACCTGCTGCTGCAGATCGCCGAACTCCACCGAGCCTCTCGGACCCGGTCTGCGGGCAAGGGACAGCTGCCCCTCGACGCGGGTGCCGTCGGCGGGGCGGAGCCGAGCGGTCTGCCGGAGATGACCGGTCGCGAAGCCCTGAGCGCCGAACTGAGCACGCTCGGCATCGACGTCTCCAAGCATCTGATGGAGCACCACCACCGGCTGCTGCGGGAGATCGGCGCGACCCACGCGGCCCATCTGGCCGGAATGCGCGCCGGTCAGCAGGTCCTCGTCGCCGGTGTGCGGGCCTCGACCCAGACCCCGCCGATCGCCAGCGGTAAGCGGATCATCTTCGTCACTCTGGAGGACGGTTCCGGCCTGGTCGACCTGGCGTTCTTCGAGGACTCCCACCCGGCCTGCGCGCACACCATCTTCCACAGCGGGCTGCTGCTGGTCGCGGCACGGTCCAGGTGCGCGGCACCCGTCGTACCGTCGTCGGCACGATGGCCTGGGACCTGGACGAGATCACCGCGGCCCGTCGGGACAGCGGTCCCGAGGCCGCGCTCGCCCTCCTCGGCGAGAGCCGTCCGCATCCGACTCCCGCTCAGCCGCAGCGCACCCTGGTCAACGGCACCACCGGTGCCCGGCTGCACCCGTACGCCGATCGAAGCCGACAGGTTCCCGAATTCCTGGAGGGGATCGAGCGTGAACCTGCCGGTCCTCTCGGGGCATAGGCGGGTGTGTGCGATGGGTTCAGTGACTTCGCGGGACACCCTCGAGCATCCGGTGTCGGCGTACACCCTTGCGTGCACCACAGGGCACGGATGTGCGTGCATACCTTTGGCTTTTACTGTGCTACGGAGCAGTCACTCAGCGACACAGCTGGTCAATCGTGTTCTCGAAGTCAGGGAACTCTTGGGCGGCCAGTTCGATCACATCGGCAGGCGGGCGTCGGCCTTGGGGGGCGAAGCGTTCGGCGATGGCGGCACGCTCCGGGCTGGGTCGCGGACGCCAGTCAGGCTCGTACGTGTCAGTGAAATCGGGGATCGCTTCGAAGGGGCCGTAGCCGCCCGCAAGCAGCCACAGGAAGTCGGCCAAGTCTCGTGCGACGACGGCGGGCTCGCCCTCGGAGCCGAGGAAGACGATGGGCTGATCGGCAAGATCCTCATCAGGGCGGACAAGCCAGAACGCTGCGTAACCTCCGGCGCCATTCTGTCCGAACACCCGGAAATCGTCACCGGTCAGTTCCGTGTTTCCGGTCCATGCGTGAATCCAGTCTGTGGTCTCGTCAGCAGACAGGAAGCGGGGGAAGGGCTCGAAATCAACCCCGTCACCGGCGTCGTAGCTGAAGGGGACAGCGAGCGCGGCGGCAAGCGCATCTGGAAAGCCGCGATCATCGGTGGTCATCACTGGCGCAGAGTATCGGCCGGTCAGACCGTGGTGACACTCGCATTGGCACGCTCGCCTGTACCAACTGGTGACGCACACTTCTCAGGGTTGAATCGGATCGGGCTGCTTGTCGGGGTGCGCCGCCATGACGTACTTCATGGCCGTCGACGTCGCCAGCCCGAACACGTGTATCAGATGGACGGGATCCGCAGTGTGTCGGGCTTCGTCGTAGATACGGTCCTGACGCAGCCTGCTGGCGCTGATTCCGACCCGCTCGAAAACGGTCTTCGTGACCTCGGTACTGATCTTCGGCCCGGCCTCGTCAGCTGCGGAGACCCTGCTGACCAGCAGGTGGGGGTTGGTGGTTCTGGGCCAACGACGGTGTCGCTCGCGAAGCCATGCTGTCGCCAACTCGGTGGTGAGCTCGTTGAGATAGACGATGTGATCAAGGCTTCCCCGGCGGCGGACACGCAGATGCCCGCGGGCTCGGTCCAGGTCGTTGAGCAGCAGCGACGGCAGGTCGTCGTGGGCCAGGGCGTGGATGGCGACGAGCGCGACGATGAACTGGCTCCTGATGTCGTCGACCTTGCCCAAGATCCCCTTGAGCCTGTCCGAGGGAAGAGGTACTGGGAGTCGAACTGCCTGGGGAATGGAGACGCTGCGGGCGGGGTCGCGAAAGATCTTTCGTTCGCGTCGCAGAGCCCGGAACAGCGAGCGAAGCGGGGGATGGACGGAGTGCCGACGGAAGTGGGGCAGGTCCAAGATCACGGTTTCGATGTCCTCTCTGGTGATCTGCCTCAAGTCGGTTGCCCCGGAGGCGGCCCACGTCCTCAGGATCGGGGCCGCGTTCTGGACGTAGACGTAGATTGTCCCGGAGGCGAGAGCGGGGTTGGATCGACTGCCTTGGCCGAGGAGAACGTCGATCCAGATGTGAGCCGCGTCGGCGAACGGGCCAGGAAGCGAGTCGGCAAGTTTCCGGGCACGGACCAGTTCAGCGTTGGTCACCGGCCGGGGCTTCAAGAGGGCACGCTGGCGCAGGAAGCAGACCACACGCCGTCCGTTGTGGTGGCCGCTGAGGGTGGCGATGACGTTGACGTCCTCTTCGCGGATGTGTGCTTCGACGCCAAGTTGAGCGGTCAGCACGCGCAGCGTGCGCAGGCTCCCACTCCCGGCAAAACGGGGGTCGACTTCTTGTTCGCGCAGGTAGTCGGAGAAGTCGCTGAGCAGCGCCTTGGCCTCTGGAGTGAGCGCGTACTCGTCTTCGGGATGCAGCCGGCTCCAGTCCCGCAGAGGTGTGGGAAACAGTTCCAGTTGCGCGGGGTCGATGACGTGGGGCGATGTGGGCCGTCGGGCGAGCGAGACCGCCCGGAACCTTCTCTGCTTCACCCTGAGGCGGCCCTGAGAGCGCCCGCTGAGGTATCTGTCGCTTCTGCGCAAGGCGAATTCGCGGCCGAACCAGAGCTGATCTCCGCCGACCAGGGCGATGCCGCTGACATCGATCTCGGTTTCCTTCAACAGCAGGGTGCAGAAGCGGCACTTACCGTTCTTCAGCGGCAGGCGACGTTGGCATCGCTCGCACTCGGACACCTCGGGGTGCGACTGCCGCCAGCCGCGGCATCCGAAGCAAAGAGTGAGTCGGTCATTCGCCCAGGCCAGGCAGTGAGTGCAGCTGCCGTCTGCGACCTCGGGGTGGCGGGGCATGTCCGCGCCCCTCAGTTGGGAGGCAGGGAGCGGCGCAGGCCTCCGCTGCCTAATGGGCAGTGAAGCGAGGCACTGACCTACCGCTACTGGGGGACTTGGTCCCCCTCGTGTGTGGGGCGGTGCCACTCTTACGGACCACGCTTGAACGCTGCCCGGCACGAGATGCCTGAAGCCAGACGAGCGGGTCCGATGTGGCGGCAGTGGCCGGTGCCGGGAGAACCGCATGACGCTCCCGCGGCCTGGACCTTCTGAGACAGAGCCGACCCCGGCACCCGGCCGCTGTCGCCACCTTCGGCATCCGCTACCCGTGACATGACGATCGGATGAGCGGATCGTTGCAACTCGTAGTCCGAGCCCCTCGCGGGGATCACCTCTCAACGAACCGTGAGCCTTCAAGCTCCGGGAGAGACCGAGGGCCCCGCGGGCAGCTGGGGTCACGAACGGCTAATCGGATGACGGGCCATCAGAGCCCTTCCTCCGGCTCGAGAACCCCAGCGTGCTGAACTAGGAAGAGTTGCTGAGCGGTGAGAGTGCTCGACTACGCGCACATCGCGAGTAGACGTGCCGGACTACATCCGCTCCCTACAACCCCGGTGTGGGGAGATCGCCGCGACGGTGAGAGGAAACACCCATCCAAGCCGTGAGACAGCGGGAAGCTGCTCAGCGCCTCGTCTCGTACCTGGTCAGGACCACGCCGCCGGGAAGCGTCCGCGTCTCCACCAGGTTCAGGTTCACCCAGCTGTCCAGCGCGGTGAAGAACGGTGTGCCGCCGCCCACCAGGACCGGATGGGCGGCGATCACGTACTCGTCGATCAGCCCGGCGCGCATGGCCGCCCCGGCGAGTGTTGCGCCGCCGATGTCCATCGGGCCGCCGTCCTCGGCCTTGAGCCGGGTGATCTCGGCGACCGCGTCGCCGGTGACCAGGCGGGTGTTCCAGTCGACCTTGTCGATCGTCGAGGAGAACACCACCTTCGCCATGTCCCGCCAGCGGCGCGCGAACTCGATCTCCGCCGGGGTGGCGTTGGGCTGCTGGTCGCCGGTCGGCCAGTAGGAGCTCATCGTCTGCCACAGCTTGCGCCCGTACAGCGTCAGGTCGGTCGCCTGCAACTGGTCGGACCAAGACTGGAAGAGCTCGTCGCTCGGCACGCTCCAGCCGATGTCGTCGCCGGGCGCGGCGATGTAGCCGTCCAGGGACAGGTTCATGCCGTAGATCAGTTTCCGCATGGCGCCAGCCTTCCGTGAGTCGGTCTCACGCGTACAGACCGGCGCGGCGCGGGAAACTCATCGGTGCGCGATCTGAGCTCACATGTAGTCCTCGTGCTCGGTGGTCAGCCGCAGACTCATCGTTCCGCCGAGGAAGTGGCATCGATCTGAGACTGATCTTGGGTGACATCGCGGTGAGACAACAGAGAACCAGCAGGTCACAGAAGATCGACATGTCATCGGCGGCGAGACCCTACACCACTTGTGGGATCTCAAGTTCGACTGCACAATCTCACCGCCCGCTTCATATCGACTGCACTCTCCGTGTTCCTCGACGAACTCGCCCACCGCGCACGGCACATCCAACTGGCCGGCGAGCCCCGTCGCAACACCTCCCACCGTGTCTGGGGCTACGCCTCCCTGCCCGTCTCACTCTCCGCGCGCGGATCATGGGTGAGCTATCCTGCGCGCATGCGCGGACAGTTCA
>NZ_JBHVFU010000097.1:0-19033 GCF_042801455.1 Streptomyces sp. NPDC057565 | reverse complement strand
CCCACCCCCCTTTTGGGTCAGTCCGGCCAACATAGCCGGCGCCACTGACAACGCAGAGAACTCCGGCGCTCCGCGCCTCCGGGCCAGGGATCGCGTTCCCGCCCGGCCTGAAGGCCGGGATCCCCCGCGAAGATCAGGGATGGTCATGTGACCGATGTCGTCGAAGGTGCGGCCACCGAAGGGGCGGACCTGGCCGCGGGTCATGCGGAGCGCGGCCAGGATCATCGCCTGGACGACGATGCGGGCGGCGAGCGTGGCCGATCGGTCACGGCCGACCGGGCGGCGCAACAGGGCGTGGAGCACGGCATCGGTCAGCGCATCGGTCGCGGCCCCGCTGGGCGGCTGAAGGACGGCGAGCAACTGGGCGGGTCCGAGACCGCGCACCCAGGAATCGGTCACGGCCGCGACGTCGTCAGCCAGGTGATCGGTCACGAGCCAGTCGGTCACGGTGGCCTGGACGGAGGTGTCCGCGCACAGGACGTCCCACTCCACGTCCAAGCGGTCAAGGATCCCGCGGGCACTGGGGGCGGTTGGCAGAAGGTTCGGCACGGCACATCTCCTTTCGGATGTCGTGCCCTGAACTCTCCTTGGACCGGCTTGCCCAACTCCCCGAGAGCAGCTGGGAGGCTTGCCCCTGTGGCGGGCAAGCCTACGGTGACCGATTGGGCAAGCCTCGGTGACCGGTCGATGCAACCCCAGGCAACTCGCATGAGCAGTGGCCAGGCCCTGCCGCATGAGGCGGAACGCTGCTCGCCCGGACAGGCCCGTCGGCCACACCGGCGAGGTGACCGATGAGCACTCTGCCGGTCATGACCGATGACCGATCCAGGTTCCATCGGCCATCGGTCACCGGTGCCGGAATCGGTCACGCGCTATCGGTCACTGGCCATCGGCACCGGTCACACCCCCGGAATCGGTCACGCGGCAGGGCCCGGACATGACTGTGGCCGATGACCCGGATCGGTCATCGGCCACTCGTCAGAATGGTTCGGTCAGCTGCTGACCGACCGGAGATGCGCGCGGCCCTGCTGCCGCCGCTGCTCCTTCAAGTAGTCGGCCGCGGCATTGACCCGGCGCTGTCCGGTCTTCGGGGACAGCTCCAGACGGCGGGCGACCTCCGCTCCGGAGAGCTTCTGGCCGGCCTCCTCGGCCTCGGCAAGCCACCCCGCGACCGTGACTATCTGCTGCTGCACAGGGTCCAGATCGGGCTCCTGGGTCTGCTGCTCGGGCAGTCGCGCAGTGGCCTCGCCGGTGTCGGAGACCGTGGCCTCCCATACGGTCTGCTCCCCCGGCGTACCGTCTCCAGCCACACCCGCCGTCGGGGTATTGCGGGGAGACTGCTGCGGCACTCCCCCAACGGCCGCACGATCTTCTGCCGCCGAGGCAGTCGGGACCAGGACCGGCTCGACCGCAGACGGTTGCGAGGCGGTAGCCAGCTCAGTCATGGCAGCACCGGAAGTTGAGCGGCTGGCAGCCGGTGCGTCAGTCCATGCCTCTTGGTCATCCGCTTCGTCAACCACGGCCGATACTGGCTGCGCGACATCATCGGTCTCTCGCTCTTGCTCGTCAGCCGGCACGGGCGGCTGAGGAGCCTGCATCTTGAAATCCTGCAGGATGGGCCTGAGCTGTCCCTCCGTGAGAACGCTGCCGGTGACGGGATCAACGACGCCGTACTGAGCGAGGAAGAGCCCGAACTGGCGGGCGTTCGGCAGTCCGCCGTATTGAGAGATGAATCCCTGGACGGCTTCGGTGTAGTCGACGTCAGGCAGAACAGGCTCGTCCAATACGAAGGATTCGGCGCCCACGGGTTCAGGCGAGGGCTCCGTCTCCGCATGAACTGCCGGAGCTGCCCCTGTCTCGCCAGGTTCCAGAGCACGCAGGTGCTCGCCCACCAGCTCGGGCTGAGGGGGCACTGTTTCGGCGGCGGCCGGGGCCGGGGGCAGCAGGGCCGGTTCGATGCCGGCTGCGGCCAGCCCGGCCGGGCCGGTGTCGGCCAGCGGGACACCGAACTTCGCCAGGCGCAGCGGCATCAGGGACTCGACCGGTGCCTTGCGGCGCCAGTTGCGGCCGAAGCGGGCCTGGAGCCTCGCCTGGTAGATCAGCCGGTCCTGTTCGAGCTTGATGACCTGCTCGTACGAACGCAGCTCCCACAGCTTCATCCGGCGCCACAGCTTGAACGTGGGGACCGGGGAGAGCAGCCAGCGGGTGAGACGGACACCCTCCATGTGCTTGTCGGCCGTGAGGTCGGCGATCCGGCCGACCGCGTGCCGGGCGGCCTCGACGGCGACCACGAACAGCACCGGGATCACCGCGTGCATGCCGACGCCCAGCGGATCCGGCCAGGCCGCGGCGCCGTTGAAGGCGATCGTCGCGGCGGTCAGCAGCCAGGCGGTCTGGCGCAGCAGCGGGAACGGGATCCGCATCCAGGTCAGCAGCAGGTCCAGCGCCAGCAGGACACAGATGCCCGCGTCGATGCCGATCGGGAAGACCAGGGAGAAGTTCCCGAAGCCCTTCTGCTCGGCGAGCGCCCGTACCGCGGCGTACGAGCCCGCGAAGCCGATCGCGGCAATGACCGCCGCGCCGGCGACGACGATCCCGATCAGTATCCGGTGCGTGCGTGTCAGCTGTATCGCGGCCACCCGCGATCCCCCTCTTGCATCGGTACTCCAAAGTCTTGAACGTTCACATTTTCATGGCGTGTTGCGTGGTGGGTCTGTTCAGGCCGTACAGATCGCAGACCGTCGATCAGAAGGGCCGCGCAACATACGCGGACAAAGGGGCAGCGGCACCAGGTAGAGACCGAAGACGGACTTGGTGCACTCCCCGAGCACTTGCCTGTAGAGCCAGGCGAGATGACGTCCACGCGATCGCACAAGCTCACGGCCCCGCCCCTGCCAATAGCCTGGGTTGCGGGGCCGTGATGCAGATCCCTACTCCCCCGGCTGCTCAGGCTTGCTCAGCTCGCATCCTCGTTGTTTCTTCGGCCTTGTAGTCCACCAGCAGCTCGGTGAGCTTCCGCCTTGTCGGGACATCGAGTTCAGCGATGATCAGTTCCGACAGAACCTCAGGATCACGGGAGGGCAGCCGGCCCACAGAGCCGGCTGCATCGCGCGGCTTCGGGAGATCACCCCTGTCTGTCTCGTCAGACACCGACCCCTTTATTACGGCGTAATGATCGGGGGAAGGCGCAGGGTTCGCCGTCGGCCTGGAGGGCTTCTCGCTCGGGGGGTTCTCAGCGGGCGGAGTCTGGGCCTGCTGCTTGCGACTGCTTGCGGCACGCAGCTCTGCCCGGGCCTTCTTGTCGGCGGCTTCCTGCGCTTCCTTCTCTTTGAGCAGCCGCAGGTGTTCCTCCTGCTCCTCGGCCTTCTTCTTCCCGACTCGCCGCAGCAGTGCTGCAGACTCCTCACCGGACTGGAGCCTCTGCTTCAGCTCTGGTGTCAGGGTCAGTAGCGCGAGCCTCTGGGAGACCCATCCCTGTGAGCGGTGGAGCCGGGCCGCGAGCGCCTCTTGTGTCCCGTGGACCTTGAGCAGTTGGTCGAGAGCTTTGGCTTCATCGAGGTGATCGAGGTCCTGGCGGTGGATGTTGGCGACGAGAGCCGATTCCAGTATTTCGTCGGGGTTGCTGCCGAGGTCGTCGTCGAGCATCACCTTGATCTCGGTGAGGCCGGCTTCCCGTGATGCGGCGAGGCGGGAGTTGCCGTCGATAACGACATACTTGGTGTCCGGCTCGAGGTCGCCTTCACGCCCGGGGTTGCCTTCGAGGTAGGCGAACCGGCCCATGATGCTGATCGCGGTCTTCTGGCCGTGGTCGCGAAGGCTGGCGCTGAGGTCCGTCAGGTCACCGAGCTCGGATCGCGGGTTGTCCGGGTTCAGGCTGATTACGTCAACGGGCAGTTTGACGGGGGGCGGTGCTCCTTCCGTCGGAGCGCTGGTGTTGGCGTTGATCGCGGCGCGGCGTGCGCTGATGGTCTGCGTCTGTCCGAACGATGCACCGGCGCCGAGCTTGGCTGCCTTGCTCATGAGATCTCCCGGGCCAGGGCCCGCATTCCGACGGACTGATTACAGCGGGGCGAGTACGCGAGCAAGGGCTGCTTCACGCGCACGGCCTCCTTCTGCTCCTTCAGGTCTCCGATGACTCCCACTACTCGGGGATCCTTTATGTCCATCCACGACTCGAGGGAGGAGGTGGCGATGTATCCGCGTCGGGCGTCGTAGTGGTTCACGACGATGCCGAGGTAGTCGAGCTCGAGGTGCATGTCGTTGCGCAGGTCCTCGATCTGCGAGGTGAGGAGTCCGTATGCGTCGGCGGAACTGTCCTCGGCCTGGACCACGACCAGCACACCGGAGTTGCCAGGTGCCTCTCCGGGGCGGCGGCGCCCGTAGTACGCGGCTGCGTCCATGCTCAGGCCGAGGCTGGGCGGGCAGTCGATGAGGATCGCGTCGTACTCGTCCTCGACGGCGGACAGTGCCCTTTCCAGAGCGGCTTCTCGGGCGCGGACACCGGAGAGCTTGACGTCGAGGAGGAATGCGTCGGTGCACGCGGGCAGGAGGTGCAGGCGGTCACCGAACCGGGGGTCCTCTATCGGCACGATGAGGTCACGCAGTTGGCCCTTGGACTCGCCCGCCATGTGCTTGGTGAGGCTGTCGCCCTCGAGCGGCAGAGGGTCCTGGCCAAGCTGCTTGGTGAGGTGGCACTGGGGGTCGAAGTCGACGAGGAGCACCCTCAGGCCGAGGCCCGGCAGGTCCTCGTAGTCGAGGGGAGAGTCAGTGTCGTCCTCGGACAGGGCGGCCGCGAAGTGTTTGGAGATCCGCACGGGGTGGAGCTGGTTGGAGTCTTCAGCCAGGGCCTCGCCTGTGCCGGCGGTGATGGCGGTCTTGCCGACGCCGCCCTTCTGGTTGCAGACGACGATCCGCTTGGGGTGCTCGGGGCGCACCACGGTGGGAGCCGGATTGGTCTCAAGCCACATCTGCACCGACTGTGCGAGGCCTTGGATGATGGAGACTCCGCGGGAGGCGCAGTCGCCACGGAACCTGTCCCACTGGCCTGAAGGGAGGAAGGTGGAGAAGGACTTGGCGCCTGACGTGTCGATGGGGGCGAGGTTGGACCCGAGCCCGAGCCAGGCCTCGATGCCGGCTTCGACGGCGTGCTGAATGTCGATGCCGTGCTGGGCGGCCCGGATCTTCAGGTCCAGCTGCAGGGCGACAGGGATCTTGGAGACGACCTTCTCGCGGTCGCCGCTTGGGGATGACAAACTCATGCTGGATACCTTACTAACGCGGACGATCAGATGCAGCATCAACACGCTAGCTTCGCCAAGTATTACGCCGTAATACTGCTCTCCTGCCCCTGCGATGTGTAGGCAGTCCCGCTCCTCAGTAGGCATGCGCGGCTGGGATCCGTCATGTGTAGGCAGGTTCAGATCGAGGCCCTCTTCAGCCCCCAGCCACGACCTGACGATGCGGAAGGAATCTCTGAGCGGTGTCTGCTCTACTGCCTGCCGACGAACCGGAGAGTGAGAGAAAAGCGGAGGGTGTTCTGACTGACTACTTCCGCGCGGTGGCTGCCGCATCGGTTGTACAGGCGCCGGAGCAGATGGATGGTCGGTCCCTGCCCTGCGCAGAGCCCCCTGTGTTCGACGGAGTTGAAGTTAAGCACGTGGATACGGCCGTCGTCCTGGCGCAACTGATCGCTGCCATACAACAGGTTGAGTGGGAAGTGGACCTGGTGCAGAAAAGGGACGTGTGGCCGACCTCCCCGATTCCCGACCCGGACGAACCCGTGGCGGAGGATGACCCGTGGGTGACCGGACCGTGGGTATCAGAACTACATCACCTGGTACGGGACACTCTGGCAGGGGTAGACGAATCCGAAATACCGACCATCGTCGCCAGGTGGGCCCAATCAGAGGACCTGAACTGGTGGCACGTCGAAGAGCTGCAGGCACTGGCCGAAGCACTCATCCTGCTTGCCAGGCGGGCTCAGGAAATCGGCGATCAGCTCTACTGCTGGACATCACTGTGAGGCTGTCGGGCCTGGATGCCCGCCCCATCTCAGCGGACAGCTGCATCCGCACAATCTCGATGTCACTCCGGAGCACGCTCAGGCGGGGCGGATTCGAGAGTCACCCAGGACAACAGCCTGCATCTGATCGCCGACCTGCGGAGGGGATACATCCGCGGACCACCAGGACGGATGCTTGGCCCGGTCGATGAAACCCGTGATGCCGGGCGCATCGACCTGCGACCCGGCAGGGGGCGACGGCCGCGACGACGACGTTGATGATTCACCAGCGTCATCAGCGTTCTCCAAGGATTCTGACCGAGACCTGTTGAGGGTCGAGTGACGCGAAGCTGATCAGCTGCATTGCCAGGTGAACATCGCTCGGTCGAAGCGGCGCTCAGCCAGGTCCTGTGGGCGGATGAGCCAGTACAGAGCGCCGGCATCACCCCACATCATGTCGGCGGCATCGTCACTGTCGAATTGAGTGAGCAGCACCCAGTTGCTGATCTCCTTATCGAGGGCCGGGTCGCCCCAGGACACGTCCCGGTCCATGACCGCTTCCGCGACCTCGATCTCCACCGGGTTCTGGACTGAGTGGGCATGGCCGCCGATCTGGTGACCCACCTCGCGGTCGAACTCCCACAGCGCGTCGAGGAAGTCCCGCGAGCACACCGGATGGTCGTACCGATTCCCCAGTGGAGCCCCGGGGGCGAAGACATCACGGACCTGAGGATGCCAGGGCTCGGACGTGGTCATGCCCAGCCGGGCGGTGAGCGGAACCTTGGGGTACGGCTGGAGGCCAGCGGGGACGTCACGCTCACCCCATTTCTCCTCGGCCGGTGTGTAGAGGACGCGTGCACCTCCCCAGCTTTCGCGATCCTCAGCCAGCACGAGAGCATCGCCGTCATCCAGCTGACCGTCGAAGTAGAAGAAGGACAAAGTCCCCTCGGCCGGGAGCATGATGTCCACAGCGCCCACCGGCAGCAAGGCGCAGTCCAATGAGGCGATGAACGAAAGCGGCCCGTGACCTGCCCACGACGGCCACTCCACATCGACCGGCAGCTTCGGCAATCCCCCGATCTGGCCCACGGCTATGTCTGCGGCCGCGGCCGCCTCCAGGCGGACCGCCGGCCTGAGCAGGCCGACCCAACGCTCTGCAACATCGAACGGCAAGTGCTGGTGGGCAAGGGTGCGCAGAGCTTCGGAAGATCCGTATGTCATGCGCTTGATCATGCCCCGGCCCACGGACAGCCGGTCCACCAGCCCCACTGCTGGAAGAGATCACCTGACGAACGGGAAGCGGTCTTCAACACCTCGACACGTGGATGGTCAGATCCCAGCGTGAACAGCCGACACTCATCTGGGACAGGCATCAAGTATTACGCCGTAATACCCGCCCGTTCCGTGAGCATGCTCTCGTCGCGTATTGACGTGCGCTGGGGACCGACAAGCTGACGTCACAAGCCCGGCGGACGCTCCCCCACCAGCCCCTCGGCCGCCTGGACTGGGCTCCACCTCACGCTGCTGGTGCACCGCTGAGGGGCTGTACATCACTCGCCCTGCGCCGGCGACGCGTTGACCAAACCCTTGGGAGAACTGGGTCGTGCAGCGAACTCCCCAATTGGGGAGTTCGCCGATACCGCTCCATGGACGGATTCCGGTGTGCCAGGATGCGGATGCCGCGCCAGTTCGGACGCGGATGCGGGGTACGCAAGGAGGCCGGTTCCGGTGCTCAACGATCCCTTGGAGCTGATCGACCCACCAGAGAACAGCGTCGTTATCGGCACGGGCAAGGGCGGCGTCGGCAAAAGCACGATTGCCGCACATCTGGCCGGCGCCTCGGCAGCAGAGGGCCGACGAACGCTGCTGATCTGCCTGACAAGCCAGGACGATGACGACCTCGGCATCAAGCGATACGGCAGAGGTATCCACCCTGCTGGCCCGCCCGTCATAAACGGACAGGGCCTGTATCGAGCCGTCTACGACCGCACACCACTTCTGCCCATCCGTGAAGTGCGTCCCAACTTGGATGTCGTGCCCGGCGGCGAGACAGTGGGTGAGCTGATCCAGCTGCTGATGCACCGGATGACGGCCGAAGGCGCCGGCGTCGCACTCTCCCTCGCTCGCTCCCTGGCACCGATCGCCGGCTGGTACGACCAGATCGTCATCGACAGCGCTCCGGAGAACGACCCGCTCGAGCAACTGGCCGTCGCAGCGGCACGTGTCCTGGTGGTGCCCACCCGGTCGGATGACTCCTCCATCCAGGGCATGGAGCGCATCTCTCGAAACTTCAAGATGGTGCGCCGCCAGGTGAATCCGCACCTGCGCGTCGGAGGCGCCTTCCTCTATGCGTCCAACCCGACCGCGACGTCGATGCACGCAGAGGTGAAGGAGGACATCCGCACCGTCCTCGGAAGCACGACCCCGATCCTCTCGACCGTGGTCGGCTACCGCGAGAAGCCGGCTCGCAACTCACGCAAGAAGGGCCTGCTGTTCTCCGAGTACGCGGAGCTCCTGCCGATGAGCGCCAAGGGGTACGACGTGGCTGCCGGCCGCGCGAAGGTCGCCGACGTTGTACCCGACGCCATCGTGGGCCTGGCAGACGACATGCGAGCCCTGACCACCGAAATCTTCGCTCACTGCAGGAAGGCAACAGGCTAATGGGCGGCGACCTGTTCAGCGACGACGAGCCAGGAACGCCCCAGACCACGGGCACCGGCCTGATGGGGCGCGGCTACCCGGGCGTTGTCCAAGACGCCAGCGTGGTCATCAAGGCACCGGTCGGCACGACACTCGAGTCGATTCCACTCCCCCGCCCCCCAGCAGGCGAAGGGGCGCTCAGCTCCGATGAGGAGCAGACCTTCGAGGCATGCAAGGCAGGGGTCGACAACCTCCACAAGGCATTCTGGATCGCCGGCAAGGCTCTGGAAACGATGAAGACAGGCAACCTGCACCGCGACTCCGGCACCCCGAACTTCGCGGACTACATCTGGGACAACTGGGAGATCTCCGAATCACACGCCCAGCGGCTAATGTCCGAGTGGCGGATAGGCGAAGCCCTCGCGGCCATGGGCTGGCGACCGCGTGAGTCCCAAGTTCGAGAACTGACTCCCGTCGCGAAGGTCAGCGGCGACGCCGCGGCGGTGGCTGTCTACGACACTCTGGCCCGCGCCGGAACCCGGGTCACGAGCCGGGCCTTGAAGGATGTAGTCCGGCAGTTGCCGGCGGTCCTTTCCGACTCGGCTCCCCCGGACGTCGTCCGCGCTGTCCGCGAGATCCTTGAAACCTCGGCACCTGTCCTGGCCAACGACACCACCGCTGACAGCGAGAGCTCCGACGTGCCCGAGCACCAGATGCCCGGCCCGTCAGACGTGACCCAGGGGCAGAGCAACGACAAGAAGCCCGACCCGACAGACTCCGATGACGTCCGCCGACTCATGCAGACGCTCGCTCATGTCACGGACGCAGCGAAGGCCATCAGCCGCCCTGCTGTAACCCGAGCAATCAATGAGCACCCCGAGGCTGCGATGCTGGTCGTATCCGAAATTGAGACCGCGCTCGGCAAAATCGGGCGAGCGATCGCCGTGCGGAGGACACCTCGCTAACCTCGCACACGGCCTAAGGGGCGGATCCGACACAGGAGCCGTTCCCTTCCCACCGGGCGTCCGGTCAAGCGGTGCAGCTAGGACCTGTCTCTTTGATCAGTTGGTCCTCGGGTGATCGGCCTCCCTCTGAAGGCTGACTGCGTCGCGCATGAAAGCCTGCCGGTATGGATACGTTCACGGCCCGGCTGGAGGGCGCATGGGAGTGGTGGTCCGCCGCCATCGAGGAAGCGCAGGAGGGGCACTGGGTCCGTGATGCAGTGGAACGGCAGGTGATGGCGGACATCAGGGCAGCCACCAACACCCTGCATGATGGTCGGCTTGCGCCGTTCACCGATGACTCGTGGCATGTGCGTATCGGGCGGATCGGCAACTGGGCCGGGGTGCTCCGGCTGGCTGCCAGGGCAGGCGGGTGGGAACTCCGACCCATCCTCGGGCACAGCCCAACGCAACCTGCGGGCATGGCCGAGTTGCTGTCCGGAATTTATGCGATCGGCGAGCAGGGCGAGATTTGGATGAAGCAGCTCCTAGGGGGCGAGCTGCCACCGGAAGATGAGATTGCCCAGGCCGAGGGCTTCCTGACCGGGCCAGGGTCCATCGAGGATCTTGAGCTGTTCTTCTACGATTGATATTCGTCTCCCCTAGGTCAGCGTCGCGTCCAGATGAGGATGGCGGCGAGGTGGAGCGCGGCCTGATAAGCGATGGCAAGCTTGTCCGTTCGCATGGCGAGGCCGCGCCACTGCTTGAGGCGGTTGATGCATCGTTCGACGGTGTTGCGCTGCTTGTATGCCTCGGAATCGAAGCTGGGCGGGCGACCTCCGGCCCGGACTCGCCGCAGGCGGTGGCCGATCTGGTCGGCGGGCTGCGGGATGACGGCACGGATTCCACGCCGGCGAAGATGCCCGCGGATCGCACGAGAGAAGTAGGCGCGATCGGCGAGGACGGCCTCTGGGCGGGTTCTTGGTCTGCCGAGTCCCTTTCGCGGCACCCGGATCCTGGCCATGACCGCCTCGAAGACCGGTGCGTCACTGGCCTGGCCTGCCGTGACGTGGAGGGCCAATGGTCGTGCCCTGCTGTCACTGGCCAGGTGGACCTTCGTGCTCAGGCCGCCGCGGGAGCGTCCCAGTGCGTGATCGTCGGGCTCGGAGCGGCAGGGCACCCCCCTTCTCCTTGCTCCGGCGGCGTGCTGGTGAGCCCGGCAGACGGTGGAGTCCACCCACACCGTCCAGCCCACGTCGTCACCAGCGTCTGCTGAAGCCAGGACCGCGGCGAGCATCCGTTCCCACGTGCCGTCGACGGCCCACTTGATCAGACGTTTGTGGGCGGTCTTGAAGGAACCCAACTCCTCCGGGAGATCCCGCCATGGCGAGCAGGTGCGGTACTTCCAGGCGATCGCTTCAAGGATCCGGCGGTGGTCGGCCCACCGCCGTCCACGGACCGGATCGGCCGGCATCAGCGGCTCGATCCGGTCCCACATCGCATCAGTGATCACTAACCGGACTGGCATATCCGATCAACTGACCAACTCATCAAAGAGACACGCTCCAGGCCGACCACAGGCCTTGGGAGACGTCGCTCACGCGTCCCGGGACCCCCAGTACAGTCACCGACAGGCTGGCACGGCAAGGGGGAAGAATAGACGGTTCGCTGGTTGCGCTGATTGTCGCGGTGGTTGGTGTCGCAGGCACCTTGTCCTCGGGTCTGTTGACCCAGCGCACCGCCGCACGCACGAGGATGGCAATCGCCGCCGGTTGGTCGAGGAGGACCGGCCCCGGCGCCAGGCTGCTCTGGAACGGCGGCAGTCGCGTGCTACATCGCGCTCAACCTCGCTGACCGGCAGTTTCACTCGACACTGACCCTCCACATCAACGCCCGTGCGCGACGGCATCGAAGCGGATGCGACCCATGCAGATATGGAAGGCGCGCGTGATGCAATGGGGGAGAGGTGGGCCGAGGCGCAGCTGGTGCTTCCGGATGCCCTCCTGTACAAGGCCGCTGAGACCAACGGTTTCCTGTGGAAGATCTACGAGGCGGTGTACCGGATCGAGCGCGGCGACCCGGAGGTCGGCGAGTCTCTCGAATCCGCGCATGCACAGCTGATGGAAGCCAAGCGCCTCCTCTTCGACCTGGGAGAGGCGATGCGCCGGGACCTGGGAGCCAGCAGCCCGGCCGAGGTCAGCGCGGCGGGGGAGTCCTACCGCGCCAGCCAGGTCGTTGTCGTCGCTGGGAGTGCCTCGTTCACAATGGCTCGCTACCCTGCCGCCGACTGAAGCACTCAGCCACGCCAACTAAACCGCCAACTCGCCAAGCCAACGATCAGTCACACTGAGTAGCCGCGTCAGTCAAATGGAGCACTCGACACTGATTCAGAGCAGGCGAGATCGCCTGTACGCCCCTCTGGCGGCCTTCCAGGAGCTCTAGGGTCCTTCATACCGACGACTTGAAGATCGGCCGCCTATGCCGCCATTCTGTGCGTCGCATTTCGGGCAGGATGCGAGATTTCACCGATTCGTGCTACCGCTGCCGTGCCTGTTCTCAAAGATGGGTCATTCGCACCGGGCTTGACGAGCTACGTGTTCGTCTCATCGAAGTGCGGACAAATTTTCGACGAGATGGGTCAAGGGGCGGTGCGACAGGGGAGTGGAGAGGGGCCTTCACACGCGCTTCTGACTCAAGTCTGCGTTGGCCGCGCGCGGCGAGCGTCTCGATGGCGCCGTCCAGGTCGAGGAGAGCAGCGTCCATGTCGTTTGCCTCAAGCGCCGCCGTAGCGGAGCGGGCTGCGGCGACTTCGGAGCCTTGCCTGGCCGCAAGCGCGGCCTCTTCGGGTTCGCCGCGCCTGAGCAGCACCAGACCCAGCCCGTTCATGAGTATTTTCTGGCCGTGCAAAAGAAGGATGTTGTACGGCCATTCCCCGAGCATGGCGTTTCGGGAATCGTGGCCACGAGCGCCTCGGAGAGTTGTAGCAGGCCCGAAAGTCGCCCGTGGCCGACACGATAGATACCGAGCACGAACGGCGTGTATCGCCAGATTGGAGACCTGACGGCGGAATCGGCTGCCGCACACGCGATCAGGTTGCCGCTCTCGTCCTCGAGCCAGCTGCTGGCTTCGTCCTGGTCGGAGAAGGACTGGTCCGGCAGATCTGGAAGGACCTCGTCGGTGTACACGGCCATGTCCGGAGCGAGGAGAGCCTGGGCGTGTGCAGCGCGGTGGAGGTAGTGGGTGAACAGGTGGGGGAGTGCCTCGTCTTTCTCTGCTCTCCAGGTGGTTGCGATGTCCGGCTCGTTGGCGTAGATGCGAGGTCATGGAAGTACCAGCGGTCGCCGTCTGCGGTCCGTAGGAGGTAACCGATCTCGCCACCACCTCTGCGGTCCATCAGGCGGAGTTGGTCACGCGAGCGCCGAGCACCATGCCCTCGGAGGCCAGGTGGTCGGTCCGCGACCTGGCCGACCTCGCTGCCAGTATCCGTGACCACGAGCAGAAGACTGCGATTAGCAGCATAGGCCGGGTTGCCTACCTCGAAGGCGACCCCGGACGCGAAGGCGGCCTCGATCCAGGAACCAAGTACGTCGTGATCGACGGCAACTCCCTCCTCGCCGTAGCGCGGGAAGCCGGCTTCACCGAGATCAAGGTCATGCTCGACGACGACACCGGCAGCAACCCGACGAAATACTGGAGTCGGCCCTCGTCGCCAACATTCACCGCGAGGAATCGGCAGCTCTGCTCCGCAGGTTCGGTAAGAACAAGGCCGAGGAGCAGGAGGCTCACCTGTGACGCCTGAAGGAGAAGGCAACCCAGGAGGCTGCCGACAAGAAAGCCCGCGCCGAGGAGATGAAGGCCGGCAGCCGCAAGCAGCCTGCCGACAAGCCTGCGGAAGGCGATCAGGCGGACCAATCTCATTACGGCGTAATAGACGGCGCCCAGGGCTCAGAGTGCGGAACCTCGACCAACTGCTCCCGATCAGGCCGCCGTCACTGCAGCAGCACTGCCGAGCCACGCATCCAGCCGGGCGCAGCCGAGGACGCCGATGTCTTCGAGAAGTGTGTCGATCCCCTGGTACGGCCGTCGGTGAAGATGCCGTGGCACGACGGGGCGGCAGCAATCGAGATCATCTTCTGGAAGCTCGACGAGGAGCAGCGGCGCTTTGCGATCGGCCGTTACTTCGAGATGGTTGGCGGCCCTGAGGCTGCAGCCGCTGACCTGAGGGCCGCGGCTTTGCTCAAGTACCAGCAGGCGCTCGTCGAGCACCTCAGCAGCGACGTATAGCAGCATCAGACAACGGCGCCCCTGGCGCGGGGGTTGTCATGCTCGGTCGGATCCGGTCGAAACATCATGCTGTGCGGTCACACGACCGAGCGATCCCCGGCCACGTCCCTTCCCCGTTCACACCCGTCGATTGAGCGGGCGGGCCGGTGCCCCGCCTCACTGCGGCCGGAACGGGCAGTGCCCCGTACGCCGACCAACGTCTGTCGGGCGACGATGACCAGCGACATGACGAACATGCCGCCGCATTTCCGGATCCTCGAACCGGAAGGCCAGTTTGAGCAAGGCGGTGCCTGTGCGGTTGCCCTCGTAGATGAGCTTCCGGCCCTGCTCCACCAGCTGCTGGCGCACGTGCCACTGCATCTCCCGGGCGGCGACTTCCTGAACGGCGACCATCCCGCGGGTGCCGGGAGCAGACTGCCCATCGCGGCCCCGATCTCACCTCCTGGGGGCCATCCCCGCGGGTGCGGGGAGTAGTACCTCGGCAAGGCCGACGACGACGTATACGAGGGACCATTCCCGCGGGTGCGGGGAGCAGCGTGCGCCGACTAACAGGTACGGGGGAGTACCGGGACCATCCCCGCGGGTGCGGGGAGCAGAGTGTGGCGGTGGCGGCCACGGGGTCGGCCCGGGGACCATCCCCGCGGGCGCGGGGATGGTCCTACGAAGGAAGCCGCCGCCGGGTTTGACCTGCTCTGCTTTTCGCACCCGCGGGGATGGTCCCGCTGGAGGATCCCGCGTCGCCGGTTGTACCGGTCGGTGGTGCGGGGGGTCCTTGCCTTGTCGACCGCCCGCGAGCGGCAGCAGCAGGAAGCCGCTGCGCCGCTGACATCTGGCTGAGGGCCGAGCCGGCGGGCCGCTGTCCACTGGCGGCCCGCTCGCGGCCATCCGGGTGACACAATTCCCCCATGACCCCCCAGACACCGCAGCAGCAGGCCCGAATAGTCATCGTGGCGATCGTGGTCACCGTGGCGACGACAGTCCTGGGCGCAGGAGGCGGCTACCTCTTGGGCGGCCCTGTCGCCGCAGCAGCCGCCGCCGCCTCCATAGGCGCTGGCGCTCTGCTGAGTAGCTTCCTGGTCCGCGGCCGCATCCTCGGACGCCTCGCTGAGTCCCGGCAGGCAGCAGCGGTGCAGGGCTACGCCGACGGCATCGCGCACATGGTCCTTGCCCACACGGCCGCCTACGAAGCTGCGGTGTTCCCCATCTCGGGCCCGGGCGCTGTCACACCCCAGGAGCGTGCGGCGCGCCGTACCCGTTCGTACGCCCTCGCAGCGGAGGAAGAGCTGCCGCACCCGGTGCGCAGGGCGGCGGCCGCAGCTCTCGCCGCACTCGACAACGGCAACCCCGCCGCGTCTCAGGAAGCGATGCAGAACCTCTTCTTCGCCGTGCATGAGCAGACCGTCCGGCCCTGACGCACCTCCCAGGACACAAACCGGTTCTGGCGTGCATGTTCTCGTCCTCGCTCCCACCGTTCCTCCGTGGCGCCGATCCGGTGCCCGGCGTGCGGGAGCAGGACGGAGAATCCCTTCGTGGCCCGTCGACGCCGCCGCACCGGCCCCACGGACGTTCTCCGCCAGATCGTGCACGACCGTGACGGCGGACACGGCTCCGCTGCAACAACGTCCAGAACCTGACCATCCACCGCCGGGTCAACCGGGGGCTGGGCTCCTTCGGTAAGGAGTGGATCAACCAAGCGCACAACCTGCTGCTCGTGTGCATCGTCTGCAACTCCTGGTTCGAGGACCACCCCCGCGAGTTTTATGCCTGCGGTTGGAAGGTTCGCCGCCCGATGCTCTCGGGTGAGATGTCCGTCACCTACCCGGGCGGCGCTCAGTACGTGCTGCGCCCTGACGGATCCCGCTCCCGCGTCCGCTCGGGACACGCCGCGTGATCGTCCGGACGTTCCCCCTCAGGCTCCGCTGCCACGTGATGTTCTACCGGGGCGGGTCCCGCTTCGCAGCCGGCCCGATCCGCATGCACGAGAAGAGCCGCGCACGCACCATCGGCGCCACCCTCAGCATCGCCCGGTTCACCATTGGAGTCGCCGAGTTCGGGCGCCCGCACCAGCAACTGACCGGCGGCCACTGGTATCGCGACTTCGGACGTGGATGTCAGCCGGGGGCTTGATCCACGTACCCGTCAACTTTTCGCGCCTGCAGCACGGTTGGCATGTCGGGCATGCCGCTGCGGCTGCTCGATGTGATCTCCGTCACTAAAAAATGGTTGAAGGTAGGGCAACTATGTAGGTATGTCCCGCTTTGCGGTAGGTGGCTCTACCTCTCCCCGGGCCTGAGTCACAGTGTGGCCTCTTATGGAAACTGCGCGTGACAGTACGATTTGTCGGGCGTCGCGTGGAGATCACGTGAAGCTTTCATGGGGAATGCGGGCGAGGCCATCCGGTCGACCGGTTGGTACGACCGTGATCTTCGCCGTCAGCAATGGGGTAAAGGGGGACATCATGTACGGACTTGCGGGTATCGGCCCGTCCACCGTTGTGTACGGGGCGCCCTGTACGTCGCTCTGCCGCGCTGCACTCAGTCACTCCGGATCGTCCACCATGCCGCGCTGCCCACGCCCTTGACCGGGGGCGAATCACTCTCACCGTCGACCAACACAGCCCCTGTGCCTGAGGAGACGACTCCCGCCGTGATCTCGGAACCGGCCGCCGTACCCCTTTCCGAGACCCCGCCGATTCCATCTCAGAACGACTCCACAGGAAGCACCCATGGGGAAGCATCGAAGATCGGGCCTGAGACCCGCCAAGATCCGCAACGTGATCGCCCTGATACCGGCCCACAACGAGGCCGACACCATCGCGGACTCCATCCAGGGGCTGTACGGGCAGACCGTGCCCCCGCGGCAGGTCATCGTGGTCGCGGACAACTGCACCGACACCACCGTGGCCATCGCGGACTCCCTGGGGGCCGAGGTCTTCGAGACCCAGGGCAACCGGCACAAGAAGGCCGGAGGACTGAACCAGGCCCTGGCCCGCCTGCTGCCCTACCTGCACGACGACGACGTCGTCCTCGTGACGGACGCGGACAGCGCCCTGGACCCCGGCTTCGTGGCCTGTGGAGTGGAGCACCTCGCGAAAGGCTACGGGGGAGTGGGCGGCACCTTCCGGGGAGGACCCGGCGGGGGCTTCGTGGGCCACCTCCAGCGCAACGAGTACGCCCGCTACTCGCGGGACGTGAAGCGCCTGGGCGGCAAGTGCCTGGTGCTCACCGGCACGGCGGCCATGTTCCGGGTGCAGGTGCTGCGGCAAATCTCCCAGGCCCGCCTGGAGGGCCGTCTCCCGGCCGGGGACGGGCTCGGGGGCATCTACGACACCTCGGTGCTCACCGAGGACAACGAGCTGACCTTCGCGGTGCTGCACCTGGGCTATCAAGTGCTCTCGCCGGAGGGCTGCACGCTCACCACCGAGGTCATGCTGACCTGGAAGGCCCTGTGGGACCAGCGACTGCGCTGGAAGCGGGGAGCGGTGGAGAACTGCGTCCAGTACGGCCTGACGCGCATCACGTGGCGCTACTGGGGCCGTCAGCTCCTGAGCATGGTCGGCGTCCTCGTGACCGCCGTCTACCTAGCGACCCTCGCCTACGCCCTGGCCTCGCACTCGTTCCACGTCAACGAGTTCTGGCTCTGGGTCTCGCTCGTCTTCGTGATCGAGCGGGTTGTGACCGTACGGGAGCTCGGCTGGAAGCGGATGCTCCTCGCCGCGTCCATGTACGAGCTGCTCTTCGACTTCCTGCTCCAGGCCTGCCACGCCAAGGCGTACCTGGACTCCGTGTTCCGCCGTGAGCGCGCCTGGTAGCAGGTTGCTTCAGAAACTGTCAGAGATCATTTGGGAGAGACCCTTGTACAACAACCCTGCAACTACTGTGGGCGGTGGGGCGTTGGCCTCTACCGGTATCGGACTGATGACCAGCGTGTGGCTGGGCCTGACGGCCTTCGCCCTGGTGGCCCTGGGAACCGCTGTGATGCGGATTGTGCCCCGGGGCCGGAGCCGCGCCTGATCGTGATCCGCAAGACGGCCGTGGTGGCCCTCCTGCTCCTGGGAGTGGCCACCTTGGCCGCCTGCCACGGCTCCGAGCACGCACCGGACCCGAAGGACACGATGGCCGTCCAGAGCCTGGAGGGGCGTTGAACAGCCGAGTACTACCTGCAAGTCTGCTGGTGGCGGCGAGGGTTGCGCCCACGGCCGTTCACCTGCGTTCATGGGCGGACGAGTGCCGGGGCGGTCTCCGCCGATGATCCCGCCTGTACGGCGATGAACGTAGCTGAATGAGACGGAAACTGAGACGGCCTGGTACCGGGCCAGACCGTCTCTACCTGGTGCAACCTTCTGATCCGTAGCTCTATGCAGATCGGTTGTTGGCGGTCGCACCGGTCGGGCTACGACCCTAGGAGGTTGCTACCGGGCAGGTTCGGTTGTCGTGGTTGCTGTACTTCGCTGCGGTACTGCACTCCGCGTGGGGCACCGCTTTAGAGGTTCGGACAGAACGTGGCAGATCACTGGCCGAGCGGACTCCAGTTGAACCAGCCTCGGGAGGTGTTGTACGGGTACGTGGGTTCGTCGCAGGTCTGAGACATCCAGATCTGCGAGGCGACGGTATCCGCGCGCGCCGCATAACCGTCCGCCAGAACCACCAAGATCAGAACCGCAAACAGCGCTAGCACGGGGAGTACCCGCCAGCGGCGTACACGTGAGACGACCAGTGCTGCCGCGGACAGCACTAGCCCGGCCAGCAGGAGCCACCGGTTCACCATTGCTTCCCGGTCGAGTTCCTCGGACATCTCGACAAGGTCACCGCAGAGTATGTACGTCTTCGGCCCGTCGAGCAGCGATAGGCAGCGTTCCAGTACTGCGACCAGCACGATGAACACCCCAAGCACCGGCAGCAAACTCGGTTGTCTTTCCGACTCCGCAACCGACCGGCCCTGCCTCTCAACCCTCATAGCCCCTGCCCTTCGACCATCCAGCGGAGTGCCAAGCTGAGCCCAGAGGCTCATCAACTTCATTAGTAATCCCTAGTGTTGCGTGTGTATGGTTCCCTGCATGGAGTTGCTGCGCCTGTCCAAGGCTGCGAAGCGTCTCGGGATACACCCGATGACGCTTCGTCAGTGGGCGTTGGACGGCAAGATCCCGTTTACATGGGTCGGCCGTGAG